>DASZCK010000139.1:0-11604 GCA_035943195.1 Steroidobacteraceae bacterium
GTGGCGGCGCTATTACCGGCACGGGTGGCGGCGGTGCGATCACTGGAACCGGTGGTGGCGGCGCTATTACCGGCACGGGTGGTGGCGGTGCGATCACCGGAACAGGTGGCGGTGGCGCTATTACCGGCACGGGTGGTGGCGGCGCGATCACTGGAACCGGTGGTGGCGGCGCAATCACTGGTACCGGCGGGGGCGGACACTCTTAAGTCGAGTCGCGGATCGGTATTCCCTGATCGCGGCGACCCGCAGCTTCAAATTGAGGCTGCGGGTCGTTTGCGTTTCCAAAATTTGAACTTTTGCTGTAAAAATAGCAGCTGCGGGCCACGCCTATCCTAGGTAGGCTGACCCAGTGTCGGATATCCGCCCTGCCCTTGGTGTCATGTGCCGTCGAGTCCTGCATCCCCTGGTGCGGATCTTGGTACGGCTCGGCGTCAGCGCCGGCGAATTCAAAGCCATAGTCGATAGCGTCTACGCCCATGCAGGGTCCGAGTACCTCGCAGAGCAGGGCGAACGGGTTACGTACTCGAAGCTCGCCGTAATCACCGGAATCAACCGTGCATTTCTGCCGAGCATCCTTGCCAATCCCCAAGATGAGTTCCATCCGCGAAGCAATACGCAGTTACATCGGGCTGCCCGGGTGCTCAATGGGTGGTATGACGATAAGCAATTCCAGACAAGCTTGGGTGACCCGGCGGTACTGCCAGTCGACGGTGAACGGCACAGCTTTCGCCAACTCGTCGAACTCTACAGTGGGGGCGTATACCACCAGACGATCCTGTCGGAGCTGGAGCGAGTTGGCGCCATCCGGCTCGTGAGCGGCGGTCGGGTCAGGGCCATGCGTCGAAACCCAGTAAGCGGTGGCGCAAATATCGACTCGATGCTGACTACTGCTGAGACCGCCGGTGACATTCTCAATACCCTCGAACACAACCTGAATTCTCCGGCGGGCGCGCAATTGCCGGTTCGGACTCTTATCGGGAACGTTGATTCGCGATCGCTGCCGTTGTTCAGGACACAGCTGGATAAGCGCGCCGACGGCTTTCTTGAGGTCATTGACCTCTTCATGCGCTCACACGGTCCCGATCCAGAGCAGGTCGCTGAAGGCAAGGTGGGCGTCGAGGTTGGTGCCGCAGTCATCGCCATACGCCGCACGCCGCCTCGCAGCTGAGCTACTGCGCAATCAGAACGCGATAGGAGTGCGGCGGCACTTGCATCTCAAAGCGCGTCCGAGGCGCGAGAACCGGGTTCCTGGCTTCGGTATTGCCGACTGCCGATTCCGCGCTGATTACCTCACCGGACATCAGGTCCTTGAGCGTGCGGTGAGCGCCCAGAACGGATACCTCAACAGATGCCGGCTCCGCGCGGAATGACTCCACGATGAAGGCGCCGTTGTCATAGGCAAAGAGGCTCACCTGCGCGGGCGCATCCAGTCTCACGGGAAAGTTTCCTTGGATGTAGCTGCGGATCGCCTGCGTGACGGGCCTCGGCAGCTCGTACAGATCACCGGGGTTGTCCGGAATGTTCAGTAAATACAGGATACCGCGCGAGTAGCGCTCCATGAGTAGCACCGGCACGCCGCGCGCTTCGGCGACGCCCCGGATCAGCGGCCAGGCATCGTTCGTGTAGAAGCGGATCTCCGGGAACAGTAATGCACGACTCGCCTCCCCGGGCGCGTTGAGGCTCACGCCGCGGCCCGCGCCGTAGGCGCCGAAGAAATCTCGCAGTCCGATCTTGCGACCGGTGTATTCGAGTTCGACGATGTCCTCGATGCCGTGGCCTTGTAGCGCGTGCAACAGACCGGAAGTGATGACGACCGTCTTACCCGAAGTCAGCTGACGTTTTATCTTCGCAACGATGTCGGGGTCAGCTTTTGCCGACTCGGTGAGCAGTACCACCGGAGCCTCAGTCGGAAATACCGGCGTCAACTCAATTGGAATCCCCAAGTTACCTAGGTAGTCGTGCAGATAATCCTCGCCGCTCGACTGGAATGGTTTGTAGCTTGCGACGCCCATTGGTTTGCCGAGCTCGCCGACGACCTGGTCCGCCTGTTCCAAGGCTACGCCGGCCGCCCGCGCCCATCCGGGAGAGCCGTGCTGGGGTATGCCGGGGCGCGCGGCCAGCAGCGCCTTCCAATCCAGGCTCGTGCGCTGCGAACTCCATGGGCGTTCTCCCGGAACCAGCGGCGCGGGGGAAGCGAGAGCGCTCCAGTTGAAGAGGGTGATCTCCGGCGCCTTGGCGAACAGCGTCTCCCACAGCTGCTCGGCATAGCGGTCGACGTAGCGGATGTCGTAGGTATCCACCCAGCCCCCAAGATTGCGGCCATTAGGACGCACATTGTCAAAGTACCGGAATACCAGATAGCTCTCATACTGTTGGAGAAGCTGATCGGTAATCTGCGGGTCGCGCGTCTCAGTACCGGTGTAAATGTCGTCGAAGCTCTTCGCTTCTACGTCGAGGTCGTATCCCAGGCCCTGGAAGTGTTCGTACCAATTCGGGTACTTCACGATGACCTTCACGCGGGGATTGATGGCGTGAGCGGGCTTCAGCACCAGGTCCTCTGAGACCTCGCGCATCTTTTCGAGCCGATACTGCGTCCAGCTGCGTTGGCCCTTGGCGGCGATATCCGCATCGCTCTTGCTGGTGAAAAAGAAAAAGTCGTCAAGAATGATTTCGTCAAAGTGACGCGCGGTGAGTTCCATGGCGCGGCGGCACTCGTCCCGGTCATGCGGGTCCTCATAGTCCAGGGTGCTGAACTGGCCGCCGCGCTCGGGCGCGGAAAAGGCGACGCCACCTGCGACGGCAATGCCGTGTCCCTGGAAGAACTTCTTGATGGCCTCGAGTGAGGCCTCATCGACGAAGCGGCCGCTGCGATAGGTCTCCAGATACACCTTATCGAACTTCAGCTGAGAAGATATCCGCAGGTATTCGGCGTCGCGGACCTTCGGATCCGCAAGCCTCTGCGTGGCATCGATGGAGACGTAGATGGCCGCTTTGAAGTGGCGGTAAGCCGGCGCAGCCATGGCGGCACTGCCGAGTACGAGCCACAAAGCACACCCGGCACCCAGGCCGCGCCAAAGCCCACGACTCTTCATCGTTTCCCCCTTCATTCGCATACTGGCGCAACGCTACTGGAATCGCGATGGGAGCGCTACCAGGGTCGTCAGATTCGTCTGTCGCCCGAGCGCTGCTAGTGCCTAGTGCCGACCGTCTGTCGCCCGACAGCGGCCCCTGGGTGACGGCGGTAAGGTCGCCAACAGGTTAGACGCATTCAAACCCCACCTGGCGTTTTGCCAGACACATCATCAGGAGCCCCTATGAAAGCACCACTTGTCACGTCGATACTGCTCGGATTGGCGGTGGCGGCCGCCAACACCCAGGCCTTCGCAGACGAGCACGACCAAGGGCATGACCACGACAGCCCCCATTACGTCCACCACGACGAATGGAGGAAGGGCTCGAAAATGCGCGACGAAGACTGGAAGCGCGGCGCACATGTCGACTACCGGGAGCACCATCTGCGGGCACCGCCGAGAGGATATGAATGGCGCGAAGTCGATGGCAACTACGTCATGGTGGCGGTGGCCAGCGGCGTCATCGCATCAGTGGTCGCGGCTGAGATCGCGGCGCACTGAGGTTCGCGCATCCACCGTTCCCGCTTGGCTCGCGCCCTGCACGTGCAGGGCGCGAGCATATGTGCGCCCGCCTTCTGTGACTACGTTGAAAGGCGCGGAAAAGGCTTGCGTCTAACGCCGCTGCACCAGCGAATCGCGCAACACGCGCCGCAGAATCTTGCCCACGTTGGACTTGGGCAGCTCAGTGCGGAAATACACGTGTCGCGGCAGTTTGTAGCCGGTCAGGGACGCCCGACTCTGATCGATGATGGAACGTTCGGTCAGCGCCGGATCCTTGGAGACCACGAACACGGCCACGACTTCACCGGAGTGCTCATCGGCCTGAGCCACGGCTGCGGCCTCGATCACGCCTGGAATGGCGGCCACCACCGCTTCGACCTCATTGGGATACACATTGAATCCCGAGACCAGGATCATGTCCTTCTTACGGTCCTCGATGAACACGTAACCGCGCTCGTCCATATGACCAATGTCGCCGGTGCGCAGCCAGCCCTCGGGCAACATCACCAAGGCGGTCTCATCGGGGCGGTTCCAGTAACCGCGCATGACCTGGGGACCGCGCACACAGATTTCCCCGGGCGCGCCCAGCGAGACCTCCACGCCGGCGTCATCCCGAATCGAGATTTCGGTTGAGGCAATCGGCAGACCGATCGAGCCATTGAAATCAGTTCCCGGCAGATTGATGCAGGCGCCAGGGGAGGTCTCGGTCAAACCCCATGCCTGGGTAAGCGGATTACCGGTGGCCGCCTTCCAGCGTCGCGCGACGGTTTCCTGCACGGCCATGCCCCCGCCCAACGTGATTTTCAGATGACTGAAATCCAGTTTCGCGAAGCCCGAGTTATGCAGCAGGGCGTTGAACAAGGTATTGACGCCGCTCAGAAACGCGAACCGGTAGCGGCCGAGTTCAGCGACGAAGCCCTTAAAATCACGAGGATTGGTGATCAGGACATTGGTCCATCCCAGGCGCAGGAACAGCATGCAGTTCGCCGTCAATGCAAAGATGTGGTACAGCGGAATGGGCGTGATCAGATATTGGGCCGAATCGGTGGTCGCGGGCAGGAACGGCGCTATCCACGCAGAGGCCTGTAGAACATTGGCGCAGATGTTGCCATGGGTCAGTACCGCGCCCTTGGCGACACCGGTCGTGCCGCCCGTGTACTGGAGAAATGCCACGTCCTCGTGATTGAGTTGTTCCTCCTTCATCACGAGCTTGCGCCCGGCGGCGAGCACCGTGCCGAAACCAAGTGCTCCGGGAAGGTGCCAGGCCGGCACCTGTTTGCGCACACGGCGCACGACGAAGTCGACGACGGCGGACTTGGGAAATCCCAGCCGCTCGCCGACGCTGGTCGTGATGATGTGACGGACCGCGGTGCGCGGCAGCACCGCCTCCAGCACGTGCGCGAAATTCTCCAGCACCACGATGGCGAGACAGCCGGCGTCCGCGAGCTGATGTTCCAGCTCCGGTGCGGTATAGAGCGGATTGGTGTTCACCACCGTCAGGCCCGCGCGCAGGGCCGCGAACATCGCGATCGGATACTGCAGGACATTGGGCAGCATGATGGCGATACGATCGCCGCGTTTCAGGCCCGCCGCATTCTGCAGCCAGGCCGCGAAATCCCGTGACTGCCGTTCGAGCTCGCCGTAGGTCAGGGACTGTCCCATCTGAATGTAGGCAGCGCGGTCTGCAAATTGCCGGAAACTCTGCTCCGCCATGTGCTTGAGGGAGGGCAGCGCCGCCGGATCGATGTCTGTGGCCATGCCGGGCAGGTAGGACTTGAGCCAGATCCGTTCCATGTTCAGTGCCTCAGCAACGGGAGCAGTGAGGACCAGACCGTGTCGAGCACCTGCGGCTCACCGGCCGCCTGGGGATGCAGGCCGTCTGCCTGCATCAGATCCGGATGCAGGGCCACGCCCTCCAGAAGGAAGGGGACCCAGGGCACCTGCTGCTCGCGGGCCAGGCTTGAATACAGATCCGCGAAGCCATTTCCGTAGCGGGGGCCATAGTTGGGCGGAAGCCGGATGCCGAGCAGCAGGACAGCGGCCCCGGCGGCCTTGGACAGGGAGATCATGTGCGCCAGGTTGTCGTGAACCGTCTGCAGAGGCAAGCCGCGCAGGCCATCGTTGGCGCCCAACTCGAGCAGGACGACGGCGGGGTGGTGCAGCGCGAGCAGGTGGGGCAGTCTTTCCAGCCCGCCACTGCTGGTCTCGCCGCTGACGCTGGCGTTGATGATTTGGTACTCGTACCCTTGGCTGCGGAGCCGTTGTTGCAGCAGGGCGACCCAGCCCTGCTCGGGTTGCAGCCCGTACGCCGCGCTCAGGCTGTCACCGAAACTGAGGATGATGCGATTTTGCGCGGCAGACGCGCCCTGGAGCCCGATGAGCAGCAGTGTCAGTGCGAGCGCCCCGCAGCGCGCCAATGCCGATAGCGTTCTCAAGGTCGTAAACCTCACCAAGCAGGTTAGCAGTCCGGAAGGACCGCTCGCCATTGTGCACGATGTCTCCTTCGACATCGCCAAAGGTGAGACGGTGGCGATAACCGGTGCCTCAGGCGCCGGCAAGTCGACTCTCTTGGCGATGCTGGCGGGACTTGATCTGCCCACGGCCGGGCACCTGTGGCTGGACGGCCAGGACCTGACCGCCCTGAGCGAGGACGGCCGGGCACGCCTGCGTGCACAGCGGGTGGGGTTTGTGTTCCAGTCGTTTCACCTGATTCCCTCGCTCACGGCGCTGGAGAACGTGCTCCTGCCGCTGGAACTGGCGCAACGGGGCAACGCCCAGGGCCAGGCGCGCGAGGTCCTGGAGCGAGTCGGTCTCGCGCCACGAGTGGACCACTACCCACGGCAGCTCTCCGGCGGGGAACAGCAGCGGGTGGCCCTGGCGCGCGCCTTTGTCATCGGACCTGCGGTCCTGTTCGCCGACGAACCCACCGGCAATCTGGATGCCAATACCGGTCAACGCATCATCGAACTGATGTTCGAAATGAACCGCACGACACGCACGACTCTGGTACTGGTGACGCATGAGCAGGAGCTCGCACAGCGTTGCGATCGCATCCTGCACATGCACGCCGGCCGGCTGGTCACGTCCTGATGCACGCGCTGCGACTGGCGCTGCGAACGCTGCTGCGCGAGTGGCGCTCCGGGGAGCTCGGGGTGCTGTTGCTGGCGTTGACGACGGCGGTTGCAGCCCTCACCGGCGTCGGCTTTCTGGTGGGCCGCATCGACACGGCGGTGCGCGAACAGGCGACCCAGGTGCTGGCTGCCGATGTCCGCGTCTCCTCCACCCAGCCGTTGCCGGACAGCTGGTTCAGCACCGCCTCACAGCGCGGCGTGCACTCGGCCCGCATCCAGACACTGCTGAGCGTCGTCTTCCGGGGCGATGACAGCCAGCTTGCCAATGTCGAAGCCGTCTCCGACGGTTATCCGCTGCGCGGCACGCTGCTGGTGGCTGACCAGGCCTTCGCCGACGGCAGCGCGACCCGCGACATCCCGGCACCCGGTCAGGTATGGCCCAGCTCCAAGCTCATCGCCACCCTGGGCGGCGGCATCGGCACGAAACTCGCGATCGGTGCGGCGACCCTGACGGTGACCCGGATACTGATCGCGCGCCCGGACCAGGGCGTCAATCTCGCGGATCTCGCGCCCAGCCTGATCATGAATCTCAAGGATCTGCCGGGGACCCAGCTCATACAGCCGGGCAGCCGTGTCAGCTATTCGGGACTCTTTGCCGCCGATCCGGCGCTCATCAGGGCCTTTAGGCCCTGGCTGCTGGAGCAGATCCGGCCCGCCGATCGCATGCGCGATGTCAGCGATGCAAGCCCGCAGCTGGAGACCGCCGTGGATCGCGCCGGGCGCTTCCTCACCCTCGCCAGCCTGGTGAGTGTACTGCTGTGCTCCATTGCGGTGGCGATGTCGGCACGGCAATACGTCCGGCGCCACCTGGATGCGGTCGCTTTGTTGAAGACCCTGGGGGCGACGCGTGCCTTCACCCTCACGGTGAGCCTGTTGCAGCTGGTGATCGTGGCGCTGCTGGCCTCGGCGATGGGGTCCGTCATTGGCTTTCTGGCGCAGGAGTGGCTGCTGCATGCGGTGCGCGGCCTTTTGGGGACCACGGTGCTACCACCCGCCAACCTTGCACCGCTGGGGATGGGAGTGAGCGCGGCACTGGCGGTCCTGGCAGGTTTCGCATTGCCGCCGCTGCTGCAGCTGGCGCGGGTCCCGCCGCTGCGGGTACTGCGCCGGGATGTCGGGCCGCCGCCGCCGCTGGTGATCCTGGCCTTCGGCCCCGCGCTGGTCGTGGTGGTGGGCCTGGTGTGGTGGGCCGTGCGTGACGTGCGGCTGGCGGTGCAGTTTCTGATCGGCCTGTCGGTGTTCCTGGCGGCACTCGCCGCCGCGGGTTATGTGCTGGTCACTCTGTGCGGGCGCCTGCGCGGACGGGTTGGCGTCGCCTGGCGCTATGGCATCGCCAATCTCAGTCGCCGTCGCGCCGACAGCATGGTGCAGATCGCGGCCTTCGGCGCCGGTTTGATGGTGCTGCTGGTGCTGGGGGTGGTGCGCGATGATCTCGAGGTCGACTGGCGGCGCAGTTTGCCGGCCGATGCACCCAACTACTTCTTCGTGAATATTCCGCCCGCCGACAGCAACGCCTTCAGGCAGTTCATCGAGCAACGTGGCGCGCGCCTGTCACGCATGCTGCCGATGCTGCGCGGCCGGCTGACCGCTATCAATGGAGAGGACGTGCAGACCATGCGCTTTGCGCGTCGTGGCGGCGATGCGCGGGGATTTTCCGGCCGTGAGCAGAATGTCACCTGGGCGAGCACCCTGGGAGATGACAATCAGATCGTGGCGGGCAGCTTTTGGCCGTCGGATTATCACGGCGCCCCGCAGGTCTCCCTGGCCACCGAGTTTCAGCAATCCCTGGGCGTGGGAGTCGGGGACAAGGTCAGCTTTGACGTCGGTGGCGAGCCCTTCGAGGCAACGGTTACGAGTGTTCGCAAGGTCAAGTGGGATAGCTTCCAGCCGAACTTTTTCGTGGTCTTCTCACCCGGCGTGCTGGACGCCGTGTCGGGAACCTATCTCACCAGCGCCTACTTCCACCCGCGCGACCCACATGTCATGGCGCAGCTGGCGCGGCGCTTTCCCAGCGTGTCGATTTTCAATGTCGATGACCTCCTCGCCCAGGTCCGCGGCATCATCGACAAGGCCGTGCTCGCAGTGCAGAGCGTATTCGCGTTCACGCTCTTCGCCGGGCTCGTGGTGCTGCTGGCGGCCGTGCAATCCAGCCGCGAGGAGCGACGCTTTGAAAGTGCCATGTTGCGCACGCTGGGCGCGCGTGGTGCGACCGTGTGGCAGGGGGTCATGGCGGAGTTCGTCGCCCTCGGCCTGCTCGCCGGCTCGCTCGCCGTGGCAGGCGCTGCGCTCGCCGGTGCATTCGTGGCGACACGGGTGTTGCAGGTGCCTTACGAGCTTGACCCCTGGTTGCCCCTGGTCGGCATCGGCGGCGGCGCACTGCTGGTGTGCCTCAGCGGTTGGCTGGCCACGCGTAGTGTCATCTCACAGCCGCCGATACTGACGTTGCGCGGCGACTGAGCCCAACTCAAAGCCACGAATCGCAACGTCACGGCGCATCAATGCGATATCCGTGAGTTTGTTCCCCCAAGGCTGTCGCACGTTCAATCTTTCAAACGCCCCTCAGAGAGATTTCATTGTCGCCAATCGGCGTCGCAAAAATTTGAAACGCAACTCCGGTCTCCGGGCACTTACGCGCTGTGGCTGAATTTGTCTTGGGGTCTCACTCCCGGAGGTCGGTATGTCTGTCTGGCACACACGCGTGATTCAACATTCCAGGGTAACCGCAGCGCTCTGCGCTGTAGCCGTGACCCTCAGTGGCTGCGGCGGCTCGGGCATGAGTTACACCCCGCCCGCATCAGCGAGCGCTCCCGCAGCGGCGGGCAGCACGAGCACAGGCGCGACGGGAAGCGCGGGCGGTTGTTCCGCGCAGACTTGCGGCACCGCAATGGTCACCATGACGGATGCCAAGGGTGACTTCCTCAGCTACATCGTCACCCTGACGTCCCTGCAGCTACAGACGGCCGGCGGGGCAACGGTTGAGACCGTTCCAGCGTCCACCAAAGTCGATTTTGCAAAATTGGTGGATTTGTCTGAAGTGCTGAGTGCCGGTCAGATTCCGCCGGCGGAATACGTCAGCGCCAAATTGACCATCGACTATAGCAACGCTCAGATCACCGCCGACGACGGCACGGGCAATCCCGTTGCACTGGCGCCCGTGGACAGCGCGGGCAATCCCATCACGGGACCGCTGGTGGTGACGGTGCAGCTGGATGCGACCCATCATCTGAAAATCACGGCGGGGGTTCTGGCGCGATTGGCTCTGGATTTCAATCTCGCGGCATCGAATGCGGTTGATCTGACCGCCGACACCGTGACGGTTACCCCGACACTGGTGGCAACTTTGGCACCGGCGGATGACCGGCCGGTTCGGGTGCGTGGCACGGTGGTGAGCACCACCAGTGCGCAGGAACAGATCGTGGTCGCGGTCCAGCCATTCCAGGATCAGGGAGCGACGGTCGGCCAGGTCACGGTGCAGGTGGGTCCGACGACAACCTATCAGGTCAACGGTACGGCCTATGTGGGTGATGCGGGACTGACCGCCCTCGCTGCCTTGCCGGCAAACAGCAAGATTGCGGCCTTCGGTACCGAAGAGACCGGGGCGCAGCCGATCATCACGGCAACGAGCGTCCTGGCCGGCTCGAGTCTTGAGAATCCCGGGCAGGACCGTCTCTCGGGCACTGTGATCGCCCGCGATCAGACATCCCTTACCGTGCGCGCTGGAACCTGGAGCAATGGCGGTGATTTCGACTTCGAGCGGCAGGACGCGAAAGTGATGCTGGGCACCGGCACTGTGGTCGTGGCGGCGGGCTCGATGGGTGCCTTCACCGGAACGGATATTTCGGTCGGACAGCACATCGAAGCAGCCGGCACCGCCGCGCGTGCCGCGGATCACTCCCTGGTCCTGGACGCCAGCACGGGTCAGGTCAGTTTGGATGTGACGCCGGTCTGGGGCACCGTCAACACCCAGCAGTCAGGGTCCATCACCCTGGCGCTGCGATCGATAGACGGATTGCCGGCGACCGCATTCAACTTCTCCGGCACCGGAAGTAGCGCTGCCAACGACGCCACTGCCGCCGCCTATGTGGTGAATACGGGCAGCCTGACGCAGAACGCCGTGACGGTCGGCGGCGTCACGGGTGCGCGTGGATTCGTGACGCCCTTCGGCACCGCGCCTCCGGATTTCACGGCGCAGACGCTGATTGCCCTGCCTGCGGTCCAGGCGCAGCTCAATGTTCACTTTGATCATGGCGGTTCCGCCACGGCGTTCGCGCCGCTGACCAGCGCCAGCACCGGTCTGCTGCTGCAAGTCCCGGTCGACAATGGCGACAATGACGGCAACGGCAACGGCAACTCAGGCGGTGGCAATTCCGGCGATTCGAATGGCGACGGCAACTCGGGCAGCAACGGCTCAGGTCACGACGGCTCAAATGACAACGGGGTGGACAACAACTCCATCCAGATCGGGCCGCAGGTAACTGACGTGCGCAATATACCGTCGCCGCTGTTGATCGTTCCCAACACCTCCGGCACCACGGATGTGTTCACGATCAGCCATCAGGGGCCGATGAAGAGCGAAACCTTCTACGACTTCGCGAGCTTCGTGACGGCGCTGGCAGGGGAGCTGAACGGATCATCGATACTGGTGCACGCGGTGAGCGCCGCTGGCCAGTATGACGTTACGAGCAACACTCTGACCGCGACACGAATTGCCGTGGTCCTGACCAACTAAGTCCTGGGCGATTGGGCCCGCCCGCGCGTTAGCGGGCGGGCCCGGATCTAAAGGACGCGTGGCGGAAGTGCTTCATCCATCTCGGAATAACTCGACGACGGGCGATCAACCG
>DASZCK010000140.1:0-1730 GCA_035943195.1 Steroidobacteraceae bacterium
ACTCTGGATCGCCGCCGTGCTCGCCGCAGATACCGACTTTGAGGTTGTTGCGCGTGTTGCGTCCCTTGGCAGTCGCCATCTTCACGAGTTGTCCGACGCCAGCCTGGTCGAGGGTGGCGAATGGATCGTGCTTGAAGATGCCGGCCTTGAGATACGCAGGCAGGAAGTTGTTGATGTCGTCACGCGAAATGCCGTAGGTGGTCTGCGTCAGGTCGTTGGTGCCGAACGAGAAGAACTCGGCTTCTTCGGCGACCTGATCGGCCGTCAAGGCAGCGCGCGGTAACTCGATCATGGTTCCCACCATGTAGTCGACCTTGGTTTTCTTCTCACTGAAAACCTCTTCGGCGACGCGGCGTACGATCGTTGCCTGGTGACGCATCTCCTCGATGGAGCCGATGAGCGGGATCATGATTTCGACGTGCGGATCGCCGCCCTTGGACTTGACCGCGACGGCAGCTTCGAGAATGGCGCGAGCCTGCATCTCGGTGATCTCGGGGAAGGTGATGCCGAGGCGGCAGCCACGCAATCCGAGCATCGGATTCATCTCGTGCAGTTCTTCCACGCGCGCCAGCAGCGGACGGAGTTCCTTCAGCTTGGGCGAGCGGGGCTTGGTGTCGACGAGGTGCTGGATTTCGACGAGCAGATCTTCCCGCTTGGGCAGGAACTCGTGCAGCGGCGGATCGAGCAGGCGGATGGTAACCGGCAGCGATTCCATTGCCTTGAAGAGGCCGACGAAATCAGCGCGCTGCATGGGCAGCAGTTTCTTCAGCGCGTCGCGGCGGTCCTTCTCGTTGTTGGCCAGAATCATGGTGCGCATGTGCTGAATGCGGTCTTCTGCAAAGAACATGTGCTCGGTGCGGCAGAGGCCGATGCCCTCGGCGCCGAACAGGCGAGCCTGCTTGGCGTCGCGCGGAATGTCGGCGTTGGCGCGGATGTTGAGGCGGCGAAGCGGGTCGACCCAGCTCATGAACTTCACGAGATCTGCGTCGTCGGGCTGCGCAGGCAGCGTCTTGAGCTGGCCGGCGATGAGGCGGCCGGTGGTGCCGTCGAGCGAGAGCCAGTCGCCCTGCTTGTAGGTGTGGCCCTTGACGCGGAGTTCCTTGGCGTTTTCGTCGACGACGCAATCGCCGGCGCCGGCCACGCAGCACTTACCCATGCCGCGGGTGACGACAGCAGCGTGCGATGTCATGCCGCCGCGCGAGGTGAGAATGCCGTTGGCAACTTCCATGCCGGCGATGTCTTCCGGAGTGGTTTCGCCACGGACGAGGATGATGGACTTGTAATCGCCCTTCTGGTGGTGCTTGACGGCATCTTCAGCGGTGAAGACGATTTGGCCGACAGCCGCGCCGGGTGATGCCGGCAGGCCAGTGGCGAGCACTTCGATCTTCTCGCCCTTTTCCACGAGACGCGGAACCAGGAAGTCATACAGCTGGTTCGGCTCTACGCGGAAGATGGCTTCTTCCTGCGTGATGAGGCCTTCGCGGACCATGTCGATGGCGACGCGAACAGCCGCGAGGCCGGTGCGTTTGCCATTGCGGGTCTGCAGCATGTAGAGCTTGCCATCCTGGATGGTGAACTCGAAGTCCTGCATATCGCGATAGTGCTTTTCCATCTTCCAGGTGATCGCCTTCAGATGGTCGTAAACCTTGGGCATCGCCTTCTCCAGTTCGCTGATCGGCATCGGGGTGCGCACGCCTGAAACCACGTCCTCGCCCTGTGCGTTCATCAGG
>DASZCK010000141.1:0-10983 GCA_035943195.1 Steroidobacteraceae bacterium
TCGCGACCGCCGCTACGTCGCCGTGGACCGCGAGCACGGCATCGTCTTTGCTTTCGCCTTCTTCGATCACCACAACATCAACTGGACCTGGCAGCTGGGCGAACTCTTCAAGATCGAGAAGGGCAAGATCCGCCGCATCGAGGCCATGTTCCAGAAGGCGCCGTTCGGCACGCCATCGGGCTGGTCCACCTATGAGCAAGCGATGTCCGAGGACATTCAGGACGTCCGCTGACCTTTGCACAGAGAATTAACGAGACAGGGGGAGAGAGATGATGAAGAACGTACTTTTCGCCGCGCTGCTGGCCTGCGCGGCTGCGCCCGTCCTGGCACAACAGGGAGGCGCGGCCGGTCCGCCGCCCAACCCCTATGCACCGCTGCAGGATCATCCCCGCTGTACCCGCGATGAGCTGAAGCAGCTCACCGCCGCCTACGTCGAAGCGCAGGGCAAGGGTAGCCTCGCGGGGCTGCCGATGGATCCGAAGGCGCACTATCTCGAGAACGGCAAGGACGTGGATGCCGGCGCGGGCATGTGGGCGAAGCCGCTGCAGGTTGCCCATTCCATGAGCCTGCATGATGACAAGCGCTGCAAGACCTTCACCGAGGTCATCGTGACCGGCCCCACGCCCTATGTCATCGGCACGCGGCTGTACGCGCACAATGGCAAGGTCATCCGCGTCGACAGCCTCGTCACCAAGAAGGGCGACTGGCTCTTCAATGCCAACTCCTACCTCAAATACGCGAGCAAGGAGGATTGGTCGCCGCTGTACAAATATCAGCTGACCGAGCCCAAGGAGATGATCCGCGGTGCCAATGCCTATCTGGATGGCTTCGCCGACAAGTTCACCGACATCCCCTGGGGCACGCCCTGCGCGCGGCTCGAGGGCGGCGCCTACACCAATGTGAAGGGCGATCCGCATGCGAGTTGCGAGGTCGGCCTGCCGGCGGGGGTGCTCTACATCACCCATCGCGACTACCTCATCGATGAGGAGCTGGGCGTCATCAACGTGTTCTGCCGGTTTGGCGGACGGGCCGAGGCGCCCGACAGCCATACCTTCCGCTATATCGATGCCAAGATCCGCGCGGTCCACACGCTGACGCCCATTCCCGGGCCGCAGGCCGATGACAATGGCGGCATGGTGCGCGGTGCCCCGAATCCGAATGCCCCGCGCCCGGCGGGCGGCGGTGCGAACGGAACGCGCAACTGAGGCCCTGATTCACCGGCTATTGGGAGCGAATTGCGTTACTCACAGTATTGAGTAAAAATACTCAGTACTGTGAGTAAAAGAAAGGCCGACTTCCGACGCCCTCAAGCTACCGTCCTTGCCGAGCGGCTCGCCGAGCCGCGCCGGTTCCTGCAGGTCATCGCCGGCCCCCGTCAGGTCGGAAAGTCCACGCTCGTTCAGCAGGTCACCGGCGAACTCGGCATTCCCGTGCGCTACGCCAGCGCCGATGAGCCGACACTGCGCAGTACCGACTGGATCGGCCAGCAATGGGAAGTCGCGCGGCTCGAAGCCACCGGCAAAGCGGGTGCGGTGCTGGTGCTGGATGAGATCCAGAAAATCCCGGCGTGGTCCGAGACGGTGAAGCGCCTCTGGGATGAGGACACACGCAGTAAGCGTCCCCTCAAGGCAGTGCTGCTCGGATCAGCGCCGCTCCTGATTGCCCAGGGGTTGACCGAGAGCCTCGCGGGGCGCTTCGAGACGCTGCGCCTCCCGCACTGGTCCTACGCCGAGATGCGCGAGGCCTTCGACTTCACACTGGATGAGTATCTGTACTTCGGCGGCTATCCCGGCGCGGCCCCACTGGCGCATGATCCGGTCCGCTGGGCCCGGTATATTGCGGACAGCCTCATCGAGACCTCCATAGCGCGCGACGTGCTACTGCTCACGCGCGTGGATAAACCGGCACTACTGCGCCGCCTGTTCGAACTGGCCTGCCGGTACTCCGGTCAGATCCTTTCGTACACGAAGATGCTTGGCCAGCTGCAGGACGCGGGCAACACGACAACGCTCGCACACTACCTCGAGCTCTTGGCTGGCGCGGGTATGGTCTGCGGTCTGCCCAAGTACGTGGGCGACGCCGCGCGCAGCCGGGGTTCCAGCCCAAAGCTGCAGGTGCTCAACACCGCACTGATGACGGTCACGGCCGCAGTGACCCCGGACGAAGCCAAATCAGACCGGGAATTCCGCGGCAGGCTTATCGAATCCGCGATCGGCGCGCATCTCGCCAATGCGGCGGCCGCTGGGGACTGCGAGCTTTTCTATTGGCGCGATCGAGGCCAGGAGGTCGACTTTGTGGTCAAGGCCGGGGCGCACCTGACCGGGATTGAAGTGAAGAGCGGACGTGCGCCACTGGCTCATGCCGGAACGGCGGCCTTCGCGGCGACGTTTAAGGCGAGGCGTACATTGATGGTCGGCGGCGATGGAGTCAAAGTCGAGGAGTTCCTGCTGAAGCCTGCTTCTCACTGGCTGAGTTCCACAAGGCGTTGATCTCGCTGGCAAGCAGCGGGATCTCGCCTTCGCCGTAGCCTATGTGAACGGCCGCGATTCTGCCGTCCCGCCCGATGATCACCATGTGTGGAATCGCGGTGACGCCGTATTGCCTGCCGATGTAGTTGCCCTCATCGCTGATGAGGTTCAGATCGAGGTGCTGGTCCTTGAAGAAGCGTTTGATGTCCTGGAAGTGCTGCGCGTCCTCCTGCCAGTTCACGGAGAACACCACGACCTTGTCACGCGTGGCCACTTTCTGAATCGCGGCAAGCACGCCCAATTCCTTGCGGCATGGCGCGCACCAGGAGGCCCAGAAGGACACGATGACGACCTTGCCGCGGTAGTCACTGAGCTTTGTGTTCCAGGTGAGCTTCGGTGGCGGCTCATCGCCGACCTTCAGTGTGACCGCTCCCTGAGCGGCAGACGCTAGGAGCATGGATGCGAAGGCCACAGCCAGGGACCATCGATGGCGCATGTATCGTACCTCCCCCAAAGGACTCGGCTGAGCCCGGATGCTTGGATCAACGCTAGCGGCATTCCCCGCCTACGTCCAGGCTTGCGCCCGGACTGTTGCAGCGCGAGGGGTAATCCTTGGCCGATAGCGTGCTTGCGCGCGGCAGGGACAATGGGATGATGTCGGCTCTTGGAAGGAGGGGCGTATGCGCAGCATTCTTTGGGTGATCTTGGCCGCACTGAGCATTCAGGTGGCCCAGGCACAAATCAGCCGGGCCCGGGTCACGGGCGGGGAAGTCAGCGGCACTGCCGAGAACGGCATTTCGATCTTCAAGGGCATTCCGTTTGCGGCGCCGCCGGTCGACGCCCTGCGCTGGAAGGCGCCGGCGCCGGTCCGGCCCTGGTCGGGAGTGAAGCACGCCGATGCCTTCGCGCATGCCTGCATGCAGCCGCCCCATTCTCAGGGCAACACCGCACCCGTCAGCGAAGACTGCCTCTACCTGAACGTGTGGACGCCGGCCAAGTCGGCCCGCGACCGGCTTCCCGTCATCGTCTGGATTCATGGCGGCGGCTATGTCGGCGGTTCCACCAGCATCAGCCTGTATGACGGCTCCGGATATGCCCACAAGGGTGTGGTACTGGTGAGCCTCGCCTATCGGCTCGGGCCCTATGGTTTCCTGGCCCATGCGGACCTGAGTCGCGAGAGCGGACACGGCTCTGGCACCTACGGCATCCAGGATCTGATTGCGGGGCTGAAGTGGGTGCAGAAAAACGCTGCCGCCTTTGGCGGGGATGCGCATAACGTCACTGTCTTCGGACACTCGGCCGGCTCCGGGGCGGTGAGCATTCTGGCGGCGAGCCCACTTGCCAAGGGACTGTTCCAGCGCGCCATCGCGATGAGCGGTGCTTCCTTCGCGCCGTTGCAGACCACCGCGGAGGGTGGTTCGGGGCTGAGTATCCCGACCCTCAAGCTGGCCGAACAAAACGGTGCCGTATTCCTGTCGCGGCTCGGCGCGAAGAGCGTCGCGGAGGCCCGCAGCCTGAGCGCGGAGGCCATCCAGGCTGCCACCGGTGGCGGACTGGCGTTCCGGCCCGTTGCCGACGGCTATGTCCTGCCGACGGATGCCTATACCCTCTACCAGCGGGGTAAATTCAACGATACGCCGCTACTGCTCGGTGATGTCTCGGATGAGACCCTGGTCTTCGGCGGACCCAAGTCGCTCACGCCCGCCGAGTTCGAAACACAGATCAGAAAGGAGTTTGGCGAGCAGGCCGATGCCGTATTGGGCGTCTACCCGCATGCCACCGATGCGCAGGCCCTCAGCGCCGCGCGGCAGGTGCGCAACGACACGCAGTTCGACTGGAGCATGTGGACCTGGGCCCGGGAACAGTCGAAGCAGGGCAAGGGCAAGGTGTTCAACTACTTCTACAACAACCATGCCCCGCAGGCCGAAGGCTCGGGTCACGGCAGCGATGTGGGCTTTCATTTCCAGACGCTGGCCGTCCGTGGCACGCCCAAGAAGGAAGACCTCGCGCTCTCCGACATCATCAGTTCCTATGATGTGAACTTTGCGAAGACCGGCGATCCCAACGGGCCCGGCCTGCCGCAATGGCCGGCCTTCACCGATCAGAACCAGCAGGTCATGGTCTACGATCCGACGCCTGCCACCCCGAGCGCGCGCACCTATCCGCTGCTCGATCGGGTGCGGGTGCTCGATAAGTACTTCGAGCGGCTGCGCAAGGCGCAGTGAGGGGGGCAGAGTGCGCGAAATTGCAGAGAGTGCAATTTAGCCTCCTGCGGCGCGATGCAGCACGACGAGTGCCCGCTCGTCGTTGAGGATGGCTCTGTACAAGTCCTTGAGCTGTGCGGCTTGAGAGACGGGAACCGAGACTTGCTTGATCTCGAAGCTGCGCGTGTATCGCAGGACGTGGCCCGTCACTTCGGTCTTGCTGTGGTATGAAGCGAACGGGTAGTCGAGATCCAGTGGCTGCGGAATATCATCGACGGCGTAGCTTGGCGGCAGTGTAATTTCAAACGCATCAGTATCCCGCTGGAGCCCGTCGAACTCGATGTCATTTGCCCGAGCTTCCTTGGTTTCCAACAGGCCTGACGCTTTGGTGCCCAGCACACACGGCCGAAGCGTCAGCAGGTCGCCGCTGGCTTCGGCAAACCGAGGTACTTCGAAGTTGTAGTGCCATTCAAGTGGTTGATCGTGCGCTCGCAGGTTGCGGATCGTGGCGCTCGTCAATGTAAACGTCGGAAAAGAGCCTGACATCAATGACTCGATGGGCTTGATCTGATCGGTGTTCAGGTTCCTTGTCTCCACCGCGCTGCGCGCGATCGAGGCCGTGTCACCGAACGACGTGTCCATGACGTCACCGCGCAGGGCGCCGCTCGCATCAAGCGTCAGATGCCCGGTGCGTCGCAGCCCATTGGTTGCTATCGGCATAACAGGCAGATGGACGAGCTTGCTGCCATCGGCAGTGACCAGCAGCCCGAATCCGTCCTGCAGCGGCCCGGACAGGGTGCCCAGTGGCGTGTAAGTGTCGGTCGGATCGAAATAGAGAATCCGGCCGAGTTTCTCTTGGGTGGCGATGGCGAGCAGGGTCGGGCTTTCGATTCCGGCGGGTAACTGTATGGCAAGAATTACGTGGTCAAAACCCAGATTCGGCGGCGTCGAATCGCTGATCGCACCTCGCTCCGAGTTGACGATAACGTAATTGGCGTCGACGCCGATTTCCTTGAGCATCGTGGCCAGCAACGTCGATTTATCCTTGCAGTCGCCGTAACGGTGCGTGAAGACATCCGCTGCGGCATGCGGCTGAAATCCACCAATTCCCAGCTCGATGGCCACGTACCGCACGTCGCTTTGTACGAAGTTCGCGAGCGCTTGGATCTTCCCCAGTAGCGAGGGTTGCGCGGCCGTGAGCATTGCAACCTGTTGTTTGATGGATGCGGAACTGGCCATTTGGGTCTTGGCCAGGTTCAGATACCACGCGCCTACGTCCGACCAGGTGTCGAATCCCTGGCCATGTCCGCCCGGCGGCACCAGGGAGAGGGCAAGCCGGCCGGAAATAGCCTCCCAGGGAGGCATCTGCGGCTCCCCGCGGATCGCCTTCAGATCCGTCAGCATCCATAGGGTGCGGTTCCCACTGGTGGTCGCAGGCGTATCCGCATGATTGATCCAGTGAGCCTTGTAACTCCAGCCGCTAGGCAGCTCCAGGCTGTAGTGGCTCTCACGCACTGGTATTTCATCCTGGAAGACCCAGTCGTCCGCGAGCATATAGGGCTGCAGGTCGCGAGAATATTCATAGGCAATGATATTGCCGGGTACAACCGCTGGAATCCGCAGCAGCTTAGTGCGCACGTCATCGACGAGATTACCTTCCTGAACGCCGAGGACACCTGATTCGACCACTTCGCGCTCGTCCACATCGACAGGGGGTGCCCCGGGCGCGACATTCCAGCCATGCATCCCCGTGATACGGCTTTGGGAATCAGCATCAGCGCGGATGATTCCATAGTCGATGCCCTCGGGACGCAGTATCTTGATGACCCTGCGCACGACCCGATGCAGGCTCCCGTTCGAGCGAACGGCAATTGCCGTGTCGCTGTAGAGGATGACAGCCGCCGTTTTCGCATCATGGTCGGGGACCGGCGCAGTCAATTGGCTCTGAACCCATGCCGGCAATGTGGTGGCCATCGCGGGGATCGCAGTTCCGGCCAGCACCGCTGCCACGAATATGGCGAGGATAAAGCGCAGCATCACTTCGCCACCATGTTGGCGGATATCGGTGCCAATACCACCCGCTCCGCGTCCGCTGTCTGTACCAACTGGTAGAACTTGCGCACAGCGTCGTAGCTGGTTGGATTGACCAGCAACAGGTCGAAGTCGAGTTGTCGGGTAAAGTGCAATGTCTGATGGTCGCTCACGAGCGTGGTGCGGTAGGCGAGCCGCTTGAGATCCTCGCTGCGAGCCTGCGGGAGGCTTTCGGCGTTCCATCCCGCAGGCAGCTCAATCGAGACATCATCAAAGTGCTGGTAGGGATTGGCGAAGTAGAGCGGCTGCGTACGCGCCGCGTGCGTGAACATGGATTTCTCGCCGGCGCCGAACAGTGCCACGGGCAACAGCATGCGGCGGCCCGCGCCGGTAGCCCAACCCGGAACTTCGAGGTCATATTGCGCAACGAGTGGCGCCTCCCAGCTATCCCAATCCGGGACGTTGGTCAGATTGACCGTGACACCGGTCGGAACGGCCCATTCGACCTCGTTCTCGAGATACTGTTTACGCTCCGTTTCATCCTGACCACGCTGGCTCGCGCGGCGCGAGGATGCTTCAAGTCCGGTGTAGGTTACTGTGAGCTTGCCCGTGAGCATGCCACGGTCCAGTTTGAATGTTGCCTTGCGCTCCGTGCGCGACTGCGCAGGGCCCGGCAACGGCGTATTGACCCAAACCGCGCCGTCCTTCTTGAGGCGCAGCCCCGAGACACCGGCTTCCCACCAAGGCAACAGGCCGAATGGCGTGTAGAGATATCCGGGATCGAGATACAGATCCTTGCCAGCGATTGAAACCACCACGACATTGGAGTTCAGCTGGCCTGCATTCATCAGTGTTTTGTTGAAGAAGTATCGATCGCGTGTCGAGATCAGCACCGGGTCAGCCGCAAGGCCCGCGGCCCGAACCAGCGCCAGATACAACCAGGTGATTTGCCGGCCATTGCCGTAACCTTTTTCCCAAACATCGCCGACGTTGTCGATTGAGTCCGGTTTCTGCTGCTTGGCTTCCTGTTGCGACTTCGTCTCGAAGGTGAGATTGTCGATCTGCCCGACGCGCGCATAAATCTTGCGTAACTTCTCCTCAGGCGAATCGGTCGGGGCCGTGATCTGTGCGACGGCTCGCTTCATGACGCGATCGGCATCGGAGAACTTCTGTACCTCGCGGTACAGGCTCTGCCCGTGGATCTTCCAGTACTCCTCCGGCGTGGTGGCTTCCCTGTGGTCGGACTGGTAAATGAAGTCCACTCGCATGCGCAACTCGTCGGCAGGCGGCATGTAGTCTTCTTCCACGAATGCCGGAATGCCGACCGCCTCCAGCCGAATGGTTCCATGTTCCAGCTTCGGATTCGGCGTGCCTTCGGGAAGTCCTCGCGGCCAGCTCCAGCGCATCGAGAATTCGGTGT
Source organism: Steroidobacteraceae bacterium (assembly GCA_035943195.1). Classification (GTDB taxonomy): domain Bacteria; phylum Pseudomonadota; class Gammaproteobacteria; order Steroidobacterales; family Steroidobacteraceae; genus DAIDKA01. The sequence goes on from DASZCK010000141.1 coordinate 8,124, forward strand.
TGGGCTGGAGAGAGAACTTTGCGTGTTCGGTGTAGAGATCGGAGCTTAGGATCCAGTGCGAGTCATAAATCCAGCCTCTGCGCAGCAGATGGTCATAGCGGTATTCGATGATGCTGCCGACCTGAACATCGGGCAACGTAAAGGTCTTGGTCAGCAGCCTCTCGTTCCTAGCCTTGACGACTGTCTTTTCATAAACCTTGCCGTCAAAATCAATGCTTGACCCATCAGGTCGGACCGTGCGGGCCTGGATGAACCGTATCGATTCATTCTGTCCGTCAAACGGAATCTCGATGTTCGCGTAGCTGAGGCCTTCGGCCGTCAGTATCTTTATGCGAACGTAGAATCTCTCATCGAAGTCGGCGTCGCTTCGGTCCACCTGGCGGTACAAGTAAACGGCGGCCGCATCCGGTGCTTTCGGCTCGCTCGTCATCCGCAGTTCCTGGGGATCGATGGGCAGCCAATCCGCCGCCCACGCCGCGTTGCAGCCTAAAAGACCCGCAATCAGCAAGGCACGGTAGCGCAGTGCAATACGCGGCATTGTTGTTGATCTCCGTTGTTCCCGCCCGCGCATCCCGTTTCAATCATTGGACTCATTTGGGGTGCGTGTCGAATATATTAGTTTATATGCGATAGGCATTAAACGATGACCGTTCGGCCGACTTACCCAACCGGTCGAAGTTGCTGGACCGACTCGGCTGCAGCACGGTTCTTTTATGCGGCGCGATCGCCCTCGCGTGCGGCATTGTGCCAAGGCAGTCCAACGGGTACGAAATTCTCGGTGGCGGTCATAATCCACGGACCTCAACCCATCGGCGTCTCTCGTGGTCTTTGGGCTGCGTGCTCGGGCGTACCGTGGCCCTTGCGCAGGCACTTGAGGTGCCGGCCGTCACTGAGAGTACCGGCCGCGTGGCCGAGAATCAGCGCGGACCGTCACCGGATGCGCCGTCAAAGCAGGCGCGCGCGGCATGGATATCCGAATAGCGACGATCGGCCCAATCGATGAGGTTCGCCATCGGCTCCAACAGGGATTGGCCTAGCGGGGCCAGACGATATTCGACGCTCGGCGGCTTGGTTGGAAAGACATGGCGGGTGATCAGCCCGTCACGCTCCAGATCGCGCAGGGTCTGGGTGAGCATGCGCTTGGAGATGTCGCGGATTGCGCGGCGAAGCTCGCTGAAGCGCTGCGGTCGCAATGCGAGGTTCATGATCATGAGCATGCTCCACTTGTCGCCGATGCGGTCGAGCACGTCGCGCACGGGGCAGTGCACGGACCCTGCTGACTGGGCGTCGTCCGATTGATACCGGGTGAATCGCTCGATCGCGCTCAATGCGGTGCTCATGTGGGTTCCCCTGATCTTCCCTGGTAACAAAAAACTGCCTCCTTACGGCGCAGGACCATGGTCTATATATTAGACCTGGCCTCAAATATAGACCATATAGGACCAGGAGAAACGTATGTTTTTAGTAATGGGAATCACGGGAAAAGTCGGCGGCGCCACGGCAAGGCATTTGCTGGCACAAGGCCAGAAGGTCAGGGCGCTGGTCCGCGACCGCGCGAAGGCGGCAAGCTGGACGGACCGGGGTGTCGAACTGATCGACGGTGACTGGAACGATGCGGGCGCCATCGGGGGCGCGCTCGAAGGTGTCGCGGGCGCCTTTGTCATGTTGCCGGCCGTCTGGGCGCCCTCGCCGGATTTCAAGGAAGCCAAGAGCGTCATCGCGAACTATGCCGAGGCGCTCACCAAGGTGCCGGTGCCGCGGGTCGTCGCGCTCTCATCGATGGGCGCGAACAGAACGAGTGGGCTGGGGATGATCACGGCCCTGTCGCTCCTGGAGCGGGGCTTTCGCGACCTGACATCGCCGATCGCCTATGTGCGAGCCGGCGGGTTTTTCGAAAACTTCCTCTACGGACTGCACGTCGCCCAGGGCGGCACGCTACCCGTCTACTACAACCCGACAAATCGGAAGTCGACCATGGTCGCGACCGACGACATCGGCGCCGAGGTCGCAACGCTTCTGAGCGGGCCGACGTGGGCGGGGCATCGGGTCATCGAACTCGGTTCGATGGTGAGCGCGGATGAAGTCGCCGCGCAATTGGGTGAAGTCATGAAGCGCGACGTGAAAGCCTTTGCCATTCCGCGGGCTGGCTGGTCGGCAGCCTTCGAGCAGTTTGGTATTCCGAAGGGCCAGACAGGACCTGCCGAAGCCATGTTCGAGGCCGTCAACGCGGGCTGGATGGACCTCGGAATCGCAGGTACCGAGCATGTCGTGGGCACGACGCCCCCCCGCGATGTCTTCGCGGCCGCCCGGAACGCCGGCACGCCGTAGAGCATGAGGTCGACACATGTCTAAGATTTCCTGGCGCCAGGCCCTGGCTTTGGCGCTTGCCGCTTTCTTCGTGGTGGGATCGCTCACCAACATCTTCGCCTCGCCATCGATCTACGGTGAGTATCTACAGTGGGGATACCCGCGCCGGTTCCATTATGTGACCGGGTCACTCGAGCTCACGACCGCTGTATTGCTGGCGCGGGCACAGACGCGGTTGTGGGGCTCGGCGCTCGGCAGCTCCGTGATGTTGGCGGCGCTCGCGACCGTGACCCTCCACGGCGAATACACGCACGGCGTGGCGCCGCTGGTCGCCGCGTCGCTAACGATGTTCGTTGGCTGGATCGCCTGGCGGAAGCGCATCAGTCCCTAGGATGTGAACGTTGCAAAGGCCGGCGCGATAGCCGGAAGCCTCGGGTAGCACCTGCCTTGGCGGGGGCCTGACCTAAAACCGGTTACTCCTGTCATGGCCAGATTCTGTGCTCAATGCGGCACGGCGCTTGAAACGGGTACCGCCTTCTGCACGGTGTGCGGC
>DASZCK010000142.1:0-9131 GCA_035943195.1 Steroidobacteraceae bacterium
GTGCAGGGCGATCGCCTGGCGGCGCTCGCCGCGCTGGTGCGCGACGTCGGGGGCACCATTGCACTCAAGGGCGCAGGCACGCTTGTGGGCCGGCAGGACAGGGCGCCGGGTCTGTGCGAGCGGGGCAATCCCGGCATGGCCAGCGCCGGTATGGGCGACGTGCTGACCGGCGCCATCGCCGGCGTCTTGGCGCAGTGCGAGGATCCCTGGCTCGCGACCCGCGCTGCGGTCATGGCGCATGCGCTGGCCGGGGATGCCGCCGCTCGGTCGGGGGAACGGGGGCTCCTCGCCAGTGACGTCGCGCGTGAGCTGCAGGCTTGCGTCAATACCTGATCAGGATTGGCCCTTGAGGGTGGTGGCGACGACGGCCGAGGCGACTGCAGCCTGCGGTGCGCGCCTGGCGCGCGCGCTACCGGCGGGTCATCCGCAGGCGCTGCAACTGCACCTGCAGGGGGATCTGGGGGCGGGCAAGACCACCCTGGCGCGCGGCTTTCTACAGGCTCTGGGATATTCCGGCGTCGTGCGCAGCCCCACCTATACCCTGGTTGAAACCTATGCTCTCGGCGCCGTCACGGTGGTGCATGCGGATCTGTATCGGCTCCTGGATGCGGATGAGTTTGAAGGCCTGGGGTTGCGTGACCTGGCGCAGGGCGGACATGTCTGGCTCATCGAGTGGCCGCAACGCGCCGGACGGTGGCTGCCTGCGGCTGACATCAACGTCACCCTGCAGGCACAAGCCGCGTTCCACAGCATCGAGCTTGTGGCGCCGACCGCCGTGGGCGCGCAGTGGCTGAGTTATCTCCACGCTTGAATTGCCGCGCTGCGAGTCGTAGATTACGCAGTAAATGTATCTGCGAAGTCTATGAAAAGACGTGTTTTTGTAGCATTGCTCCTGGGGGCGGGTCTGGCCACGGGTGGAGCAGGGGCAAGAGCTGTGGCCGCGCCCACCCAGTTGCGGGCGGCGGCCCTTGCGGCTGATGACTCAGGCATCGCGATCTCGCTGACGTTCTCCGCCAAGGTTGCGTACCGTGTTTCCACCGCGCGCAAGCCGGCGCGCATTGCCCTGACCCTGCAGCATGCCCGCGGCGTCGCGGGCCTGGTGCTACCGGGGCCGCAGGGGCCGGTCACGGGCGTGACCGCGCAGCCACAATCCAACGGGGATCTGCGCCTGACCATCTTCCTGGCCCGCTCGCTGCCGGCGCATGTGAACTGGGAAAGCTCCGGCAAGTCCGCGCCGACGCTGATCATGAGGCTGGCCAGTGCGCAGGCGGCCACGCCGCATGCGGTGCCGGCCCTGCACGCACCGCGCGAGTCCGGGCGCGACATCGTCATCGCGGTGGATGCGGGCCACGGCGGGGAGGATCCCGGCGCCACCGGACATGCGGGCGTGCACGAAAAGGATGTGGTGCTCGCCATCGCGCGGGCCCTGGCCCGCCGCATCAACAGTGAGCCAGGCATGCGCGCGGTCCTGACGCGCGATCGCGATGAGTTCCTGACGCTTCGCGATCGGATACGGCGCGCCCGGCAGGCGAAGGCGGATCTGTTCGTGTCCATTCACGCCGATTCGGTCGTGAACAGTACGGTGTCCGGTTCCTCGGTATACGTCCTCTCAGAACGCGGTGCGACCAATGAGGCGGCACGCAGGCTGGCCGATCTCGAGAACGCGGCCGATCTCATGGGTGGGGTGTCGCTCGCCGACAAGGGCAACAGGCTGGCCTCCGTGCTGCTGGACCTGTCACAGCAGTGGAATATCAGCGCCAGCATGGCGGCGGCGCAGAACGTGATCAGTGCGCTGCAAGGCGTCGGCCTGGTGCGCAAGGGCCAGGTGCAGCAGGCCGGATTCGTGGTGCTGAAATCACCCGACATACCCTCCATGCTGGTGGAGACTGCCTACATCTCCAATCCGGCCGAGGAGCGCCGCTTGCGCAACCCGGCGCAGCAGGCGGCCCTCGCTGACGCAATTTTCACCGGTCTTCGCAGTTACTTCACGGGCAATCCACCGGCCGGGACCCGCTTTGCGCTGGCGCACGGACCCCACCCACCCAGCGAGCTCGCCGGCACCGGGCCAGCCCCCGGCGCCTGAGGAGCCCGCCGCCGAATCAGGCATACTTTCACGCACATGCCTATTCGGATCCTCCCTGACGAACTCATCGACCAGATCGCCGCCGGCGAGGTGATTGAACGCCCGGCCTCGGTGGTGAAGGAGCTGGTCGAGAACAGTCTGGACGCCGGCGCCCAGTGCGTCGAGATCGATATCGAGCGCGGGGGCATCGGCCTGATCCGCGTCCGCGACGATGGCTCGGGCATGGAGGCGGATCAGGTCACTCTCGCGCTGCAACGGCACGCGACCAGCAAGATCACCTCGATGGATGATCTGCAGTCCGTGGCCACGCTGGGATTTCGCGGCGAGGCCATGCCCTCCATCGCCTCGGTGTCACGGCTGCGAGTGCTGACTCGCACCGCCCGGGCCGAGCATGCGGTGCAGATCCAGGCCGAGGGCGCGAGCCGTTCGGAGCTGCGCCCGGCCGCGCACGTGGTGGGTAGCACCATCGAGGTGCGCGACCTGTTCTTCAACGTGCCCGCGCGACGCAAGTTCGTGCGCAGCGATGCCACTGAGACCGGACACATCGTGCGCCTGGTCGAGCGCCTCGCGCTGTCGCGTCCGGATTGCAGTTTTCAGCTGCGCAGCACCGATCGGGTGCTGCTTGATGCCCGCGCCACCGAGGGTACCGGCTCGCCGGTCGAAGCGCGGGTGCGCGCCGTTCTCGGCCAAGACTTCCTCGAGCAGGCGCTGCCATTCGAGCACGCGGCAGGTCCGGTGTCGGTCGGCGGCTGGCTGGGGCTGCCCACCGCCTCGCATGGCTCGGCGGATCAGCAGTTCTGGTTCGTGAACGGCCGCAGCGTGCGCGACCGGTTGCTGATGAACGCGGTGCGCCTGGGCTATCGCGACGTGATGTTTCATGGTCGCTATCCGGCGTATGTACTTTACCTGTCGCTCGATCCGGCCATGGTCGATGTCAACGCACATCCCACCAAGCTCGAAGTACGGTTTCGCGATTCGCGCCAGATCCACGATTTCGTGTTCCGTGCGGTGGCGGAGGCGCTGTCGCAGACGCGACCGGGCGCCGCTGAGCCGCAACCGGCTCACGCCTGGCCGGTAACGACGCAGGCGCGGGTGCCCGCGATCGGGTCCGAGCCGCCGCGTTACGACTCCCATCGTGACCCCTGGCAGCTCGCCGCGCGTCTGCAGGAATCCGCGCCACGACCCTACCTGCTGGATCTGCCGAGTCCCGATCCTGAATCCGCCAGCGATGCCGAGCAGCCATTGGGTACGCCCCTCGCGCAGATCCGCGGCACCTACATCCTCGCGCAGACCGAGCAGGGCGTGGTGCTGGTGGACATGCACGCCGGCCACGAGCGCGTGCTGTACGAACAGTTCAAAAGCCAGTACGCCAACGGCGTTCCCTCGCAGGCGCTGCTTGAACCCTTGGTCGTGGAGCTGCCGGCGCACGAGCTCGCGGCCTTGCTCGAGAATCGCGCCGACTGGGAGCGCGCTGGATTTGAACTCGATGCGCTGGGCCACACGCGACTGGCCCTGCGGCGGGTGCCGGCGCTGCTCTCGGACGCCAAGGTCACGCAGATCGTGCGCGAAGTGGCACGTGATCTGGACCATCCGGCGGCCGCGCATCACATCGAGGACGCCTCGGATCGCTTCCTCGCCACCCTGGCGTGCCGCACTTCGGTGCATGCCAATCGACGGCTGTCCCTGCCGGAGATGGATGCGCTGCTGCGGCAGATGGAACAGACCTTGCGCGCCAATCAATGCAATCACGGCCGCCCCACCTGGGTGCGCCTGAGCTGGATGGAAATGGACCGGCTGTTCCTGCGCGGCCGGTAGGGCCGACGCCCATGGCGGACATCACAGCACCGGTGCTGATTCTCACCGGACCCACTGGCAGCGGCAAAAGCGACTGGGCCATGCGCCTCGCCAGCCAGTGGCCGGTGGAGATCGTATCGGTGGATTCCGCGCAGGTGTTTCGCGGCATGGACATCGGTACGGCCAAACCGGGCGCCGCGGCACGCGCCGCGGTAGCGCACCACCTGCTAGACATTCTCGATCCGGCGCAGGCGTACTCCGCCGGGCAGTTCGCCCAGGACGCCGTGACACTGATAGGTGAGATCCGCGCCCGCGGCCACATCCCTCTATTGGTCGGTGGCACCATGCTGTATCTGCGCGCGCTGCGGCAGGGCATAGCGCCGCTGCCGGCGGGCTCCGCGGCGCTTCGCGAGGCCATCGATGCCGACGCAGCGCGACGCGGTTGGCCGTCGTTGCACGCCGACCTGGCCCGCATCGATCCGCAGGCGGCGCGACGGATTCACCCGAATGATGCACAGCGAATCCAGCGCGCACTGGAAGTGTGCCGGTTGAGCGGCGCGACCTTGTCGGCCCTTCAGTCCCACACTGCTGCTGCGTTGCAGGAGCCTGCGGCAGTCTGGGCGTTGGTGCCGCAGGCCAGGGAACTGCTCCATGAACGCATCGCAATCCGCTTCAAGCAGATGATGGCGCAGGGATTTCTGGAGGAGGTGAGGGCACTGCATGGCCGTGGCGATCTGCGCGCTGAACATGCGTCAATGCGCGCGGTCGGCTATCGGCAGTTGTGGGAGCATTGCGACGGGCACACGACCTTGGCCCAAGCGGTCGAAGCCGGCGTCGCCGCGACGCGACAGTTGGCGAAGCGGCAACTCACGTGGCTGCGCGGCGACAGCACTATCCGCGTCGTGGATCCTGAGGCGCCCGGGGCATTCGAATCCTGGAGCTTGGAGGTGGGCGTAGCGCTTCGCGCTTTTATCCGCTGATCGGCCCCGTGGTAGAATGCAGCGGACGCCTTGCATTGCGGGGAGTCGATCGTGCTTGCTGACCGGCAGGTTACCGCTACGGGCCTGCACCGCCGAACCGAACAACTAGAAGCGCCAGAGAATAAGGAGAACCCCGATGGCCAAAGGCCAATCGCTGCAGGACCCATTTTTGAATGCCTTGCGTAAAGAGCGCGTTCCGGTCTCCATCTATCTGGTCAACGGAATCAAACTTCAGGGACAGATCGACTCGTTCGATCAATTTGTCGTGCTGCTGAAGAACAGTGTCAGTCAAATGGTCTACAAACATGCGATTTCGACGGTCGTGCCGGCGCGCAACGTGCGCCTGGCCACCGATGAAAACGGCACGCCGACCACCACTGTTGAACCGGCCGCCGAATAGGACCGCGATTGGAAGCCACGTTGTTGCGAAACCGTGATCGAACGCCCACGAACGGGTGAGCGCGCGGTGCTGGTGCGCCTGGGACTGGGCGCACCGATCGATCCGGAGGACCTGGAGGAGTTCACGCAACTGGCGACCTCGGCGGGAGCGGTGCCCGTGGCCACGCTCACGGCGCGGCGCGAGCGTCCTGATCCGAAATTCTTCGTCGGCTCCGGCAAGGCGGATGAGCTGCGCGATGCCGCGGTCGCCACCGATGCGGACCTGATCCTGATCGATCACGCGCTCTCGCCCAGCCAGGAGCGCAACCTGGAGAAGCATACCGGGAGGCGGGTCCTGGATCGCAACGGCCTCATCCTCGACATCTTCGCGCAGCGCGCCCGCAGCCTCGAGGGCAAGCTCGAAGTGGAACTCGCGCAGCTGAAGCATCTGGCGAGCCGCCTGGTGCGCGGCTGGACCCACCTGGAGCGCCAGAAAGGCGGCATCGGCATGCGCGGTCCCGGCGAAACGCAGCTGGAAACCGATCGGCGGCTGCTGGGCCAGCGGGTCAAGGTGCTGGGCAAGCGTCTGGAACGCATCCAGCTGCAGCGCGAGACCGGGCGACGCACCCGCATGCAGATTCCGGTGCCGACACTGGCGCTGGTGGGCTACACGAATGCCGGCAAATCCACGTTGTTTCGCGCCCTGACCGGCGCGCCGGCCTATGTGGCCGACCAGCTGTTCGCCACCCTTGACCCGACGGTGCGCCGCATTCTGCTGCCCGGCGGCACGGCGGCGGTCGTGGCCGACACCGTGGGCTTCATACGCGATCTGCCTCATGAGCTGGTCGCCGCATTTCGCTCCACCTTGACGGAGGCGCGCGAAGCCACGGTGCTGCTGCATGTGGTGGATGCCAGTGATCCACGGCGCGCCGAGCGTATGGAACAGGTCAACGAGGTGCTCACGCAGATCGACGCCGGGGAGATTCCGCAGATCCTGATCTATAACAAGATCGATAAACTGCAGGCGCCGCCGCGTCTGGAACGGGATGCGGACGGTCGCGTCGCCTCGGTGTGGATATCGGCGGCGCAGGCCGCGGGAATAGCGCTGCTGGCGGAGGCCATCACCGAACGCATTTCCCGCACCGTGCACGCCGCGAGGGTGCGGATTCCGCCCAGCGCCGGGCAGCTGCGCTCGCAGCTGTATGCGCGCGGTGTGGTCAGACAGGAAGTCAGCCTCGAAGACGGCCACCTTGAGCTCTTGCTGGAGGTGCCGACGGTGGACCTGATGGCACTGGCGCGCGCACCGGGGGTCACCGTGCTCGAATCAGGCGGGTCGGGGGTGCCTTGTACAGCCTCTCCGGGCTACCTACAATCGGCGCCGCAAGCTAGCGCGGCGAAGTCGTCCTGAGGCGCGACCAGGCACAGTCACAAGGACATTCGCGGTGACACACATACTGTCGGACCTTGGCGCCGCGCTGGCGCTCGTCTTTGTGCTGGAAGGCATTTTTCCGTTTCTGTCACCCGGGGGCACCAAACGCGCGCTGGCCCGGATTCTTGCGTTCGGTGATCGCGAAGTGCGCATCGCCGGGCTGGGCAGCATGCTCGTGGGAGTGGTGCTGCTGTTCCTCATCAACTGAGTAGGCATCATGGGAAAGTTCGTCATCGTCATCGGCACCCAGTGGGGAGATGAAGGCAAGGGCAAGGTCGTGGACCTGCTGGCCGATCGCGCCAGCGCGGTCGCAAGATTTCAGGGTGGACATAACGCCGGACACACGCTGGTGATCGACGGCCGCAAGACCGTCCTGTCGCTGATCCCCTCCGGCATCCTGCGCGACCAGGTCCGCTGCTTCATCGGCAATGGCGTGGTGCTGTCGCTGGAGGCGCTGATCACCGAGGCCACCAAGCTCATCGAACATGGCGTGCCGGTGTACGAGCGCCTGCGGATCTCGCCCAATTGCCCGCTGATACTGCCGTCGCACGTGGCGCTCGACCGCGCCCGCGAACATGCCAGCGGCGCCAATGCCATCGGCACCACCGGTCGCGGCATCGGGCCGGCCTACGAGGACAAGGTGGCCCGACGCGCGCTGCGGGTCGCGGACCTGTTCCAGCGCGAGCGCTTCGCCGCGAAGCTGGGCCAGGTCCTCGACTTCCACAACTTCGTACTGCAGAACTATTTTCGCCAGCAGCCGGTGGATTTCCAGAAGACACTGGATGAGCAGCTGGCACTGGGTGAGCGCATCAAGGGCTGTGTGGCCGACGTCAGCCAGGCTCTCACCCAACTTCGGTCTGAGGATGCGAACGTGCTATTCGAAGGCGCCCAGGCCGCCATGCTCGACGTGGATCTGGGTACCTACCCGTACGTGACCTCCTCGAACACCACGGCCGGTTACGCCGCCACGGGCACCGGCGTGGGCCCCCGCGTCTTCGATGAGGTGCTCGGAATCGTCAAGGCCTACACCACGCGCGTCGGCGCGGGTCCCTTCCCGACCGAGCTCTTCGACAGCGACGGCGAGCACCTGGCGCGCGTCGGCCATGAGTTCGGATCGGTGACGGGTCGCAAGCGGCGCTGCGGCTGGTTTGACGCGGTGGTGCTGCGGCGCTGTGTGGCCCAGTCCAGCGTCACGGGACTGTGTGTCACCAAACTTGACGTGCTGGATCAGCTTGAGACCCTGCGCATCTGCGTGGGCTATCGCAGCGGCGGCCAGCTCCTCAGTGAGATGCCGTTGTTCGTGGATGCGTATTCGGAAGTTGCGCCGGTGTACGAGGAGATGCCCGGGTGGCGTCAGTCCACCGTTGGCTGTGTGCGCTTCGAGGATCTGCCGCCGAACGCGCGCCGCTACCTCGATCGCATGCAGGAACTGGCGGGCGTGCCCATTGATATGATTTCAACGGGACCGGACCGGGATCAGACCATCGTGCGCCGCAACCCGTTCGCGAGCTGAGTCGTGTCAGTCTGTCGTAAGGCGCCGACAAATGAATGCGACTTGCGGGCAATGTCACGGAAATTGTAAGGCAGCTTTACTAGGTGCTTAAGCCGCCTTAATTTTGTAGTTGATGGGTCAACGACAACTAACGTCACACGCTGATCACAGCGTAGACTGCGATGAAACAGGAAACTGCTTCATTAACAGTCGGTTACAAGTCAATCAACCCATTTCCTGGAGATTTGCACTCATGACGTCGACCATTCAGCGCGTAGTGTTCGCCGTGGCGGTGGCAACACTGGGCGCCGGTGCGCTGGTTACGGCCTCCGCACAGACCACCTCATCCGCGCCGGTCACGACTGCTTCGAATGGCCATCCTCATGGTCATTTCAATCGCTTCGGTCGCGGACGGTTCGTCGGCTCGCTGCTGCGTGCGACCCAGCAACTGAATCTCACTGCCGATCAGCAATCGAGCATCAGGACCATTATCAAGAACGCCCGCCATACGAATCAGGTCGGGTCCCAGCAGCCGCTGACCGTGATGGGCAATCCCAGCGATCCGGGTTTCGCTTCGGCCGTACAAGGCGCTGCAGCGGACGCCAGCAACCGCATTCAGAAGGAGTCGGTGTTGGCCGGACAGATCTACGGGGTGCTCACGCCCACTCAGCAGTCGCAGCTGCCGACGGTGCTGGCCTCGATCCAGGCCAAGGAACAGGCGCGTCGCGCCGCATGGGCGGCGAAGCACGCCGCGGGTAATGGCTGAAGGAGTGACAAGTGCGAGCAACGTTTTATACCTTGACCCTCGCATGCCTGCTGGTCCAGGGCTTCCCGCATTCCGCGCGGGCGGCCCTCGGCGGTGCCGCAGATTCTGTTGAATCGGACCGCGTGACGATGAAGGGCCTGGTCCGGCCGCTGCCTGCGGGAGCCGTGCAGAAACAGGAACTGCAGCTGCCCTCGGGCACGGTGGTGACC
>DASZCK010000143.1:0-19713 GCA_035943195.1 Steroidobacteraceae bacterium
ATCTGATCCTGGTGAGCGCCGGGACCACCCGCATGGTGGACGCATGGCTGGATGCGCTGAAGGATGGCGGGCAGTTGATACAGCCGCTGACGCCGGATGCGGGCATGGGGGTGTTCATGGGCATCCGTCGCCGCGGCGAGCGCTATTTTGCGTCCGTGCTGTCGGCGGTCATGATCTATCGCTGCGCCAGCGCGCGCGATCCCGAATCAGCAGCGGCGCTGGCGGAGGCCATGAAGAACGGCGGCGGCCGTGGGGTGACGCGGCTGTACCGCGGGCAACCCCAGCCTCCGGGAAACGTCTGGTTACAGGGCGAAGACTGGTGTCTTGCCTACGGCTAGTGCGCGGCCGGCCCCGGCCGGCCCATCCACTTGTCCGCCCAGCCGATGAAGTATTTGAAATTGGGCACGTCGGTGTGCCCGCCCTCATGCTGGCGCCAGGCGAGCTGGCCATCCAGCATGCTCACCCCGATGTCGGGCTTCTTGGCGTTCTGGTAGTCATCGCCCACTCCCAGGTCGCGCGCTCCGAGCAGACGGAAGACCTTGCCGGCCGCCACCGTGGCCATGTAGCTGCCCTGCTGATCGAGCCACAGCGCATCGCCCTGGGAGGGTGAGCCGTAGCTGATGAAGGTCAGGCGCGGGGCGCACAGCGCGATAAGCTCGTTCGAATCCACCGGCAGGTCCTTTGCGGTCTTGGCACCGCCCTTGGCCGCCGAGGCTCCGTACTTGAGGAAGTTGCCGGCCATCCAGTGGTACTCGCCCGAGCCGGTGAGGGATTCCACGGCCTCGCCGAAATTGCGCCGGTGCGGCTTGGCACCGCCTTCGCCCGAGGACCCCACCAGCACCATGTAGAAGCGCTGGTCGAAGGCCATGGTGATGAGTGCGGCTTTGCCGTAGCGCGAGACCCCTTCAATGCCCACGTGATGCGCATCGATGTCGGGATCGTGGCTGACATAGTCGAGCACGCGGCTGGCACCCCAGGCCCAGGCACGCAACGCTCCCCAGTCATCGGGTTTACGCGGCTGCCCCTTGTTGACGAGGCCGATCACGCCGCGCCGGAGACCCGCACCATTGTCGGCCTGGACGGCGGTGGGATCGAACTGGGCTACGGCCCAGCCATCGGCCACCATCTGGCTGATGGGATCATTCGGCGGCCGCGGCGCAGGAAAGAACGGCGGTGTCGGGATGGGCTGCCAGGCGGGATGACTCTGCAGCACCGCACCCAGTGCCGGATTCTCGCGGATCATGGCGTCGCGCAGCGCCGCGTTCATGCGCGCCACATCCGCCGGCGAAGGCGCCACCGGCGAGGGAAAGGGCGGCGTGCCCAGCGCGAACATGATCAGGAGCGGCATCGGCCCGGTGTGATTGATGGGCTTGATGAGCATCACCGGAAAATCCACGTTGATGCTCGGATAGCTGGAATTATCCAGATGCCCGGTGAGCAGCGTCGCACTGACCGGCACCGGTCCCAGGCGTTCGTTCTCGCTCGCCTTCACCGAAAATGTCACGGCGGGAGTGTTGGCAGGGACCCGTCCCAGCACCTCGCGTTCGAAGTCCTCGACGATCTGCGGACGGCGTTTGTTGTTCCACTGCGCCGCCGTGGTTACCTTGCTGCCATCGTTCATGCGCAGCGGGTCCGGCCATACGGGGTAGGGATTGGCCAGCGCGTCGTCATAGTTGGCATGGTCGGGCGCCTTTTCATCGCCGCTCGGACCCTTGCGCAGTTGCGTGATGCCCAGCTGCTGCATCATCTGCTGATGATCCGCCTCGGTCTGGCGTGCGATTTCCGACGGCGCCTGCGCCAGCACCGGAGCCACGCCGGCGAGCGCCAGCACCCACAGATTCTTCATGACAAGATGTCTCACGCCGTTCCCCCTTCCTGACCTAAGTTCTGATTCTAACTAATGCGCCACCAGTACCTGGATCACCTCTTCTGTGAAGGGCAGGTAATGGCCGTCGATGAGCAACTGCCCCGGACGACCCGGATCGCGCTGGCCGGCCGGCATCCCATATTCGAGCAGCAGTTGCGCGCAGCCTGGCCAGTCGCCCTCGGGCGCCGGCCGGTTGCGGCAGGCCCAGGACAGCGTGCCACAGACATTCGAGTCATAGCCGTGCGTTTCGGTCCAGCTGGCACCGTGCTCGAGCAGGAAACGGGCGAGGGCCACATCACCCTGGAAGACCGCCACATTCAATGCGGTGGCGCTCCAGTCCCCGCCTTTGGCGTCCAGCGGCCAGCCCAGGGTCACCATCAATCGCGCTGCCGCATGCGCCCCGGCAGCAACCAGCTCCGGCAGCAGTGCCAGGTCGCTCGCCGCAAGCTTCTGGATCAGATCCGGGGTCGCGCGCAGTAATGCACGCGCCGTGGCCTCCTGCTCACAGCCACAGGCGCCCAGCAACTGTTCCTGCCCGGAGCCCGCATCTTCACTGGCGCCCCAGCGCACCAGGAGCTCTGCAACCTGCGGCAGCCCGTAGCGGCGCGCCAGCTGAAAAGCACTGATACCTCCAGGAGTGTGGGTGCACGTGTCGGCGCCGGCGCTCAGCAGGGCCTCGATATGTGCGATCGAGACACGACGGCGCAGGGCCCACAGCAGTGGCGTGCCGAACCAGCTGGTCGGGGCTGCCAGCGCCGGCTGGTTGGCATCGGCGCCGAACTGCAGCAGCAGCAGGAGCGGCGTGGGATCGGCGTAATCGAAGGCGTGATACAGCGCATTGCTGGGCCCGATGGGCACGCCGGCTTCGAGCAGCAGCCGCGTGATCGCGCAGTTCGGCAAGGAGTGATACAGACACTCGCCGTCATCAGGATCCGCGCCCGCGGCCAGGAGCAGGCGGGTCATTTCCAGGTTCGAGTTCTGGCCCACCGCACCGTAGAGCGCCGTGAGCGAACCGATCGCGGCGTTGGGATCGGCGCCGTGCGCCAGCAGCAGCCGCGCGCACTCCAGCATCGGCTCCTGCCACGGCGGCAATCGGCACAGGCTTGAGTGCGTGACGGCGACCAGCGGCGGCAGCTTCACGGGGCCGCCGGGGCGATTCACCCAGCTGGGATCAGTGGCCAGCGTGTGCTTGAGGATATCGAGGTCGCCGGCGGCACAGGCAAGGTAGGGGTCGGTGCCCAACAGGCCCGGATCATCCTCGAGCCACTGCGCGGCGAGCGCAGGTTGTGCCAGGTTATTGCCGCCCGCACTCTCCCCGGCATACACCAGGCGCAGCCACTCGAGGATCGATGGAACGGATCTTGCACCCTTAGTTTTCACCATGCCATTCGAAGCCGTCGCGACCGATGAGGGCGCTGGAGGCGGCAGGGCCCCAGCTGCCGGCTGTATACCCTTTGGGCGCTTCACCCATCGCGGCCCAGGCCTCGCGAATGGGGTCGATCCAGCGCCACGCGGCGTCCAGTTCGTCGCGACGCATGAAAAGGGTGAGATTGCCCTTCACCACATCCATGAGCAGGCGCTCATAGGCATCGAGCGGCCGCTCCTTGAAGGTGCCCGCCAGGTCCAGCGACAGATCCACCGGCCGCAGCTTCATCACCTCGCCCGGCAGCTTCGTGAGGATGGTCAAGGTGATGCTTTCATCCGGCTGCAGGCGGATCACCAGCCTGTTGGGAACATTGATGCCGTGGACGCCTTCAAAGATATGATGTGGAACATCCTCAAAGGTCACGACGATCTCGGCGCTGCGATCCTGCATACGCTTGCCGGTGCGCAGGTAGAAGGGCACACCCGCCCAGCGCCAGGTGTCGATCTCCGCCTTCAGCGCGACGAAGGTCTCGGTGGTGCTGTTGGGCGGCACACCGGGCTCCTGCAGATAGCCCGGCACCGGCTTGCCATCCACCGCACCCGCGCGGTACTGACCGCGCACGGTCTTGTGCTGCACATCCTGTTCGTTCATGGGCCGCAGCGCATGCAACACCTTGAGTTTTTCGTCGCGCATGGCGTCGGCATCGGCAGAGGCCGGCGGTTCCATGGCCAGGATGCACAAGAGCTGCAGCAGGTGGTTCTGAACCATGTCGCGCATGGCACCGGTCTGGTTGTAGAACTCGCCGCGGCCCTCGGCGCCGACATGCTCGCCCACCGTGATCTGTACGTGGCTGATGCGCCCGCGGCGCCACAGCGGCTCGAACAGCATGTTGCCGAAGCGCAGCGCGATCAGGTTCTGCACCGTCTCCTTGCCCAGGTAGTGATCGATGCGATAGATCTGCTGCTCGGTGAAGATCGAGCCGACCAGTTGATTGATGGACTCCGCCGAGGCGCGATCCTGGCCCAGCGGCTTTTCCAGCACCACCCGCGATTTCGGCGTGACGAGCTTGGCGCGACCGAGGTTCTCGCAGGTGGAGGTGAACAGGTTGGGAGCCATCGACAGGAACACCACGCGTACCCGATCCTCGCTGCCCTTGAGCTTTTCCGCCAGCCGATCGAAGTCCTCCGACACGGTCGCGTTCACCGGCAGGTAATCCACCAGCGCCACGAAGGCCTTCCAGTGCTCGTCGGTGAATTCGCCCTCCCCGAGATGCGGGCGACACTTCGCCTCCACTTCACCGATAAAACCTTCGCGCGTGTGATTGCTGCGCGCCACGGCGATAATGCGGGATCCCGAGGTGATCTGGCCGGCGCTGACGCGCCGATACAGCGCCGGCATGAGCTTGCGCATGGCAAGATCTCCGGTGCCGCCAAACAGGATCAGGTCGAACGGTTCAAGCTGCTGCATCGTTGTCGTGCCCGTATTGCTGTAGGCCTGCAGAATAACGCAGTTTTCTTTACAGGATTGATGACCATGTGCCGATTTCGTGACTTCGGTTGGTGCAACGCATGAGCACTGACGCTGCGCCCCTGCATCCGCGGGTGGCTGAGGTCACGGAGCGTATCCGTGAGCGATCCTGGGCTGAGCGCGATGACTACCTGGCGCGCATGGCTGCCGCCACCGAGCGGGTCACCAACCGCTCGCGACTGTCCTGCACGAATCTCGCCCACGGTTTCGCGAGCGCCGATGTCACCGACAAGCAGGCGCTGCGGCAGCTGCGCTGGCCGAACATCGCCATCATCAATTCGTATAACGATATGCTTTCCGCGCATCAGCCGCTGGAACGCTATCCGGTGATTCTGCGCGCGGCCGCGCGCGAGGTGGGCGCCACGGCCCAGGTTGCCGGTGGCGTGCCGGCCATGTGCGATGGCATCACGCAGGGCATGCCGGGCATGGAGCTGTCGCTGTTCAGTCGCGACGTGATCGCCATGGCCACGGGAGTCTCGCTGGCGCATGGCATGTTCGATGCCACGCTGTGTCTGGGAGTGTGCGACAAGATCGTCCCCGGCCTGCTCATCGGGGCCCTGGCGTTCGGGCACCTGCCCACCCTGTTCGTGCCCGGCGGTCCGATGCCCTCGGGGATCGCCAACAGGGAGAAGGCGCGCATTCGCAAACTCTTTGCCGAGGGCAAAGCCGGACGCGAAGAACTCCTCGAGTCCGAAGCCGGCAGCTATCACGCCGCCGGCACCTGCACTTTCTACGGCACGGCCAACAGCAACCAGATGCTGATGGAAGTCATGGGGCTGCACCTGCCGGGGAGCGCCTTCATCCCACCCAATACGCCGCTGCGGGATGCGCTGACGGCACAGGCGGCCAAGCGCGCGGCGCAGATCACGGCGCTGGGCAGCGACTACCGGCCACTGGCACGCATTGTCGATGAGCGCGCCATGGTCAATGCCGTCGTCGGTCTCTTGGCCACCGGCGGCAGCACCAATCACACCCTGCACCTGATCGCGATCGCGCGCGCCGCCGGCCTGATCCTCGACTGGGAGGACTTTCACCAGCTCTCCGAAGTGGTGCCGCTGCTGGCCCGCATCTATCCCAACGGCGCCGCCGACGTGAATCACTTCCAGGCGGCCGGCGGCATGGGGTTCCTGGTGCGCGAGCTGCTGGATGCCGGACTCATGCATCCGGACGTGCGCACCGTGGCGGGCGAGGGGCTGCGCGCTTATGCCCAGGAGCCCTGGTTGTCGGCGCAGGGCCTGGCATGGCGCGATGCGCCCGCGGTCAGCGGTGACACCTCGGTATTACGGCCGGCGAATGATCCCTTCAGCGCCGACGGGGGGCTGAAACTATTGCGCGGCAATCTGGGCCGCGCCGTCATCAAGACCTCCGCGGTGCAGGATGCGCACCGCGTGGTGGAGGCGCCGGCGCGCATCTTCAATGACCAGGAAGAGGTGCTGAAGGCCTTCGAGGCGAAGCAGCTGGACTGTGATGCCGTGGTGGTGGTGCGCTACCAGGGACCGCGCGCCAATGGCATGCCGGAGCTTCACAAGCTGACACCGGCGCTGGCGTCCCTGCAGGACCGCGGCTTTCACGTGGCGCTGGTCACCGACGGGCGCATGTCGGGAGCGTCCGGCAATGTGCCGGCGGCCATCCACATCACGCCCGAGGCCGCGCAGGGCGGACCGCTGGCGCGCCTCAAGGACGGGGACGTGATCCGTCTGGACAGTCACACGGGTATTCTTGAGGCCAAGGTGACCGCGGCGACCTTGCAGTCACGCAGCATCGAGGCAGTCGACCTCACGGCCAATGACAGCGGCATGGGACGTGAGCTGTTCAAGTTATTCAGAAGCCACGCCGCGGGTGCCGAGCAGGGCGCCGGGGTCGCGGCGTACAAGGGACAACCATGAAGATCCGTGAGGTACTGGCGTTGGCGCCAGTCATTCCCGTCCTGACCGTGGAAAAGCTGGTGCACGCGGCGCCACTGGCCAAGGCTCTGTACGCCGGCGGACTCAAGGTCCTCGAGATCACATTGCGGACCCCGGTGGCGCTGCAGGTGATCGAGGCCATGCGCGCCGCGGTTCCCGACGCCGTGATCGGTGCGGGCACGCTGATGCGGCCGCAGGATTTTGCCCGGGCGTCGGACGCCGGAGCACAGTTCGCGGTGACCCCGGGGCTCACCCCGCAGCTGGCGGAGGCGGCGGCCGCCGTGGAATATCCGTTATTGCCGGGAATCATCACCCCCAGCGAAATCCTCCAGGCGCTGCACTTTGGCTTCGAAACCCTGAAGTTCTTCCCGGCCCAGCCGGCCGGTGGCAGCTCCATGCTGCAGTCCTTCGCAGGTCCCTTCGCCAACGTCGCCTTTTGTCCCACGGGCGGCATTTCCTATGACAGCGCACCGGCCTTCCTGAAGCTGCCGAACGTGCTGTGCGTAGGTGGCTCGTGGATGGCCCCGCGGGCGCTGGTCGAAAAAGGCGACTGGGCAGGCATCGAGGCCCTGGCCCGGGATGCCGCCGTCTTGCCGCGCCACGGTTGAGGCCAAAGCTGGGCAATGGGTCTTGGGGCCGTGACCGTTTGGTGACACTTCCACAAGCGCCCGGTGGTGAGCTGCCACCATGCACAGGATCGGCATCGTGGGTGTGTCGTATCGGCACGCAAGTGCCGGCCAGGTGGCGCAATTTGCCGTCGCCAAGGATGCCCTGGGCCACCGCCTGAGCGTGCTGCGCGAGGCCCTGCAGGGCGCCGAAGTGCTCTACCTCTCCACCTGCAACCGCGTTGAGGTCATCTACGCCACGGCCGACCCGGCCGTCGACCGGCGGCCCGCGGTGTTCAAGGCGCTCACCGGGCGTGAACCGGCCCATGGCGAGGCCTTCTCGACCCTGCGCGCCTGGACCGGCGAGGCGGCCGTGGAGCATCTGCTGCTGGTCGCCTGCGGCATGGATTCGGCACAGGCCGGCGAGCAGGAAGTTTACGTGCAGCTGCGCGCGGCCTGGCAGGCGGCGCGCGAGGCCCAGGTCATCGGTCCGCTGCTGGACCGCGTCCTGAGTGAGGCCATGAACATGGCCCGTCATGCCCATCGCATTGCCACCCATGACGCACCCTCACTCGCAGATCTGGCGGTAAGCCGCTTGCTGCAGCATCTGCAGGATCAAGGGGGTGCGGCGGGGTCGGTCGGCCTGGTGGGTGTGTCGCCGATGACACGTCGCTGTGGCCTGCGGCTGCGCGAACGCGGCATCGCGGTGACGGTCATCAACCGCACGCTCGACAGCGCCGCGGAGCTGGCGACGGAGCTGGGCGGCACGGCGCTGTCGCTGGGCGCCTTTGGCCAGGATCCGGCCGCCGCGGGCTGTTGCGCCTTGGTGTGCGCCAGTGGCGCGGCTGAGCCGGTGATCGATCGCGCGATCCTGGTGAAGCTCGCCCATAGCAAACCCCTGCTGATGGATTTTGGCCTGCCTCCCAATGTGGACGTGGATGCTGCGCGCATGCTCGATTTCACGCGTGTGGGCATGGATGAACTGGTGCAGACTGCGCGGGACGGCAGGGTCGAGCATCTGCTGCGGCTGGCGCCGGTACGGGCCGCCATCGATGCGCATCTGGCAAGGCTGCGCAGCGAGCTGGCCGCGCGCGCCATCGGACCGCAGCTGGCGCGGCTGCGCGATGACTTCGAGCGCATCACCGCCGGGGAAGTGGACCGGCTGCTGCGCGAGGTGCTGCTGGACCTTGATGAGGACCAGCGCCAACGGCTCTCAGGCTGGGGACGAACCCTCGCGCACCGCCTGGCGCACCTGCCGCTGTCGGGCATGCGCGCCGCCGCCGAGCATGCGGATCCGGCGGCCACCGACGCCTTTTTCAAGAATGCCCGCCTCAGCAACGAGTGAGCGATGCACAAGACTGAACCGCACGTCCGATCCGAAACCCTGTACCAGCGCGCGCGGCGCGTGATTCCCGGTGGCGTGAACTCACCGGTGCGCGCCTTTCGCGCCGTGGGCGGCTCGCCCCTTTTCATCAGCCGCGGATCCGGTCCCTACATTTTCGATGCCGACGGCAACCGCTATCTGGATTTTGTGGGTTCCTGGGGCCCGCTGATCCTGGGCCATGCGCATCCACGGGTAATCGAGGCCATCCACCAGGCCTGCCGTCACGGCACCACCTTCGGCGCGCCCTGCCAGGGCGAGGTGGAACTGGCGGAGCGTGTCGTCAAGGCATATCCAGGCCTCGAGCAGGTGCGTTTCGTGTCCTCGGGCACCGAGGCCACCATGAGCGCCATCCGCCTGGCCCGCGCCGTCAGCGGGCGTGAGCTCATCGTGAAGTTCTCCGGCTGTTACCACGGTCATGCGGATCACCTGCTGGTGGCCGCGGGCTCCGGGCTCGCCACCTTTGGCACCGCCTCCTCGGCCGGTGTGCCGTCGGGCTTCGTGGCCAGCACGCGCGTGCTGCCGCTGGATGATGACCAGGCGCTGCGTGATCTCTTCGCCCGCGAGGGTTCGGACATCGCCGCGGTGATCATCGAGCCGGTGCCCGCCAACCACGGCCTCCTTCTACAACGCAAGGCTTTCCTGAACCTGCTGCGCGAGCAGACCCGCAGCCACGGGGCGCTCCTGATTTTCGACGAAGTGATCTCAGGTTTTCGCGTGGCCCGTGGCGGTGCCGCCGAGTACTACGGCATCACGCCCGACATGGCCACCTTCGGCAAGATCATCGGCGGCGGCATGCCCGTGGGCGCCTTCGGCGCCTCCACGGCCATCATGAGCCGTCTGGCGCCCGACGGAGATACCTACCAGGCCGGCACTCTGTCGGGTAATCCCGTGGCCATGGCGGCGGGTCTTGCCACCCTTGACGTCCTGGAGCGCGAAGCGGCCTGGGACCAGCTCGAAGCGCGCGGCGCGCGTTTGCAACAGCTGCTGTCACCGGTGGTGGGCAATGCCGGCTTCCCGCTGCAGCTGGTGCGTCTGGGATCACTGCTGTGGCTGTCGCTGCACGACGAGCCGGTGCTGCGCCGGGCCGGCACGCTGGCGCCGGCGGCGGCGACGCGCTTTGCGAAAATCTTCCATGCCATGCTGGCACGCGGTGTCTACATCGCCCCGTCCGCCTATGAGGTGATCTTCGTCTCGCTGGCCCACTGCGATGAGGATCTGCAGCGCTTCGCCGCCGCACTCGCCGAGTCGGTGGCAGAGGCCGCATGAAACGCACCCGCGTCTTTCAGATCACGGTGCTGCTGCTGGTCATCGTGGCAGTGTTCCAAGTGGGGTACTGGCTCTATGACCAGCACCTGCGCGGTGCCGAACGCACCGCCGCGCTCGACCGACTGTACGAGCAGCAAAGCACCGCCGCACGCGCCCTGCTCGCCGCGGGCGTACCGGTGGCGCGGGTCTCGGTGCTGTTCCCCGATCTGGCGGTGACCGCCGACCGGGCGGCGCTGGCGGATGAGCAGCGAGTGATGCTGCTGGATGAGCAACGGCAGCGCCTGCGACAGTATCGGTGGGAAGGCGGATTCTTTCTGTTTGCCTTGTTCGCCTGCATTGGCGCGATCTTCGCGGCGCTGCGCGCCGAGACTCGCGTGCTGAATGAACAGGAACAGTTTCTGGCACTCGTGTCGCACCAGTTCAAGACGCCGCTCGCGAGCCTGCAGTTGTCGCTCGAGACCATGAGCCTGCGGCAATTGCCACACGAGCATTCGCGCGCGCTGGTCGAGAGGATGCTCGGCGACCTCACCCGCATGGAGACCATGGTGGGCCAGATCCTCGACGGCTCACGGCTGTCGCAGGGACGCATGGAGTTGAAATCCGAGGCGGTGCCGCTGGCGGGCACCGTGAAGCGCGTGGTCAGCCAGTATCTGGAGCGAGCTCAGACCGATCACATCAGCATCGAATCAGAAGTGCCCGCGCAGCTGCAGGTGCTCTCGGACCCCTTGGCCGTGGACGCCGTGGTACGCAATATTCTGGAGAATGCGCTGGCGGCGGTGGCGCCGGTGGGCGGCGGCAAGGTCACGCTGATCGCGCGCGCATTGGGCGCCGAAATCGAACTCGCGGTACGCGATAGCGGCATTGGTTTTCGTGCCGCCGACCAGGACCAGCTGTTCCGCAAGTTCTCCCGCCTCAACGCCGGTGCCGGCAGCAGCTACTACGGCACGGGCCTTGGGCTCTTCATCGTGCGGCGCCTGATGCAGCTCACCGGTGGCCGCGTCAGCGCCAGCAGCGAGGGATTGGGCCGCGGCGCCGAATTCCTGCTGCATTGGCCCAGCGCTCCGGAGCAGACATGAACTCGGCGCTGTATCGCGTGCTGGTGGTCGAGGATGACGCGCATCTGGCGGCCGGCGTGGTCGAGAACCTGCGTGCCGAGGGCTACGAGGTCGAAAGCATCGCCGATGGACGCAAGGCCGTGGACTGGTTTGAATCCCACAGCTGCGATCTGATCATCCTGGACGTCATGCTCCCGGGCATGGATGGCTTCGCGGTGTGCAGTACGCTGCGCGGCCGTGGTACGACCACGCCGGTACTGTTCCTGACGGCACTCGGCGATGCCGCGGATCGGGTGCGCGGACTGGAGGCCGGCGGTGATGACTATCTCGCCAAGCCCTTTCACCTGCAGGAATTCCTTTTGCGGGTGCGCGCCATTCTGCGCCGCTGGGACTGGTATCGCGCGAGCGTGCGCGCGCCGGGCGCGGACCTGCTTAAATTCGCCGGCAACGAAGTGGACTTTCGCGCCTTCCGCGGCCGCTCCTGGAACGGTGAGGTGCAGGAGCTGACCGAAAAGGAGGCCATGATCCTCAAAGTGCTGGCCGAGACGCCCGGTGAGATCGTCTCGCGCGAGGATCTGCTGGAGAAGGTATGGGGCTATGATGTCTTTCCCTCCACCCGCACGGTCGATAACTTCATCCTGAGGTTGCGCAAGCGCTTCGAGCGCGATCCCGCCAATCCCATTCATTTTCTGACGGTGTGGGGCGTGGGCTACCGCTTCATGTCCGGAGAGGCACCGTGAGCGCCGGCCTGCTGCGCATCGGCACCCGCGCCTCGGCGCTGGCCCTGTGGCAGGCGCATACCGTGGCGGACCTGATCCGTTCGCAGCCCGGCGCACCGGCGGTCGAGCTGGTTCATATCAGGACCGAAGGCGATGTGCGCACCGATATCCCGCTGTGGGCCGCCGGGGGCCGGGCCTTCTTCACCCGCGAAATCGACCGTGCGCAGCTGGCCGGCGAGGTCGACATTGCCGTGCATTCGCTCAAGGACCTGTCGACCCTGGTGGCGGAGGGGCTGGAGCTGGCGGCCGTGCTGCAGCGTGAGGATCCCCGCGATGCCCTCATCACGCGCTCGGGTGCGGCGCTGAAGGAACTGCCGCCGGGTGCACGCGTCGGTACCAGCAGTCTGCGCCGACGCGCCTTCCTGCTGCGCGCCCGCCCGGATCTCGAGCTTTTGGAACTGCGCGGCAATGTGCCCACCCGCATCGAACGACTGGAGCAGGGTAAGTACGATGCCATCGTGCTCGCCACCGCGGGTTTGAAGCGCCTGGGGCTGGATGCGCATATTGCCGCGCACCTCGACGTTCGGGTCATGCCGCCGGCGGTATCGCAGGGCGCGATCGGCGTGTGCGCGCGAGCCGGCGACGAAGCCTCCCTGCGATGGCTGCGTGCGCTGGACCACAGCGCGACGCGGCTGGCGGTAACCGCCGAGCGTGCGCTGCTGCGACGCCTGGAGGGCGGCTGCCAGGTGCCGCTGGGTGCGCTGGCGGTGCTCGACCGGCAGCAGCTGCAGCTGCAGGCCAGTGTCTGTGCGCTGGATGGCACCGATTCCCTCGATGGCCAGGATCAGGCGGCTATCGGCGAGGAGCCACTGGCAGCCGCTGTCGCGCTGGGGATGCGCGTGGCCGAGGAACTGCTGTCACGTGGCGCTGCCGGCATCATCGCCCAGCAGCGCACACCGCTGACGCCGGATCTGCCATGAGTTGGCCGGTGGTGGTAACGCGGGATGAGCCGGCCGACGGCCCCTTGAGCCGCGAGCTGCGCGCCCTGGGCCTGACGGTGCTGGGTTGGCCGGTGCTCAGCATAGGACCGGCCGCTGACTTCGGGCCGCTGCAGCAGGCGCTGCGCCGTTTGAATCAATTCGACTGGCTGGTATTCGCCAGCCAGCATGCCGTTGCCGAAGTGGTGCGTCGCGTGCCCGTGCCGCCGGCCTACCTCAACATCGCGGCCGTGGGCGCCAGTACCGCGCAGGCGTTGCAGGCAGCGGGCTGGGCGGTCAGCGCGGTGCCCGATGAGCAAAGTGCCGAAGGCCTGGTGGCATTGCTCGCCCCGCAACTGAAGACCGGCAGCCGGGTACTGTTCCCGGCAGGGTCCCGCTCCCTGCCGACGCTGCGCACCGGTCTTGCGGCCGCCGGGGCCAGCGTCATGCAGGTTGAGGCCTACGCAACCACCGCCGCCGTCCTGGATGTTGGCAGCTGTCACGACTGGGTCGGGCGACGCGCCATTGGGGCGGTGACCTTCACCAGCCCCTCCGCGGTGGCCGAACTCGACCGCGCCCTGGGGTCTGCCGCCTTCGACCAGCTGCTGGATGGCGCGACGGCCATCGCGCTGGGGCCGACCACCGGCAGGACCCTGGCATCCCGGGGTTATCCCAGCGTATTGGCCACGCCGCCGACCCTGACGGGCATGGCCCACACCACGCTACGACTCATTCAAATGCGAGTATGACCATGGGTTTTCCAACCGCAAGACCGCGCCGCCTGCGCCAGAGTGATACCTGGCGGGCCATGGTGCGCGAGACCGAACTATCCGTTGCCGACTTCGTGTACCCGATGTTCATCGTGCCGGGCACCAAGATACGGCACCCGGTCTCCAGCATGCCGGGAGTCGCGCAGTTCTCGGTCGATGAAATCATTCTCGAGGCGGGCAAGGTGGCACAGACCGGCGTGCGCGCCATCATCCTGTTCAGCGCGCCGGATCAGAAGGACCCGCAGGCTTCAGCATTCCTCGATCCGCAGGGCCTGGTGCCCCGTGCCATCGCCGGCATCAAGGCGGCCTGCCCGGAACTTCTGGTGTGGACCGATGTATGCCTGTGCAGCGCCACCGATCACGGCCACTGCGGACACGTGCTGGCCAACGGCGTCATCGACAATGATTCCTCGATCGCAACCCTGGCGGAGGTCGCGCTCAATCACGCGCGCGCGGGCGCCGATGCCGTGGCGCCCAGTGACATGATGGATGGACGCGTGGCCGCCATCCGCCAGCGACTGGATGCGAACGGCTTCACGGCAACGCCCGTGGTGTCCTACGCCGCCAAATATGCCTCGGCCTTCTACGGACCGTTCCGTGAGGCCGCCGACTCGGCGCCGGCCTTCGGCGACCGGCGCTCCTACCAGATGGACCCGGCCAATGCGCGCGAAGCGCTGCGCGAGGTGCTGCTGGATGTGGAGGAGGGGGCCGACATGGTCATGGTCAAACCGGCCGGGCCTTACCTCGATGTGATCCGGCGCGTGCGCGAGGCGGTCAACATTCCGGTGGTGGCCTATCAGGTCTCGGGCGAATACAGCCTGCTCAAGGCGGCGGCCGAGCGCGGCTGGATCGAGGAGCGGGCCGCTGCCCTGGAGACTCTCATTGGGATCAAGCGCGCGGGCGCCGACCTGATCCTGTCGTATTTCGCGCCACAGATATCCGCATGGCTCGGCCAGGATAAATAGATGAGCGACAAGTCATGAGTGACGCCGAGACAGTGTTCATCAGGGCCTGCCGCCGCCAGCCGGTGTCGCACACTCCCGTGTGGGTGATGCGCCAGGCCGGGCGTTACCTGCCCGAGTACCGCGCGTTGCGCTCGAAGGTGGATTTCGTCACCCTCACGCGCAGCGCGGAACTGGCCGCCGAAGTCACGCTGCAGCCGGTACAACGCTTCGCGCTGGATGCCGCCATCCTGTTCAGCGACATCATGACGCCGCTGCAGGGCATGGGTATTCCGCTCACCTTCGAGCCCGGCCCGGTCGTGGCCTCTCCGATCCGCACTCTGGAGCAGGTGCAGGCGCTGCCCGCCCTGATGCCCGAGCGCGATGTCCCCTTCGTGCTGGATGCGGTGAAATTGGTGCGCGCCAATGCGCCGCGCAGCGTACCCCTGATCGGCTTCGCCGGCGCGCCCTTCACGCTCTTGTGTTATCTCGTCAGCGGCAGGCCCTCCAAGGAATTCGGCATTGCCAGAAGCTTTCTCTACAACCAGCCCGAGGCCGCGACGGCGCTGATCGACCACTTGGGGGACGCCATGGCTGCCTACCTTGCGGCCCAGGCGCGCGCGGGGGCCCAGGCCCTGATGCTGTTCGAGTCCTGGGCGGGTCTGCTGGCGCCACCGCAGTTCCGACAGTTCGCGCTGCGGGGCGCGAAGCGCACCTTGAGTTCACTGCGTACGCTGGGCGTGCCCCTGATCTACTACGCCAATCAGGGTTCGGCACTGATGGAAGAAGTGCGGGCGTTGGATGTGGATGTCATAGGGGTCGACTGGCGGTCGCCACTGGGCGCCGTGCGCCGCACCCTGGGACCCGACAAGGCCGTACAGGGCAATCTCGACCCGGCCGCGCTGTTCGCCGAACCCGAGGAGCTCAAGCGCCAGATCGACATCGTGCTCGGCGAGGCGGGCCCGGGGCCGGGCCACATCTTCAACCTGGGTCACGGCATCTGGCCGGATACGGATCCGGATGCCGTCGCGCGACTCATAGATTACGTGCACGAGCGCACGCGCGCGGGTCGGGCCGAGGCGTGAGCGCCGACGACTTCGCGCCCACCGCGGCTGCCTGGTTCGGCGACCTGCAGGCACGCATCTGCGCGCGCTTCGAGTCCTTCGAGCCGATCGCCCGTTTCAGCGCGCGGCCCTGGAGCAAACCCGACGGGCATCGCCTGCAGGGCGGGGGTGAGAGCCGCCTGATGCGCGGGGACGTCTTCGAGAAGGTGGGCGTGAATACCAGCCACGTCTGGGGCTCCTTCCCGCCGCAGTTTCGCGCCCAGGTGGCCGGCGCGCAGGAGTCCGACGGGCGCTTCACGGCCTGCGGCATATCACTCGTCGCGCATATGTCCAACCCCTACGTCCCGGCGGTGCACATGAACCTGCGGTATCTGTGTACCAGCCGCGCGTGGTTCGGCGGCGGCTCGGATCTCACGCCGACATTTCCCTTCGATGAAGACACCGCGGATTTTCATGCGGCCCTGCGTGGTGCCTGTGACGGCTACCGGCCCGACGCCTACGCCGAGTACAAGGCCTGGTGCGATCGGTACTTCTTCCTGCCTCATCGGCAGGAGCCGCGCGGCGTCGGCGGGATCTTCTTCGATGAGCTGGCCAGTGGCGATCTGCAGCGCGACTTCGCCTTCGTGCGTGCCGTGGGCGAGGCTTTTCTCGGCGTCTACCCGGCCCTGGTGGAGCGACGCTTCCGCACCCCGTTCGATGAGGCGGCCCGCGAACGGCTGCTGTTCAAGCGAGGCCGCTACGTCGAGTTCAACCTCGTCTACGACCGAGGAACCAAGTTTGGCTTCGGCACGGACGCCGACCCGGAGGCCTATCTGATGAGCCTGCCGCCCATCGTACGGTGGTAAAACCACTCAGCGGCTCCGTCGTATGGCAGTATGGCGCCCATCGCCGGCAGCGGATCGCCGGGATAGCGCTATAAAATATGAATGAACCAGATGGCGTAAATACGGGCTCGGGACGCCCGGGCGGGGACCGACGTCGGGTGCTCATCGTGGATGATCACCCCATCGTGCGGCATGGCCTGCGGCAAATGATCGACGCGGAGCCGGACCTGATGGTTTGTGGCGAGGCGCAGAGCGATCGTGAGGCGCGTGCCGCCCTGCGAGCGGTCGACCCCGACGTGATGATCGTGGATGTGTCCCTCGCCCAGGGCGATGGCATGGACCTGGTGCGCGAGGTCCACGCCCAACGCCCGCAGCTGCCAATGCTGGTGCTGTCGATGCACGATGAGACCATCTACGCCGAGCGCCTGCTGGCCGCCGGCGCCCGCGGCTACATCATGAAGGAGGCCGCATATGACCAGCTGCTGGTCGCGTTGCGCAAAGTCCTGGGCGGTGGGGTCTATCTGAGTGAGGCCATGGCCGCGCGGCTCGGCACCCATGGCGATGCGGGTGCGCCACCCCTGGCCGATCCGGTGGGGCGTCTGAGCAATCGTGAACTGCAGGTGCTGAGCCTCATCGGTCGCGGCCTATCCTCGCGTCAGGCCGCCGAGTCGTTGAGCGTCAGCGTCAAGACCGTGGAGTCCCATCGCCAGAGCCTCAAGCGCAAGCTCAATCTCGCAACCAATGCGCAGCTGCTGCAGTACTCATTGAAGTGGTATGCCGGCCGCTCCGGCGAGTGATCTACAGCCACCCCTTGCGGCGGGCGATGCGTGCCGCCTCAATCCGATTGCCTGCCCCCAGTTTCAGGATCGCTTCGGACAGATAGTTGCGGACCGTCCCCGCGGAGATTCCCAGCTGCGCCGCGATACGCGCCGTGCTGGCACCCTCGGTCGCCAGTTGCAGTATCTCGCGCTGGCGCGCGGTGAGCGGATCGGGGCCGCCGGTCCATGACTCGGCGGCGAGTTGAGGATCAATCACCCGCTCGCCACGATGCACGCGTCGGACGGCTTCGGCGAGCTCAGCGGCAGGTTGTGCCTTGAGGACGTAGCCGCACACCCCGGCTTCGAGCGCACGTCGCAGATAACCCGCGCGTGCGAAATTGGTGAGTACGACGACCTTCGTCCGCGGCTGATCCTTGAGCTGTTGGGCCACGTCCAGGCCGGACACGCCCGGCATTTCGACATCGGTAATGAGCACGTCCGGCTGATGCACGCGAGCCATGGCGAGCGCCTCGGTGCCATCGCTTGCCTGCGCCACGACGTCGATATCGGCTTCGAGTGAGAGCAGGGCGGCGAGTGCGCCGAGCACCATGCGCTGGTCCTCCGCAAGCACAACCCGGATTCTCACAGCGCTCATGAAGGCCCCGCGGCTGACGCCGGCAGGGTGACTGACAGCAAGGTTCCCGCCGCAGAACTCCAGACGGCAGTTCCGCCCAGTGCCTCGGCGCGGGTGCGGATGCTGCGCATCCCTATCCCTTCCTTAAGATCACCGCCACAGCCATTGTCGGCAATGTCCAGTCGATAAAAACCGTCAGCCTGAAAAACTGCAAGGCGGCAGGCCTTGGCCTGTGAATGGCGCAGGATGTTCGTGACCGCCTCGCGTACGATCAGCGCCAGCACGCGCTCGTACGCGGGCGGCATGTCGAGCTGTTGCCAACGACGCTCGACCGATACGTCCGCGGCTTTCAGCAGCGCCTCCACCCGATCCAGCTCCGCGCAGATATCGCCCGCGTAGTAGCCGCTTATGGCGCCGCGCATTTCCGCGAGGGCCTGTCTTGCGATGTGTTCGATGTCGCTGATCTCCCGCAGGGCCCGCGTGGGATCGGCGGGAAAGATCCGCCGTGCCAGCTCCGCCTTGAGCGCCAGGCTCGACAGCGAATGACCCAACAGGTCATGCAGATCCTTGGCGATGCGTTCACGCTCGTTGGCCTTGTCGCTGCGCTGGATTTCGCGTGTCTGGCGGAAGACGAAGGTGACGCCGATGCCGGTCAGCAGGATCTCGCCGGTCACAAAGAGCGCGAAGATGTTGCTCGCCTGGCCGAGGTAGAGCAGCCACCACTCGACGCCAAACAGCACCGTGATGCCGCAGACGATCGCCACGGACAGCCCCACGCCGCCACCCGCCGCGGCCGGCACAAAGGCCGCCGCAACCGGAAAATAGATGCCGCCGCTGGCGCGATAGGCCAGTGAGCAGGCGGCAATGCACAGCAGCGCAGCGCAAACCCTTGCCGAGAATTTCCGATCCTCGCCGCGCGTGATCCCAGTGAGGAACAGCGTCAGCACCGTCACCAGCGTCAGTGTCGTCGCAGTCCATTCGGGCCACCCCGCGCGCTGTTGGTACGGCGCCCACAACACGTAGGCCAGGGGCACGGTCCAGGCGAGAAAACCCCAGGGCACACGTTTTCGGGCGGGCAGTGGGTCCGATCGCATCCGCGCCTCCGCTTTCCTGAGGCAATTCTGGCACCAACGACGCTTGGGAGAAACATGACATTTGTCATTGGCGGCGACTGACAATCGGCAGCTGCCACGAAGACCTCGGCGCTTGATACTGACTCGTCCGGTTGCCATGTGAGGAGCCAGCATTGCGTCTCTCGATCGTTACTATCGGCAGCGAGGGTGACACGCGACCGCTTGCCGCCCTGTGTCGGGGTCTGTTGGACCGCGGTCACGAGGTGCAGCTGTTTGCCGATGAGTCAACTCTGAGCGCGCCTCGCGCAGCGGGTGTGCCGAGCGAATCTCTCCAGGGTGATATCAAATCCATCCTGCCGGTGGGAGATCCGCGGCAGAAGTTCCGCCTATCGGAGGCGCTGCGCGTCGGCCGCAACCTCAAGGAGTTCATCGCGCAGCATTCGGCGGCGTGGTTGCGCGCGGTCGGCGCGCACGCCACCGGCTCGGATGCCGTCCTGTTCAGCAGCCTTGCCTTGAACATCGGTCTCACCTTGAGCGAAGCGCTGCGCAAGCCTTGCATGGGTCTGATGTTTCAGCCGTTTGCACCCACCCGCGCCTTTAGTTTTCCGGGAATGCCACCCCTGAAGCTGCCGGGCTGGGCCAACCTGTGGACGTACAGAATCATGCAGCGCCAGATGCGGAAATTGTTTGGCGCGAAGGCGCGAATCGGCTACGACTTTCCGGTGCTGTGTGGGCTTTCGAGGGAACTGGTCACGCGACCGGATGATTGGCCAAAGGATCACATCATCTGTGGGCACTGGTACAACGGGCAGGTCAACTGGCAGCCCCCTTCTGATCTCGTCGACTTCATCGGCGATACCCCGCCGTTCTACGCCGGCTTCGGTAGTCCTTCGGCTTTCCTACGCGCCGAGGCATTGCAGGCACTCATCGACGGGGTTGCAGGTCGCCGCGTGGTCTTCTCACCCGGATGGAGCAGGAT
>DASZCK010000144.1:0-6745 GCA_035943195.1 Steroidobacteraceae bacterium
CATTCGTTCAGGGCTTCGCCAAACAGACCGGAGACATCGGCGCCATTGTCATTGCCATCGGCATCGCCGTGTTCTTCACCATGCTGCTGGTCAGCGCCAACACCATGGCGCAGTCGGTTCGCGAACGTACCAACGAGGTGGCGGTTCTGAAGACTCTCGGTTTCAGCGATCCGACCGTCCTGGTGCTGGTGATCGGCGAATCGCTGCTGCTCACGGTGCTGGGCGGGGCCCTGGGCATGGTCGGAGCGATGCTGGCCGTAGGCCGCATTGGCAGCACCCTCAGCGACTACCTGTCCGCGTTCCTGCTGACGCCCGCCGCCCTGGCAGTGGGGGTCGCGCTGATTTTGGTGCTGGGAGTCGCCGCCGGCCTGCTGCCGGCGGTGCGGGCCGCGCGACTGCGTATTGTCGAGGGCCTGGCGGGGCGCTAGATCCATGACCATCGTCAAACAGATCATCGCCGTGACTGCCATGAACCTGCGCGCTCTGCCGCTGCGGGTCACGACTTCGCTGGTCTCCGTGATCGGGATCGCGGGCGTCGTGCTCATTCTGGTTGCGCTGCTGTCGATCAGCGAGGGGTTCCGCAAAACGCTGGAACTTTCCGGATCCGATCATGTTGCCGTCGTGCTTCGCGGCAGCTCCGGTGCCGAAATGACCAGCAGTTTCTCGCGCGACCAGGTGCTAATCATTGAAGAGGCGCCGGGGATCGCCCGGGATGCCCAGGGGCCGATTGTCTCGGCTGAGCTTTACACGACCGTGGATCAGCCCAAACGCTCCACCGGGACGGCTGCGAACGCGCCCTTCCGCGGCATCGAAGCCGCCGGCCCGCAGACGCGCGCCCATTTTCAACTCGTCGCCGGACGCATGTTCAAGCCGGGCACGTACGAGGTCATCGTCGGTCGAAGCGCCGAGGCATCCTTGGACGGCCTGGCCGTGGGACGGCTGGTGAAATGGGGCAACAACCAGTGGCGCATCGTGGGGGAATTCTCCGACGCCGGAAGCGTCTCGGAGTCGGAAATCTGGACCGACGTGCACGTGCTGCAGAGCGCCTACTCGCGTGGCGATACCTATCAGACGGTGCGCGTACTGCTGAAGAGTGCGGCGGCCTTCCCCTCCTTCAAGGACCTGCTGATGAATGACCCGCGTCTTACCGCCGATGTACTGACCGAACGAGAGTTCTACGCCGCACAGTCCGCGCTGCTATCCACGCTGATACGTGGTGCCGGCACGGTGCTCGCGCTGCTCATGGGAGTTGGCGCGGTTTTCGGCGCGCTCAACACCATGTACTCGGCCGTCGCCACGCGCAGCACGGAAATTGCGACCTTGCGTGCCTTGGGGTACGGCGGACTGCCGGTCGCCGTGTCGGTCATCTTCGAGGCGCTCCTGCTTGGGCTAATCGGCGGATGCGTTGGGGCAGCGGTGGCCTACCTGGCCTTCGATGGGCTGCAAACTTCGACCATGAACTACCAGAGCTTCACGCAGGTGAGCTTTGCATTCAGCGTCACGCCGGCGCTGATAGTGACCGGCACGCTCTATGCACTGTTGCTGGCGCTGATCGGCGGACTGTTTCCCGCCATTCACGCCGCGCGGCGACCCATTATTGCGGGGTTGCGACAAGCCTAGTGAACTTGCGCAAGTGGATCCTTGGCGCGATGCTTGTGAGCCTCCTGAGCGGTCACTGCCTGGGGGCGGCCGCTGCCGAACCGAGGGTGCGCATCGCTACCTCGATGGGCGACATCATCGTGGTCGTGGATGCCACGCATGCGCCCGTTTCCGCGGCCAATTTCCTGCGTTACGTCGATCAGGGGTTCTATGACGGCGGCGTGTTCCATCGCACCGTGACGCTGGGCAATCAACCCGACAATGCGGTCAAGATCGAAGTCATCCAGGCGGGTATCAATCCGGCTCGTCAGAGCGAGGAATCCGCCCCCATCGCATTGGAGCGCACGAGCGTCACCGGCCTTAAGCATCTCGCCGGTGTGATATCGATGGCACGCGACGGTCCGGATACTGCGACCAGCGATTTCTTCATTTGCGTTAACGATCAACCCAGCCTGGATTTCGGCGGCGCCCGCAATCCGGATGGTCAGGGCTTTGCAGCGTTCGGCCACGTGGTGAGCGGGATGGAAGTGGTTCGACGCATTCAGCGGGCCAAAGCGAACGGACAAACGCTCACGCCTGCTGTGCCAATACGCTCGATTCGACGAGTGCCGCAATCGGCGGGCTAGAATCGGCTATAACACTATATATAACAAACTATTACAATATCTATCTAATGTTATTTCCCTCTGTCACAACCTCATCCCAGAACCTTTCCACCGGCTCGACGGACACACGCGGTATGGCACGGTGCCGATCCCGTGATTTCGTCAAACAACCGGAAGGAGATAGGGATGCCGCGCGCGATATCACGCCGCCACTTGATGTTGAAGGTACTTGCCACGGGCGCCCTTCTCCCGGCTCTCGACACTTTGGCACAGGCCGCGCAGAGCGCAGGTCTTACGCCGCTGGATGTCAAGGATTCGGCCGCCAGTGCTTTGGGTTTCGTCACCGATGCTGCGGGCGCGACCTCCAATCCCATGTACAAGAAAGGTCAGCGCTGCGCCACCTGCCTGCATTATCTGGGTCAGCCCAATGACGCGACCGGTGGCTGCAATCTATACACGGGCCGCTCGGTGCCCGCGAACGGCTGGTGTCTGGGGTGGTCGCTGAAACCCGGCTAGGATTGCGCCAGCGGTGCGATTGTCCTACGCGTGCTGGCGAACCCTGCGGCTAACCCCAAAGTTGCTTGTCCGGCACAGTCAGCACCATGAACAGGCGAACCGAAGCGCTGCTGGCCTTGCCACTGGCCGCAATGCTTTCAGTCACAACCTGGGCCCAGATCGCGGTGCACGGCGCCGACAGTCCCGATGGGGCAGCGCCCGTGACGCCCTCCGCTGCTGCGACCGTGCGCACTCCTGGCACGCCAGGAGCATCCGACACGCCGGGCGCGTTGATGTCGAAGCCCAGCAACGATGCGCCCAAAGTAAGCTCCGCTCCCAGCGACACGCCGAAGTCCAAGAGCAGGAAACACACGCGCGACTCCAAGGACGCGCCGCCCAAATAGTGCGACAAAGGGTATAGGCTTGATGATTCGCTAGGGATCATCGAGCATGGACGCGACAAACAAGCGGTCGACCCCCGGCGTCGAAATCGACGACCTGCTGGACTCAAGTCCGCTGTCGGGATTGCAGAAGTACGTGTTGGTGCTGTGTGCACTGGCCGTGCTGTTCGACGGCTACGACCTCCAGGACCTGGCGCTGATAGTGCCGGCACTAACCAAGGCGTGGCACGTTACGCCCGCATCGCTGAGTCTGGCACTGTCGGCATCACTCCTGGGTATGGGTCTGGGCGCGGCGGCGCTGGGTCCGCTCGGGGACCGCTACGGCCGACGCACGGTGTTGGCCGCAACGCTGGCGATCGTAGGCGTGTCGTCCCTGGCGTCCGCACTGGCGCACAACGCCCTGCAACTGACGCTCTGCCGCCTGTTCACCGGTGCGGCGCTGGGGGCGAGTCTCGCCAATGCCTACGCCCTGACGGCGGATTTCATGCCGCCACGACGGCGCGCGAGCCTGATCACTCTCTCATACTGCAACACGGCGACCGGTGCGCTGACGGCGGGATTGGTGACGCCCATCCTGCTGGCCCACTACGCGTGGCCGGCGACCTTCGTGATGGGGGGCGTACTGCCGCTGGCCCTGAGCGCGGCGCTCATGACCACCGGCCCCGAGTCGATCAAGTTCCTGCTCAATCGTCGTCCCGGAAGCAGCGCCGCGCTAAAGATTCTGCGCCGCATTGCGCCCGGAACGAGCCCGGAAACGGTGTATCTCAAGCCGCCCGCGCAGGCCCTGGCAGGGTCGGTGCGCGATCTCTTCGAGCGGCACTACCGGAGCTCGACGCTGCTTCTGTGGCTGGGATTCGCCATGAATTCCTTCACCCTGTACCTGCTCGTGAGTTGGCTGCCGACGCTGCTGACGGGGGCCGGTTGGCTGCCCGCCCAGGCGAGCCGGGCGATGGCCTTCAATCAGCTGGGGGGCATCGTCGGTGGACTGTCGCTCGCCGTGCTGATGGATCGCTTCGGCAATGAGCGGACTCTCGCCGTGGGTTTTGCCGTCAACGTCGTCGCGCTGATGCTGTTCCTCGGCGTGCCCTCGGGATTCCTTTCCTGGGGCGCGCTCCTGCTCATGATCGGTGCCTGCACCGGCGGCTCGCAGTTTGCGATCGTGTCGCTGGCGGCATCGCTGTATCCGTCGAGCATTCTTGCAACCGGCAGTGGCTGGGCATCGGCCGTCGCCCGCATTGGTGCCTTCGTCGGCCCGCTGGTCGGGGGCGCCTTGATTGCCGCCCGGGTTGCGCCCACTCGGGTGATCGCGGGCCTCGCGGCACCCGCGGTGATCTGCGTCATTTCGATGCTTTTGATGCGTCGTAGGTCGGATCGGGCTTCTTTGTCCAGGGTGAGCGCAGATAGTACGGCACGGCGCTGAAGGTCGCCTCCACCGCCACGATGCCATCCTTGGTGGCCTTGAAGGACTCGAGAAAACCCCAGGATTGCGGTTCCTGGTAGTTGGACTTGGCTTTGGTGCCATCAGTCAGAGTGTACTCATCGAGCACGCCCTTGTGGTCGATGAAGCCGCGGCACATCGTAAAGCCGCGCGCCTCGTCCACCAGGAAGCAGTCGCGATCGCGGACGCGGTTGTTGTAGCGGTAGTGGCCTGACTTGAAGCCCTTCTCCAGATCGGTGTAGGGCATCCCGTTCTCGTGCCGCACGGCGCCGGGCGCGAAGCGCGTGCCACGGATTTCCCCGGTGTTGTACTGCAGGGTGGAGAAGTAACCGTTGGCGAGTTCACGGATCGCGGCACGTGACAGGCGCTGGCCTTCCGGAACAGTGGCGCGCAGCGCGGGGTCTCGATGGTACTGCAGGGCATCGCCCATCGGCACCGGCGGTGCGCTGACGTTGCGTTTGGTGGCGATGATCTGTTCGACCTCGGTAATGCGCCGGTCGCGCACCTGCAAGCGAACCGCCAGAAAGCCCTGCGTCTGGCGCTGCAGGATGCTGGTATAGATGCCGATCTGACCGCTGGTGGGGTCCGACAGTACCAGTGGCGTATCGACCTCCTCGGTAACGGTGTCCCAGGTTCCGTCCGGAAAGGTCATTTCAGCGTTGTTCTCGGAATAGCGGACATGGCGGGCAAACGGGGCCAAGGTCACGTCGTGCTTGAGATAAGCGGTGCGATAGGCGGCTGCGATCTCTTCGAGACAGGTCTTGTCGCAGTCGGCCGCCCGAACCGCCTGGCCAAGCAAGGCCACCGCACCCAGAACCACCATCCCTGACACCGCAAGTTTCATTCGACCTCTTCTACCAGACATCCAATACTGGGACAATGCGAGCAATGGGAAGCACAAACATTGGATTTGTCGGCCTGGGCGCCATGGGTCGCCCGATGGCGAAGCATATTGCGCGGGCCGGACATTCCCTGGTCGCATTCGACCTCGATGCTGCCGCCGTAGCGCGTCTTGCCGCGGATGTCACGGTACGCATCGCCCGCGGGCCCGAGGATTTTCGTGGGACCGACATCATCGTCACCATGCTCCCCACCGGTGCCATCGTGCGCGAGGTGCTGCTGGGGCCCCAGGGAATCGCTGCCGAGCTATCCAAGGGTGCGCTCGTCATCGACATGAGCTCATCCGAACCCGAGGGCACGCGCGAGCTCGGTGCGGCACTGTCCGAACTCGGGCTATCCCTGGTGGACGCGCCGGTGTCGGGCGGCGTACCGCGGGCCACCGACGCTTCTCTGACCATCATGATCGGTGGCGAGACGTCGGCCATTGGCCGCGCACGGCCCGTGCTCGAACTTCTGGGCAAGCGCCTGTTCGAGGTGGGTGCCCTGGGATCGGGTCATGCCATGAAGGCGCTCAACAATTATGTATCGGCAGCGGCCTTCGAGGCGACCTCGGAGGCGTTGCTGATCGGCAAGCGCTTCGGGATTGATCCGATGCAGCTGATCGACATCCTGAATGTGTCGACCGGCCGCACTTTCCACAGCGAACTGTCGATGAAGGATCACGTCATTGCCGGGCGGCATGCAGCCGGATTTCTGCTGGCTCTGGCGGCGAAGGACGTGAGGATTGCCGCCGGCTTGGCTGCGGCCCTGGAAATTCAGGCGCCGATGCTCCAGCTCAGCGCCCAGCAGATGAGCGCGGCCTCCCAAGCGCTGGGTCCGAAGGCGGATGTCACGGAGGCGATCAAGGTCTGGGGCTAGTCTTGCCACCACCCCCAAGCACAGCGTCCAGCTTGCGCAACTGGCTTTCACGGCTGGTGGATCACCGGTCGCACAACTCGATGCCGCCGCGCATCGTTCTCAGGTGCACGTTGGCGTGCCCGGTGCCATTCGTGCCCACTTTGCCGTTCACCGGGCCGCTTCCGTTCTGTCCACCAAAGCAGGTGTGGACACTGCCACCGAACGTGGCGACATCGTATGTATAGCCGGCATCGGCGGAGACCTGCACCGCCAGCTTGCCATTGACCGTCGTGGCCTTCATCTGTGCGTCGGAGAGCAGATGGCCATGAAAATCGACGTCGCCATTGACGCTGGCGATCTCGACACTCTTCGCGCCATCCGCGGCAAGGTCCAACCGGCCGTTGACCGTGTGTGCACTGATGGCGCCGACACCGTGCGTGAGATTCACCGCGCCATTCACCGTATTGGTG
>DASZCK010000145.1:0-6045 GCA_035943195.1 Steroidobacteraceae bacterium
GTATTGACGAAGTGCGTGTCCTGCTTGCTCACATGCGCGCTCGACATCTTCCGGCCCAACAGTGGGCGGCGAAGTATAGCGAGTAACAGATGCGATCTGGAACAGCGTGCTGAGGTGGCTGCGTGGTGGCCTTGCCAGGCAAGAAGGCAAACTCTCAGCACTTGGATGATAGGCGGCGCGTTGTACTTGGCGTTTCAACGACTTAGCCCGTGGCAAGCCGGCGCCGTCAGGTCCGCGCCTGCAGCCGCCGCAGAATACGTCCGTAGCCATGTCTGCCGGCGCTAACCTCGATCTCGCGCCGTAGGTCCTCCGCAGCCGCATCGCCCTGCGCGCTTTCCAGCTCCCAAGCTGCGAGCCTCGCCTCCAGCGCCCAGCCCAGGAAGTGCCGACGATCGGCGTCGGCGGCGAGCGCCAGCAAGCGCTGCGGCGTTGCGCCGCGCGGGGCCTTCGCGTCGCCGAGCCGCGCCAGGGCGATATCCACCACGTAGACCTCCTGGCGCGACGTGATCGAGCGGCGAAGTGTACGTGCGCGCGTCGCCGCTTCCTCGCCACCCGCAGCATCGCCGAGCGCCTGGTCGCACAACGCCTGCATGGCGGAGGCGTCCGCTTCGCCGGTCTGCTCGTCGGCGGCGGCGAAGCCTGCGCGCGCCCGCCGCAGGAAGTCGCGGGCGCCGGACCATCGCCCCTCGTCCATGTCGAGCTGCGCCAAATTCATGAGCGAATTGTTGCGATAGGTCGTGCCGCCGCCGGGGCCCACTTCGCGGATCACGCGTTCCATCTTGCTACGCGCCGCCCCAGCCGCGCCCCGGTCCATGTCCACCAGCGCGCAGGTGAATCCGCTGTACACCGCGAACTGCGGATCACTCAGGGCCGCAGCTTCGGCGAGTGCCTGCCGACAAAACTTGAGCGCCTCATCGAGTTCGCCGCGCAGCCGCTGGGTGTCCGCATACGCGGCGAGCGACCACACGTGTCCGCCGCGGTCGTTGTCGCGCTCGCTCAGCGCGATGACTTCCTGGAATTCGCTCGCCACCTCGTCACTAGCCGAATCGTCCGAGGCGATGGTCGCCAGGGCGCGCAGCGTCCAGGTCTGCAGGCGCAGATCATCGGTCTGGCGCGCCAGCTCCAGCGAGTGCCGTGCAGCGGTCTGTGCCCCGTCGCGATCGCCAGCCACCCACAGGAGGTTGCACAGGTCCCGGTACACATCCGCGACACCGCCCACGTCGCCGATGCCCTGATACAGGGCCATGGCGTGCTGATACTCCTCGTGCGCCTCGCGTCCTCGGTTCAGGTTACCGAGCACTTTTGCAAGCTCGGCCCGCGTGGCTGCCTCACCGTGAGGATTGCCGATCGTGCGGTAGGCACCAATGCCCTGCGCGAGATCTGCGCGCGCCTCCTCATTCTGATTGAGGAACATGCGCGCACCCGCCAGCGCCAATTGGGCGTCGGCGATCAGCCCGTTTGCATCACGGCGACGTGCCAGGCGCAGGGCGCTGGCTGAATGGCTCGCGGCATCCTTGGCATCGCTCCGGGAGCTGGCAACCTCGGCGGCGGCCAGCTCCACCCGCGGATCCTCGGCCGCGCCGGGCAGTCGTTGCAGGTCGGCGAGAGTCGCCTGGGCGGGCGACGCCATGCCTGCCGCGGCCTCTGCATCGATGAGCTTCAGCCGATACTCCGGGTTCTGCGGCTTGAGAAGCACCAGTGCCTGCCAGCTCGCCACGGCTTTGGCCCAGTCCGGGTGGGTGGCCGCGGCCACCGCTTCGGCCAGCAGCCTTTGTTCTGCCGGCAGACTGGCGGCGTAGCGTGCAGCCTGTTCGGCCGCCGCCAGCGCCTTGTCGTGGTAACCCAGCGCCGACCAGGCCTGTGCCAGCCGGGTGTAGGCTGGCGCGTAGCCGGGAGCCTCGGCGACGGCCTCCAGCAGTTGGTCGCGCGCCCGAGCCGGGTCGTAGTGTTGGAGGGCGTCGATGGCAAAACCCATGCGGCGCGCCACGTCGACGCTCGGCGGCTGCTCACGGGCCAGGAGCGCGGGAGTCGCAGCGCCCGCCGCTGGAGGCGCGCCCAGTTTGTTGCGCAGGGCGGCTCCCGCGCGACTCACCAGTGCCATCAGTTGCGTCTCGTCGGCCTGGTTCGACACTGACGCCAGCAGCGACCCGTCGCGCGCGTCCTGGAGCGCGATGTCGACTCGCAGGGGAGCATTGTCCGCCGAGCCCGTCACCAGGTAGCTGCCGCTCACGATGTAATCAGCATCCAGGCGCCGCCGCAGACGCTCCAGGGTATCCGGCCCATAGCCCCCGGCGGCGGCAGGCGGTAGGTCAGCACTAGCGTCGTGGACCAATTCGTCGGGTATGACGCGCAGGCTCTCGGCGGTGTTCAGTTCCGTGCCGAGCACCTCGGAGAGCGCCGGCGCCAGCCAGGCGTCCTTGGCGTTGCGCGACAGATTGCTGAACCCGATCAGCGCCACCGTGTGCGCGCGAGCGCCCGAACCGGCCGTGACCGTGGTCACGGGCATCACTGCCAAGCGCCACACTGCGGCCGTGGTCAACGCTATTCCCACACTCGTTGCCGCGGCCCAGAGTCGAAGCCGGCGCGGTGCCGGCAGCGTCTGGCGGGAGAGGGCCGGTGTGGCGGGCGGGGTCACCACGACTGTCTGTGCCGCCTGGCTCACGTTCACCGCAGCCACGAAGCGATAGCCGACCTTGGGGACCGTCTCGATGAGGAGCGAGTCCTGCTCGCCCGTTCCCAGCGCACGGCGAATGAGCCAGATGTGCTTGGTCAGATTGGACTCGTCTACATAGCCGCGAGGCCAAAGGGCCTTCATCAGCTCGTCCTTGCTGACGACATGGCCGGCGCGCTGCACCAGCAGCACCAGCGTGTCGAATACCTTGGGCGTCAGGGATATGGACTGGCCTGCGGCCGACAGTCGGCGTTCGGCCGGCTCCAGTTCGAAGCCAGCGAAGCGGTAGATAGGGGTTTCCAACGCGGACATGGACTTATCGCTGTGCGTCCGGGCCGCAGGCAGTTTGCCAGAAAACTGCCATGGAAACGGAAGCGACACCAAGTCTAGGCGCAGCTTAAACATCCAGCCGGACCGCATCCAACTTCCCGCACCGCAGCAACTGCATTTACGAGGGCCATGTCATGGCGAGCGATTCACTCATCACGGCGGTTGAAATGCCGCGGGACGTCGGGCTG
Source organism: Steroidobacteraceae bacterium (assembly GCA_035943195.1). Taxonomy (GTDB): domain Bacteria; phylum Pseudomonadota; class Gammaproteobacteria; order Steroidobacterales; family Steroidobacteraceae; genus DAIDKA01. Next base: position 3,190 of record DASZCK010000145.1, read on the forward strand.
CCGCGCACCGGCATCTCGCAGGTAGTTCGGCGGGACCGCTTCTTCCTCGCTACGTCGATATTCCTGCTCGCCATCGTCCTGATCGGCTTCTCCCGGACCCTGTTCCTGAGACCGTTGTTCCAGGTTCCGGCCATGCCCTGGTACGTCTATGTGCACGGCTCGGTGATGGCGGCTTGGATCGTGCTGCTCGTGGTACAGGCCTCGCTGGTTGCTGCGCACCGCACGGATCTGCATCGCAGGCTCGGAATGCTGGGCGCAATGCTGGCCGTTGCCGTGCTCGGCCTCAGCGTATTCCTCACGGTCGAAATCCCAGCGAACTTCGCGGTGACCGGCGGCCTGGCGACCACGGGGGGACCGACGCTGCCGCTGCCCGATGCGCGCCAGATCTTCTGGGGCAACCTCGCTGCCATGACGCTGTTCCCGATTCTGGTGGCCATCGCCCTGTGGCAGCGGCGCCGGCCCGAAGTGCACAAACGGCTGCTGCTGCTGGCCTCGATGGCCATGATCGGCCCCGCCGCCGGACGCATCGCGGAGTTTCCGGCGCTGGCGGGCGCCGCGCCGTCTGCGCCGATCAACACCTGGGTGCTGGCCCTGGTCGTCGTTCTCATCGTGGGGACTCCGCTGTCGCTGGTGGCACACGACCTGCTCGCCGCCCGCCGGCTGCATCGCGCCACGGTGGCGGGCGTCCTCGCCTTCTTCGTGGTCACCATCGGGGCGCGGATGGCCGCGGGCACCGCGGCCGGAGCCGCCCTGTGGACCGCCCTGCAGTAGCAAGTCGTGCCGCATGCAATCGAGGAGAACCATGTGAGAGTTCGCTATTTCGCCATCGCTGCCCTGCTGCTCGTCGCAATTCCCTGCCAGGCCCACCATTCCTTCGCGATGTTCGATGAAACAACAAAGCTGACGCTGCAAGGGACGGTGAAGGAGCTGCAGTGGACCAATCCTCACTGCTACCTCCAGGTCCTGGTGCCGGCGCCGAACGGGACGGCAGAATGGAGCATCGAGATGCACTCCCCGCTCGCCATGTACCGGTTCGGGTGGAAACCCGGGTCGTTCAAGCCGGGTGATGAGGTGACCGTCGTGATGAACCCGCTGAAGGACGGGACCCACGGCGGCCGGCTCCTCACCGCGGCCGATGCCAATGGCCGGACCCTGGGGACCATCAGGGTTCAGGCGACCCGGGAACCGCAGCCATGATCCGCCGAGCAGCACTCGTGACCGTCGTACTTGCGGTCGGAATGGGTCTGTCGGTTGCCCATTCACAGGCGCAGCATTTGCCATCCGGCATAGCCGGACTGTGGGAAACCGAGCTGTCCGTGGCGGTTTCAAACGGCGAGATCGAGAAAGCCGCGGCCAGCGCGCCCGCGGCCCCTTCCGGAGCGCCAGCTGGGGGCCCGTCGCCTGCGGAGTTGGCATTGTTCAAACGTGTGCAGCTGTGGCAAAAGCCGCCTTACAACCCCCAGTGGGAGCAGAAGCTGCAGGGTGCACGGAAGCCTCCGGCAGCCGGCGGCCCCGGGCCGCTGCTCAAGTTCTGCACACCCGACGGGTTTCCGGCCGTAATGGAAGGCATCACTCCAGACGCCATGTTTCAGGTGGTCATAACCCAGTCGGAGACGCTGTTCCTGTTTCCTGACGGGGAGCTGCGCCAGATCTACACCGATGGACGCAGCCATCCCGGGCGCGACGACCTGTGGCCTACGCTGATGGGCGACTCCATCGGACATTGGGCCGGGGCCACGCTGGTCATCGACACCGTGGCCCGCAAAGCGGGCCCCATCACCGCAATTCCGATTCCAGGAATGGCCGTTCTGAGCGACCAGGCGTTCTTCACCGAGCGGGTGCGATTGATTGATGCGAACACGCTGCAGAACGACCTGACGATCAACGACCCGCAGCGTTTCTCCCACCCGTGGCAGGTCTCAGTCCGCTACCGGCGTGTCACGGACGTGAACCGGATGATCACCACGAATTGCACCGACAACGATCGCGACAAGATTGTTGACGGCAAGCAGACGATCGCGGAGCCGCCGACGAATCCTTAGTGGAATTGGCGCGCCCGGCGGGATTCGAACCCACGACCTGCAGCTTCGGAGGCTGCCACTCTATCCAGCTGAGCTACGGGCGCACGCGACTGGAACCGGCTACTTTACCGCAATGCCTAGTGCCTGTGCTCGCCGGCCGCCAGGTCGTTGATCTCCGCAATCAGGTTTTCGTGGCTGCCGGCCTTGCCCACATCGGTTATGTACTTGCCGTTGATGACGACCAGCGGCACGCCCTCGACACGGTAGCGCTGGGTGATTTCCTCGGCGCGCGTCAGGTCGGAGTTCACGGCGAAGGAGGTGTAGGCCTTGCGGAACGCCTCCGGGTCGATGCCGTTCTGCTTGGCGAACTCCAGCTGCCGCTGCAGCGTCTCTTCGGGTGAGTTCCCGAACAGCGGATTCTGCTCCTGGTGCAAAGTCTCGAACACTTTGTCGTCCAGATCATTGCGACCGAGCTGCTTGAGCGTGTAATACAGCTGGGCATGGGCGCGGTGAACCGGTCCCCACATGACCGGAACGCGCACGAATTCGATGTAGTCGGGTTTGCTCTTGCGCCATGCCTGGATGAAGGGCTCCAGGGCGTAGCAGTGCGGGCAGGCGTACCAGAAGACCTCCAGGACTTCGACCTTGCCGGCGGGTGCGGAGGTGGGCTGCGCGGGGACCACCGGATCGTAGTTGACGCCGGGCTTCCACTTGCCGTCGGGCAGCTGGTGCTGCGCGGGCAGGTCGGCGATCTTCTCCAAAGAAGTAGTGCCCACGGGCGCATCGTCGCTGCCGTCCCCCGCATCCGGGGCGCTGGCCGCGGCCGCGCTGCCGG
>DASZCK010000146.1:0-21915 GCA_035943195.1 Steroidobacteraceae bacterium
CATCGATGAAGTCCGTCATCCCCGCGAGCATGAGTCCGACCGCCGCGCGATCGGTGGTCGGCACAAGCTGAATGCAGCCCGCGGGCAGGCCCGCGGCCACGAGGCCGGCTTCCAGGCAGGCATGAATGGCGCGATTGGAACGCTGGCTCTCCGACCCGCCGCGTAGAATCACCGCGTTGCCGGATTTCAGGCACAAGGCACCGGCGTCCGCGGTCACGTTGGGGCGGCTTTCGTAGATGATGCCGATGACACCCAAGGGCACACGCACCCGGGAAATGTCCAAGCCATTGGGCCGGGTCCAGTGCGCGGCCACCGTGCCGATGGGATCGGCCAGCCCACCGATGTCCTTAAGTCCCGTGGCCATGGATTCAACCCGCTTGGGATTGAGTTCGAGGCGATCGAGCAGCGCAGAACTGAGCCGTCGTTCACGAGCCTGAGCCAGATCCTGCGCATTGGCCGCAAGGATGTCGGCTTGGTGCCCACGGATGGCCGCCGCCGCCGCATCCAATGCCTGGTTCTTGGCCTGCGTGCCCGCTATGCCCAGTGCCGTCGCGGCAGTCAGTGCCTGCTGACCCATGGCGCGCATGAGCGCCGTCAGATCCTCACTCACAGTGCCTCCTGCGCGGCTTGTGCCTGCCAGTCGCGCCGCAGGATGACCAGATCATCCCGATGCACCAGCGCATCGCCGCTGCGATAGCCGAGGATGCCCTCGATCTCGGCGGACTTGCGACCCATGATGCGCGCCACGTCGGCGTCCGAATACGCGCTGATGCCGCGCGCCACCTCGGCACCGTCCGCGGCCAGGATGCTGACCGTATCGCCCTGGTCAAATCGCCCGGACAGCCGCACCACCCCGGCCGGCAGCAGACTCTTGCCGGCATTCAGTGCCTTCAGTGCGCCGGCGTCGATGCTGAGGGCGCCAACCGGGCGCAGGGTGCCGGCGATCCACTGCTTACGCGCCGCCAGCGGCGTCTCGGTGGGCACGAACCAGGTGCAGCGCGCGCCCTCTTCGAGGCGGTGCACCGGGTGCGGATGATGTCCGGCCGCAATGCACATGTGACAGCCGGCGGCGACGGCGATCTTGGCGGCCATGATCTTGGTGGCCATGCCACCGGATCCCATGGCCGAGGCCGACCGGCCCGCCATGGCTTCGATGTCGGGAGTGACCGCGGTCACGCGGCTGATGAACCGGGCGTCCGGATTGCGATTCGGATCGGCGCTGAACAGCCCCTCGACATCCGACAGCAGCACCAGGCAGTCGGCGGCGGCCATCTGCGCCACCCGCGCGCCCAGGCGGTCGTTGTCGCCGTAACGGATCTCCGCTGTCGCCACCGTGTCGTTCTCGTTGATGACCGGCAGCACGCCCAGCCCCAGCAGCGATTCCAGAGTGGCCCGTGCATTCAGATAGCGTTGCCGTTGTTCGCTGTCCTCCAGTGTCAGCAGCACCTGCGCGACCGTCACGCCCTGTTCGCCCAGCAACTCCTTGTAGGCATGGGCGAGACGGATCTGCCCGACCGCGGCCGCCGCCTGGCTCTCATCCAGGCGCAGGGATCCGGCGGTAAGCCCCAGCTCACGTCGGCCCAGGGCAATGGCCCCGGAAGACACCAGAATGACCTGCTGTCCGCGCTTGCGCAGGCGCATCAAATCCGCCACCAGGCTGGTCAGCCAGGCATGGCGCAGCTGACCGCTGTCCGGATCGACCAGCAGGGTGGAACCCACCTTGACGACAATGCGCCGGGCGGCGATCAGCGGGGACAAGGCAGTCTCACCGGAGGCGCTCATGGTAAAAACTATACGGGATCGGCGCCGGGTGGGCGACTCCTGCACGGGACGGCGTTGCCACCCGCAACAATCCCCCCTTAAACTGGACTGCCTTTAACAGTTGAGCCCTCGAGGACCAAAGCGGTGAGCAGAGATTACGAACCGGCGGCCGGACAGTGGTACCAGAACGTGGAAGAAGAGGAGTCGTTTCGCGTGCTGACGGTTGATGAGGACTCCGAACTCGTCGAAATCGAATACGTCGATGGGGACATCGAGGAAATCGACATCGAAGCCTGGCACGAGATGGATCTGGAGAAGACCACCGCGCCCGAGGGCTGGTCCGAATCCGACGAGGAGGAGGAAGAAGAAGATGAAGATGAGGAAGACGAGGACGACGACTGGGACGAGGATGACGACGAGGATGAGGACTGGGACGAGGACGAAGACGAGGACGAGTGACCCAGCCGACCTCTAGCGCCCAGGCCGTCGCCGAGCTCGTCGGCCTTCTTGGCGAGGACTGTGTCCGCACCGATGCGGGTGAGCTGGGTCCGCTGCTGACCGACCAGCGCGGCCTGTATCACGGTAATGCCGCGGCCCTGATCCGGCCGCACAGCGTCGAACAGGTTGCCACGACCTTGGCCTTCTGCAACGCGCACCGCATCGGTGTGGTGCCGCAGGGGGGCAACACCGGTTACTGCGGAGGCGCGACTCCGGATGCCTCAGGCAGCCAGGTCATCGTCTCGCTGAGCCGCCTGAGCCGCATCCGCGAGATTGACCCGCTCAATTACTCTCTCACGGCCGAGGCCGGCTGCGTGCTGGCACAGGTGCAGCGGGCCGCGGCCGATGCGGAGCGATTTTTTCCGCTGAGCCTGGGCTCCGAGGGCAGCTGCCAGATCGGCGGCAACCTCTCAACCAACGCCGGGGGTACCAGCGTCCTGCGCTACGGCATGATGCGCGACCTGGTGCTGGGGCTGGAGGTGGTGCTCGCCGACGGCCGGGTCCTCGACCGGCTCACAGGGCTGCGCAAGGACAACACCGGGTACGATGTGAAGTCGTTGTTCCTGGGCGCCGAAGGGACACTGGGCATCATCACCGCTGCCACCCTCAAACTGTTTCCTGCCAGCCGCACCGTCGCGACCGCCTTCGTCGCCGTGCCGAGTGTGCAGGCCGCAGTGGAACTGCTCAGCCGCCTGCGCAACCACAGCGGCGACCGCGTCAGCTCCTTCGAACTCATCCCGCGCCTGGCGTTGGATCTGACGGTGCGGCACGTCCGCCCCGCCGTCGATCCACTGCCTGCGCGACACGACTGGTATGTGCTGTGCGAACTCACTTCGCCGCGCGCCGAGGACCCCTTGGATAGCATCCTGGAGGAAGTACTGGCCGCTGCGCAGGGCGCGGGTCTGGTGCGCGACGCCGCCATCGCGCAAAGTGGCCGTGAGGCGCAGAACTTCTGGTTCATCCGCGAGAACATCCCGCGCGCGCAGCGCCTGGATGGCGCCAGCCTCAAACACGATATAGCGGTACCGGTGGCGGCCCTGCCGCAGTTCGTGAAACAGGCCGCCGCGTGGCTCGACCGCCATGTTCCCGAGGGTCGGCTGATCGCCTATGGCCATGTCGGGGATGGCAACCTGCATTTCAACCTCAACCAGGAGCCGCTGGTGACGGCGGAAGCCTTCCTGGCCCGGGAAGAGGAGATCAAACGCACCATCCATGATCTGGTCATGCAGTTCGGCGGCAGTATCAGTGCCGAGCACGGCATCGGTCAGCTCAAAGTCGCGGAGCTGGAGCGCTACGCGCCACCGGTCGAACTCGCGCTGATGCGCGCGATCAAACAGGCCTTCGATCCTCATGGGATCATGAATCCCGGCAAAGTACTCAAGGCCCGCTGAAGAGCTGCCGGTGAAACGCTGCTGCCCGATCCTATGCGCTGCACTGGCCCTGCTGGCTGCCTGCGGGCAGTCCCATCCGGTGACGGTGGCGGCCGCCGCGAGCGCGCCACCGTCACCGGCCGTAACCCGCTTCACGCCCTCCGCGGATGGCGTGCCGATCGGCTGGCATCAGTACGGTCACGGGGATCCCGCCGTGGTGCTGATTCACGGCTGGGCCGAGGATTCGACCATCTGGCGCGCGCAGGTGGCGGCAGTGGCGGCCCAGTACACGGTCGTGACTCTGGATCTCGCCGGCCAGGGTGTTTCCGGCAGTGCGCGGCGCAACTGGTCACTGGCGGGTTTCGCGCAGGATGTCGCGGCGGTCGCCGCCGCCCTGCCCAACTCGCGCGTGGTCCTGGTGGGTCAGGGAATGGGAGGCCCCGTGGCCCTCGAGGCCGCACCACTGATCGGTGCGCGCCTGCTGGGCCTGGTCGGCGTGGAGACTTTTCGCACCCTGGGCGAACCCCGGCCGCTGCCTTCGCAGGTGGACCAGGCCGTGCAGCCCTTCCGGGATGACTTTGCCGGCGCGGTCCGAAAATTCGTCAGTGCAACGCTGTTTCGTCCCCACAGCGATCCGACGCTGGTCCGCAAGGTCGCAGACCTCATGGCACGCAGCGCCCCCGAGCCGGGTGTGGCCACGCTCACCGATCTGAACCGGCTCGACTACGCCGCGATTCTACCGGCGGTGAAAGTGCCGATGGTGGTAATCGATTCGGATCTGGGTGGCGCGGTCGATGCAGGGCGCCTGCGCCACGCCGCCCCGCATCTGACACTCATCACCCTGGTCGGCGATGACAGCTTCGCGATGTTGGACGACAGCGGCCGATTCAATCATGCATTGCTGCAGGCGATAGCGTCGCTGCGGGCGCAATAGGTCCGCAACGCGCGTCCACGGCTTTCATCGCGGCACTGACCTGCAGGGCATCGGACTCGGTCCAGCTGCGGGTGGTGGCGCCGCCGGGGGAGCGGTCCTGAAGGATGAGGACCAGCGCCTGATTACTGGCATCAAAGGGCCAGTCGTCACTGTGCAGAATCAGTCGGAAGGCGCGCCCGTCAGGCAGGGAGAAATCAGCTCGCCCGCCGTGATCTGCCACATCCACCGTCAGCAGGGGTGACAGATCGGCGGCACGGCCGGAAGCCGACCAGCGGATACGGCAGCTGTAGAGGCGCGCCTGATGCAGCGACGGCCAGTCGTACCCGGCGCTCTCCTGCACCAGCGCATCATCCGCGAAACGAAACTGCCGACTGCGGAACCAGTACACGCCCTCGCCTACCTGCACCTGGTAATCCACGTAGCGTTGCGGATCCCGCGGTGGGGATACACAGCCTCGGCCAAGCGTGGTGCCAAGGAACTCATCGCCGGAGCGGGTCAGCAGCAGATCGCAACCCGGCAAGGTCTGAAGGTCCGAACGTCGCAACGCCAGCTGCGCCTGCGGATCGGCGAACAGGGCACGCCACTGCTGCGGGTCGCGGAAGGTGTATTGCCGCACCCGGATCCGCTGCGGGCGCAACTGCGAATCGATCGACAGCCGCAGCAGCACCTGGCGCCGCGGCGCGCCCGGTACATCGTGCAGCGTCTCTTCCAGGTACAACACGGCGGTACCCAGCCATGGCAGATCGACCGGTTCGATGACCGTGCGCAGCCGCGACTCATCGGCCGCGGCGGCCTGTGGCGAGTGATCATCCAGGATCACCTGCACGGCGCTGTCGTGGACACCCGACCAAAGCCGCATCAGGTCGGTGAGTTCATCCGGTGCGGCCGCGAGCGCGGCACCGACGTATCCGCACATTGCACAGGCCAGGAGGGCGCGGCTCAACGGCTCACCACCCGCACCAGACCCTCCTGCGCCGTGCTCGCCACCAAGGTGCCATCGCGGGCAAACACATTGGCGCGGGCAAAACCACGCGCGCCGGAGGCATTGGGACTGTCCACGTCGTACAGCAACCACTCGTCCACGCGCAGTGGGCGGTGGAACCACATGGCGTGGTCAATGCTGGCGACCTGCGCTTGGCCGCTCAGATGGGAGATGCCGTGCGCCAGGGTCGCGGTTTCGAGCAGATTGAAATCCGACACATAGGCGAGCAGGCAGCGCTGCAGGTTCTGATCCTCGGGCACCTGCGCCACGGCCCGGAACCACACCTGGCGCGAGGGTGCACGACCGGGAACGGGCCGCGCATCCAATGGACCAACCGCCCGGAACTCGAACGGCCGCGCGGTTTCCAGCAGCCGACGCACTCGCTCCGGCAGTCGCTGCAGAAGTTCCGGCGCCACGCGCGAGCTGTCCGCCAGCCCCTCAGGCCCCGGCACTTCCGGCATGAACACCTGATGTTCGAGGCCAGACTCCTCGGCCTGGAAGGAACAGGCCATATTGAAGATCTGCTCGCCGTGCTGAATGGCGATGACCCGGCGATTGGAAAAGCTGCCGCCGTCGCGGCTGCGATCCACCTGATAGATGATCGGCGCCTTGAAATCCCCGCGGCGCAGAAAATAGGCGTGCAGGGAATGCACCATGCGCCCAGTGACGGTGCGCGAAGCGGCGTTGAGGGCCTGGCCCAGCACCTGGCCCCCGAACACCTGCGGACTGCCGATATCGCGGCTCTCGCCGCGGAACAGGTTGACCTCGAGCGTTTCAAGCTCCAGCAGGCCGAGCAGATCAGCGATTTGCGAATCCATGCTGCCCGCCCTGCCGTTGCCTGCGCGAGGACTCAACCAAACTTCAAGGTGCCCTTCATGATCACGTAGTGGCCGGGGAACGTGCACATGAAGGTGTAGTCACCGCCCTTGCTGAGCTTGGACGTCGGGAAGGTCACCGAGGTGCTCTGGCCTCCACCGATAATCTTGGTGCTGGCGATGACATGCGGATCGCCCGGCGTCAGGTAGTTGTTGGCGAGACCCGCCGACATGCCGGCATTCGCCACTGTGGTGACATCGGCCGTCTTCACCAGGACCCAGTTGTGGCCCATGGCCGCCGCGGGCAGCTTGCCGGTGTGGGTCAGCGTCACTTCAACCTGGGTGCAGTCACCCGCCACAACGAGTTCCTTCTTGTCGAACTGCATGGCGTCGTTCCCGGCAATATCGAGCTTGCACACCTTGTCGGCAGCGAATGCGGCGTGGGTGCCTCCAGCCAGTGACATGGCGGCAATTGCCAACGCGGCCAGTACAGAGGGTCTACGAATCATCGGTAACTCCTTAACGGGAACGGTTTGTTTTTGGGAGGTTCAAAGACGGGGAGCGTATTTTGCATCAAATATCGGGCACGCCAAGCCGCTTATGCATGATCGGGCTGGTGGTCGTGTACTGCAGGAACTGCTTCTGCTGCGGAAACAGGTGGTGCTGGATGCCGAAGGCTGCCAGCGCGGCCTCGTGGAATCCTGAAAGGATGAGCTTCTTCTTGCCAGGATAAGTGTTGATATCGCCTACTGCAAAGATCCCGGGTACGCTTGTTTGAAACATTGCGGTATCGACAGCGAGAGCTTTGCGTTCCAGCGCCAGGCCCCAGTCAGCAATGGGTCCGAGCTTGGGGTGCAGACCGAAGAACACCAGGATTTGGTCGCCGTGCACCTCGTGTAGGGTTCCATCATTGCCTTTGATCCGTACGCCTTCTAGCGCGTGGCCATTTGTAAGCAATGAGTCAGCGACGCCTTCTATGTGTCGGATCCTGCCGGCGGCCTGAAGTTCCCGCATCCGCGCCGCCGTGGCGGCAGCGCCGCGAAACTGCGCGCGCCGATGCACCAAAGTGAGGCTTTTGGCGGTCGGCGCCAATTCCACCGCCCAATCAAGCGCTGAGTCGCCGCCGCCGAATACGATCAGCCGCCGTCCGGCGTGCTGCCGTGCGTCCCGCACGCGGTACTGGATCTGCTCGCCCTCGAAGGCGTCGGCACCCGGCACGCCGAAGCGGCGGGGCTGGAACGCGCCAAGACCTGCCGCGATCACCACCGCACCGAAGGTCATCGGACTACCTGAGGCCGTGCCGACGCTGAAATGCCCCGCGCCATCGGGCAGCAGCGTCGCCACCTCTTCTCCCAGGTGAAACTGAGGACTAAAGGGCCGAATCTGCTGCATCAGGCGGTCAATGAGCTCCTGCGCGCCGCACACCGGCAGTGCCGGAATGTCATAGATGGGCTTGTCGGGATAAAGCTCGGCGCACTGCCCGCCCACCACCTTCAAAGAATCGAAGACATGCGCCCGGATGCCGAGCAGTCCCAGTTCAAACACCTGGAACAGCCCACAGGGGCCGGCACCGACGATGGCCACGCGAGTGGCTGGATCGCCCTCAGGCCCGCCCTGCATTCGCATCCGTGGGGGTGTGGAAGTATTCGCTTTCGGAGGCCAGCTGGTCCACGAGACGCTTGAGTTCGGCCATGCGCCCTTCGGCGGTGCTGATGGGCATGCAATCCTGGCAGCGGGGGTCCCCGCAGGGCTGCCGGGAATACAGCCAGTACTGCAATGCACCGGCCAGCAGGCCGTCAGCGATGTCCCAGAGGTCGGCGTCCTTGTCCTTGTCTGCCAGGCGGTTGCCAAGGTCCACGGCCTTGGCGAACGCTGAGTCAAAAGTATCGGCAAGTTCTGTCATGGCGGGAGTATAGAGCAACTGGCGCACAGTTCAGGCAAACGGGCCCGGCCGGGCGCGGCGCGGCCCACGGCTTTTGCGATGCCCGCACGGGCGATGTTTGTGTTCGTAAGGCAACATGGTAGTAATGGCATGGCAACTGTAACCAGAGGTTACAGGCTTATGTCTCATGCTGCGGAACACCAACCGTGCAGTCGGCCCGTGCAACATCCACCGACCCCACGCCTCGGCGCCGAATCTGGCGGCTGGGCGTCGGCGCGCACCTCGCGTTAGGTCTCGCGGCGGTCGGCGCGGTGGTGGTCGCCGGCCAGTTCGTCACCGGCAAGGTCACCCACAACTCCGCTGAGGCCGTGCGCTCACTGCAGTTGCGCTACGAACCGCAGTCGCGTCGCGCCGGCGCCATCATCGAGAAGCTGGCCGCCTTTGACCGCCAGGTCGAGGAGTCCCTGGGCGCGGACGACAGCTCCGGGGATGCGAAGCGTTCGGCACAGCAGGACCTTGAATTGGCGATCTCTTCTCTCGACCGGTCAATCGCCGCCTGGTTCGCGCGCCCCGTTGCCGATTTCAGCATGGCGCCGGACACGCGCAGCCAGATCCTGCTCAAGGACGAGATCGGAGAACACGTCGCTGCGGGTCGCGCCCTCGCCGCCAAATCCGGTCAGCGCCAGACATGGCTGAGCGAACGGCATGCACTGCTGGAGGCTAACGGACGGCGTATCAACAATGCCGGCGGCGCGGGGCTGTCCATCGATAGCACCAATGTGCTGGCGCGCAAATCCCTGGTCGAACTGGCACAGGCTGCTGCGGCGCTGCGCTCGGTCGCAGATCTGAACGAGACCGCAATCCGAGCCGAACAGGATTTCGCTGCCGCGGTCGCGCGCAACCGCGATGAACTGATGCGCTCTCCAGGCCCCGCCTGGATGGAAATCGTGCACGATGACTTCAGCCACTCAGTGGCACTGCGCCACCAGATCAATCAGTTCGATGCCAGTAACGCGCGTGACCGTCGTGAGTTCCTGAGCGCCGGCGCCACGCTCATCAGCGAAGCCCAAACGCTGCTGCAGGCGCCCGCGCGCAGCGCCCTGTCCGAGGCAGCCGCGCGTGCAGCGCAGGCAGCCGACAGCGCCCAGCGCGCCCTGGTCGCCACGGGTATCGCGGTCATGGCGGTGGTGCTGTTGGTGTCGCTGGTGCTGGCGCTGCGCATTTCACTGCCGGTGCGCCGGCTCACGGTCGCCACCCGGCGCCTCGCGGCGGGCGATCGGGCGGTCGCGACCCGCGGCGGCGGTTCCGGGGAAATCGCCGAGCTGGCCGAGGCCTTCAACGCGATGGCGGCCAAGATCGGCGCCGCCGAGGGCGAATTGCGCGCCCACCAGGCGGTTCTCGAGCAGCATGTCGAGGATCGCACCCGGGCACTGCATCACCTGGCGCATCATGATCCGTTGACTGAACTGCCGAATCGGCGCGCGCTGGCGGCGCGGCTGTCGGCGGCACTGGCGAGCGCAGCCCACAGTCGCACGCGCTTCGCGTTGTTGTTCGTGGATCTGGACAACTTCAAATCCGTCAATGACACCCTGGGACACAAGTTCGGCGATCGGGTGCTGCAGATGGTGGGCGTGCGCTTGCAGGAAGCGCTCGGCGCGCGGGCCTTCATCGCCCGCCTCGGCGGTGATGAGTTCACGGTTCTGGTTGAGGATGCACTCAGCGCCGATCATGTCTGTGAGCAGGCCGCGATGGTGATCGAGGCGCTGCAGAAGCCGCTCACCGTGGACGGGCGCCAGTTGTCCACCAGCGCCAGCGTCGGCGCGACGCTCTACCCCGACCATGCGCGCGACGCCGACTCCCTGCTGCGCACCGCCGATGTGGCGCTGTTTCATGCGAAGGATTTGGGCCGCAATCGCTACGCTCTGTACACACCCGAACTGTACGACGTGGCCGCGCATCGCTTCCGGCTCGAACAGGCATTGCGGCGCGCGGTGGAAGCCGGTGACCTGCTGCTCATGTACCAGCCGCAGGTGCAGCTGCATACCCTGGAAGCGGTGAGCGTCGAAGCGCTGCTGCGCTGGCGCAAGTCCGACGGGCGCATCGCCAGCGCCAGCGAATTCATCGAAATCGCCGAATCCACCGGCCTGATGCGCGAACTCACCACTTGGGCGCTGCGGTCAGCCACGGCGACCGTGAAGGCATGGCGTGCCATGGGCTGGGAGCAGGCCTGTGTCGCCATCAACGTCTCGGCCATGCAGCTCCTGGACGGCAGCTTCGTGGACCACGTGATCGAGGCCCTGTCCGTGACCGGACTGCCGGGCAATGCGCTGGAGATCGAAATCACCGAGACCGTGATTCAGACCGGGCGCGCGACCCTGGAGGCGCTGGAGAAACTGCGGGCGCTCGGTGTGGCGGTGGCGCTGGATGATTTTGGCACTGGGTATTCCGCGCTGGGCTCGCTGGCGCAGCTGCCGATTACCCGTGTGAAACTCGACCGCACCCTGATCGAGGGCATTGACCGCAGTCCGCGCTCGGCGGCCATTGCCCGCTCGGTGATCGCCCTGTGTCATGGACTGGGCCTGGAAGTGGTTGCCGAAGGCGTTGAACGCCCCGGACAGCTGCTGCTGCTGGGTCAGTGCGGTCCCATTGCGGTGCAGGGCTTCCTGCTGGCGGCACCGGTGGAAATGCAGGTCGCGGCACAGACGGCCGAAGACGCGGCGGCACTGGCACGTTCACTGCTGCAGGAAGCCGCCGATCCGGGTGGCCGCGGCAATCAGGCCCCCGACGGGTCGCTGGTATTCGTCGGCGCCAAGTCGCGGCGGCGTCCCTAGCCCGGCTCGCTCTGTATGAGCAGCCGATCGCGGGTGTGCACCCCGAGAATCGGCTGGTCGACGAACACCCCATCCAGACCCGCCTTAAGATAGGGCGCGAGCTCCCCGGCAAGGTCGCCGATCCCGGCCGGATCTTCGCTCGTGCGCAGCGGCGTGGGCAGAAAATGATTTTCCGCGCGAAAGGTCCAGGCATGCACCAGCAGACCTTCGGCATGCGCATCATCGATCAGCGTGGTCCGCGATCCCAGGCCGCCCGCGGCGGTGCGTGGAATGACCAGGATTTTCTCGACCCCGACCGCATCGGCATAGGTCGCAACCTGCGCCAGGCCACGCCGCGTCACCATGCCCGCGTAGTTGCGCGAATCACCTGCGACCACCCAGTCGAAGGGTGCGCCGGCTGCGGCAACCAGCTGCACCAGCGGAATCTGCGTGAGCGTACGCAATCGTTGCAGATTGGCAGTCTCGAATGACTGGATGAAGATCGGCGCCTCCGGGCCCTCGTAGCCATGACGGGTGAGCGCCGCCAGCAAGGGTTCTTCCAGGCCGAGGCCGATCCCGGAAAAGTAACTCGGATGCTTGGTTTCCGGATAGATGCCGATGCGTCGCGGTGCAGGCTCGTGGCGCGCCCGGGCCGAGTGCGCGCGCACCACATCGGCGCCATGCACCAGGTCCAGGATTTCGTCCAGCGTCGGGATCTCGAATTGTCCGTCGAAGCGCGCGTTGGCCGGCCGCAGCTGCGCGATGCGCTCACGCGCCCGCAGTGTCTTCAGTTCCGCGAGCGTAAAGTCCTCGGTGAACCAGCCCTCGATGCTGACCCCGTCCACGCTGCGGGTGGTGTGCCGATCGGCGAACTCCGAATGCGCTTCGACATCGGTGGTAGCGCCGATCTCATTCTCATGCCGTGCGACCAGCACGCCGTCCTTGGTGCTGACCAGGTCCGGCTCGACGAAGTCCGCGCCTTGCTGGATGGCGAGAAAATAGGACGCCAGCGTGTGCTCGGGAACGTAGCCGCTGGCGCCCCGATGGGCGATGATGACCGGCACCAGTGTACGTGGTGTGACGGTCTGCCCGGTCTCGGTGCTGTCGCTCATGAGTGCGACAATAAGAGTGTACGATCGGTGATGCAAACCGGATGTGTACATGGATGAATTCAGCTCATGAGCGAACTGACCGGTACCGATATCTACCATTTTCGCGAAGGCACCTTCTTTCGTGCCTATGAAAAGCTTGGTGCGCACCCGGAAGTGGTGGACGCGGTGCCCGGCACGCACTTTGCGGTGTGGGCGCCGAATGCGCACAGCGTCCATGTCATCGGTGATTTCAATGCCTGGAGCCACGACGCCCATCCGCTGAGTGCGCGGGCCGATCAATCCGGCATCTGGGAAGGATTTGTTCCCGAGATCGGACCCGGCAGCGTCTACAAGTACTACGTGCGCTCCCGCTATGGCGGCTATGCGGTGGAAAAGAGCGATCCCTATGCCTTTCGCTGCGAGGAACCACCGCGCACCGGAGCGATCGTCTGGGACAATGGCTACCAATGGCAGGACCTCGAATGGCGCAGCAAATGCACCCGGGTCAACGCGCTGGATGCGCCATGGTCGATCTACGAAGTGCACCTCGGCTCCTGGCGTCGCGTGCCCGAGGACGGCAATCGTTCGCTCAACTACCGCGAAGTGGCAGTGGAGCTGGCCGACTACGTGGTTGAGATGGGTTTCACGCACGTCGAGCTGATGCCGGTCATGGAGCATCCGTTCTTCGGTTCGTGGGGCTACCAGATCACCGGCTACTTCGCGCCCTCCTCGCGCTACGGCACGCCGCAGGATTTCATGTTCCTGGTGGAACACCTGCACCGCTGCGGCATCGGTGTGATCCTTGATTGGGTGCCATCGCATTTCCCGAGCGATCAGCATGGGCTGGCATTCTTTGACGGCACCCATCTGTACGAGCACGCCGACCCGCGCCAGGGATTTCACCCTGAGTGGAACAGCTCGATTTTCAACTACGGCCGCGCCGAGGTGCGCAACTTCCTGGGCAGCAACGCCCTGTACTGGCTGGAGAGCTATCACGCCGATGCGCTGCGCGTGGATGCCGTGGCCTCCATGCTGTACCTGGATTACGGCCGCAAGGCGGGCGAGTGGATTGCAAATCCCTTCGGTGGGCATGAGAACCTCGACGCGCGCGACTTTCTCAAGTCCCTGAACCAGGCCATCTACCGCGACCAGCCCGGCACCCAGACCATCGCCGAGGAGTCCACCGCGTGGCCCCAGGTGTCACGCCCAGTGTACCTGGGCGGCCTGGGTTTCGGATTCAAATGGAACATGGGTTGGATGCACGACACCCTGAAGTTCTTCCAGACCGATCCGCTGTTCCGTCGCCACCACTTCAATCAGATCACCTTCTCGATCTGGTATGCCTTCACCGAGAACTTCGTGCTGGCGCTCTCGCACGACGAGGTGGTGCATGGCAAGGGCTCGCTCATCGGCAAGATGCCGGGCGATGAGTGGCAGCAGTTCGCCAACCTGCGTTTGCTGTTCGGCTACATGTGGGGTCACCCCGGCAAGAAACTGATCTTCATGGGCTGCGAGTTCGGCCAGAAGCGCGAATGGCAGCACGACGGCAGCCTGGAGTGGCATGTGCTGCAGTATCCGCTGCACGCCGGCGTGCAGCGCTGGGTGCGCGATCTGAATCGCTTCTATCGCGAGACCCCGGCGCTGTATCAGCAGGACTTCACCGCCGAAGGTTTCGAGTGGGTGGACTGCAACGATGCCGATTCCAGTGTGCTGTCGTTCCTGCGCCTGGATCGCACGCGCGACACCGTGGTGCTGGTCATCTGTAATTTCACACCCATCATGCGTGGCAACTACCGCGTGGGCGTGCCGCAAGGCGGGGCCTGGCGCGAGCGGCTGAACAGCGATGCCAGCGATTACGGCGGCAGCGGCCAGGGCAATCAGGGCGTGGTGGCGGCGGATGAACACAGCACCCACGGGCGGCCGTACTCTCTGACACTGACGCTGCCGCCATTGGCTGTGCTGTTTCTGTCCCCGCAATGAGCGCGGTCTGGCCGGGCAATCCCTACCCGCGCGGCGCCACCTGGGATGGCGCTGGGGTCAATTTTTCGCTGTTCTCCGAAAATGCGACGCGCGTGGAACTGTGCCTGTTTGATGCCACCGGGCGGCACGAGGTCGAGCGCATCGCCCTGAATGAACACACCGATCAGATCTGGCACTGCTATCTGCCCGAAGCGCGGCCGGGCCTGCTGTATGGCTATCGCTGTCATGGTCCCTACGACCCGGAGCGCGGACACCGCTTCAATCCCAATAAGCTGCTGGTCGAGCCCTATGCCCGGTTGCTGTCCGGGCCGATGCTCTGGAGCGATGCGCACTTCGGGTACGATGCCGACGATCCGACGCTCGACCTGTCCTTTGATGCGCGCGACAGCGCGGCGGGCACGCCCAAGTGCCAGGTCATCAATCCGGCCTTCGACTGGGGCGATGACCGTCCGCCGCGCACCGACTGGCACGACACCGTCATCTACGAGGTGCATGTGCGCGGCATGACCATGCGTCATCCGCAGGTGCCTCCGGCGCTGCGCGGGACCTACGCGGGACTTGCCACGGCACCGGTCGTCGAGCACCTCAAGCGGCTGGGTGTGACGGCGGTGGAACTGATGCCGGTGCACGCCTTCCTGGACGACCGCCGCCTGGTAAAGCTGGGGCTACGCAACTACTGGGGCTACAACACCATCGGCTACCTGGCGCCCGAGATGCGCTACAGCGCCAGCGGCCAGGTCGAAGAGTTCAAGGCCATGGTCAAGAGCCTGCATGCCGCGGGTATCGAAGTCATCCTCGACGTGGTCTACAACCATACCGCCGAGGGCAATGAGCTCGGCCCGACCTTGAGTTTCCGCGGCATCGACAACGCCGCCTATTACCGCCTGCTGCCGGGCGAACTGCGCCGCTACATGGACTTCACCGGCACCGGCAATACGCTCAACCTGCAGCACCCGCGGGTGCTGCAGCTGATCATGGACTCACTGCGCTACTGGGTTCAGGACATGCACGTGGACGGCTTCCGCTTCGATCTCGCCTCGGCCCTGGCCCGCGAGCTCTTCGACGTCGATCGGCTGGGCTCCTTCTTCGACACCATCTCCCAGGATCCGGTGCTGTCGCAGGTGAAGCTCATCGCCGAACCCTGGGATGTCGGCGCCGGCGGCTACCAGGTGGGCAATTTTCCGCCCGGGTGGAATGAATGGAACGACAAGTACCGCGACAGTGTGCGCGCCTACTGGAAGGGTGATGGCGGGCTCATCGGCGAGTTTGCCCGTCGCTTCACCGGCTCCGCCGACCTGTACGAGGCGAGCGGTCGCAAGCCCCACGCCAGCATCAATTTCGTCACGGCGCACGACGGCTTCACGCTCAATGACCTGGTTTCCTACAACCAGAAACACAATGCGGACAATGGCGAGGACAGTCGCGACGGCAGCGATGACAATCGCTCCTGGAACTGCGGGCTCGAAGGTCCCACCACCGACCGCCAGGTCACGCAGCTGCGCGAGCGCCAGAAACGCAATCTCATCACCACGCTGCTGCTCTCACAGGGGGTGCCCATGCTGCTGGCGGGCGACGAACTCGGTCGCACCCAGGGCGGCAACAACAACGCCTACTGCCAGGACAACGAGATTTCGTGGCTCGATTGGGAATTGGACACCGGCGAGCGCGAGTTCCTGGCCTTCATCCAGCAGCTGATCGCGCTGCGGCGTGGTCACGCCATCTTCTCGCGCCGCTACTTCCTCACCGGCAAGACCGTGGAGGGGGAGACCTTCAAGGACATCACCTGGTTTACCCCGACGGGCACCGAGATGACGGACTTCGACTGGCAGCAGGGTTTTGCCCGCTGTCTGGCCGTGCATCTGTCCGGGGCGGCCGTGCATCGCACCGACTCCCGCGGCCAGCCGGTGCGCGATGAAAACTTCACCCTGCTGTTCAATGCGCATCACGGCACCATGCGCTTCGTGTTG
The DNA here is from genome assembly GCA_035943195.1 of Steroidobacteraceae bacterium. Classification (GTDB taxonomy): domain Bacteria; phylum Pseudomonadota; class Gammaproteobacteria; order Steroidobacterales; family Steroidobacteraceae; genus DAIDKA01. The sequence goes on from DASZCK010000146.1 coordinate 16,091, forward strand.
CCACTGCTGGGCGGCGCGCGCTGCTGGCGCGTGGAGCTTCAGACCGCGAGCGGGCACCCCGGCCATGCCGAGCACCTCGCCGGGGGCGCCACGCGCATGGTGCCGGCGCGCTCCATCGTGCTGTTGATGGAAGTAAGCGCCCCGTGGGTGACCGGGGAGCATCAGCGGTAGCCGCGCGCCTGCAGCGAGAACAGCGCGGCGTAGTGGCCGGCGTTGCGCATCAGCTCCTCGTGACGGCCCTGTTCAATGATGCGGCCATGTTCGAGCACCGCGATCTGATCGGCCATGCGCACGGTCGAGAAACGATGCGAGATCAGGATGGTCATCCGGTCATGGCCGAGCTGCCGGAAGCGCTCGAACACCAGGGCCTCGGCGCGCGCGTCCATGGCCGCGGTGGGCTCATCCAGCACCAGCACGTCGGCGCGTATGCGCATGAAGGCGCGTGACAGAGCGATCTTCTGCCACTGGCCGCCTGAGAGCTCGCGCCCGTCCTTGAACCACTTGCCCAGCTGTGTGTGATAGCCCAACGGCAGCGTGCGGATGAAGTCATCGGCCTGCCCCTTGTCGGCGGCTTCGCGCCAGCGTGCCTCATCGAGGAAGAACGGCTCATCGCCGGCGCCGACATTCTCACCCACCAGCATCTGGTAACGGGCGAAGTCCTGGAATATCACGCCGATGCGCTCGCGCAGGCGACTTTCCTCCCACAGCTCCAGGTCCAGGCCGTCGAGCAATACCCGACCGGTCGTGGGTCGGTACAGCCGCGTCAGGAGTTTGATGAGGGTGGTCTTGCCCGAGCCATTCTCGCCCACCAGCGCGAGGCTGCCGCCCGGCGGCAGATGCAGGGTGACAGCGGCGAGCGCCGGTTCAGTTGCCCCGGGATAGACGAAGCTCACATCCTCGAAGCGGATCCCGTCCTCGGGATGCGGTCCTTTGACGAGCTCGCCGCGGCTTTGGGGCACGGGCGTGTCCAGGTATTCATACAGTGTCGACAGATAGAGATTGTCCTCGTACATGCCGCCCACGGAGGACAGCACCGCCGAGACCGCCGACTGCCCCTGCCGGAACAGCATCAGGTACATGGTCATCTTGCCCAGGGTAATCAGCCCATGAATCGTCGCCAGGGCGATCCAGGCATAGGCCAGATACAGCGTCGCCGTACCAATGAGTCCTAGGAAAAAGCCCCACACATCGCGCCGGATGGTGAGCGCGCGATCCTCACGATAAAGGGATGTGAAGATGCCGCGATATCGATCCAGCAGCCGCGCCCCCAGGCCGAACAGGCGCACTTCCTTGGCATGCTCCTCGCGTCCGAGCACCGACTCCAGATACAGCTGCATGCGCGTTTCGGGCGAGCGCCAGCGAAACAGACGGAAGGCGTCGCCGGAAAAACGGGCTTCGGCGATGAAGGCCGGCAGCCCGGACAGCAACAGTACCGCCACCGCCCACGGCGAGAAGCGGAACAGCAGGCCAGCATAGCTCACCAGCGAGATGGCGTTCTGCACCAGGCCGAAGGTGCGCATGACCAGGCTCAGTGGCCGGCTGGACGCCTCGCGGCGCGCGCGCGTGAGCTTGTCGTAGAACTCGGAGTCCTCGAAATGCGCGAGCTCCAGCGTCAGAGCCTTCTCCAGGATCATCACATTGACCCGCTGGCCGAGCTGGGCACGCAGCAGCGACTGGCACAGCGACAGTCCGCGCTGCGCGGCGGCCATCAGCGCCACCAGCACGCCCTCCAGGATCACGAAGTGCAGCACCCGGTGCGCATCGCCGTTGCCCGAGCGGATCACGGCCACGACGGCGTCGACGAGCCGTGAAGTAATCAGGGGGATGCCAGCCGGCACCACGCCGGCGATGATGGTCAGCAGCGCCAACGACAGTGTCAGGGGACGACTGGTGCTCAAGACCAGCGCCAACGCCTGGCGGCTGTAGCGGAATACGCCGAAGAACCCCGATAGCGTGGAGTCCACGGTGCCCTGGCCCGCGGGCGCCGCGGACGCGGTGGCAGTGGCGCTGGCGGTTCTGCTCTTGATCGAAAGTCTCCGATAGCTCGGTTCCGGACCGCATCCTACCGCCATGCGCGGGGGGCCGTGACTCTGGCAAGATGCTGGCATGGCGCTCGCTCCCACTTTGCCCGCTGACGTCGCACGCATCATCCAGTTGGCGGTGGCGCCGGTGTTCCTGCTCTCCGGGGTCGGGGTGACCTTGACCCTGTTCACCAACCGGCTGGCGCGGATCGTGGATCGCGCCCGCCTGCTGGAGGACCGCTTGGCGGAGAATCCACACGTCGACCTGCACGAGGCGCTGGCGGTCCTGGCGCAGCGTGCGCGCTACATCAACTACGCCATCGCGCTCGGCACCATCTCGGGACTGCTGGTCACTACCACGGTCATCCTGCTGTTCAGCGCGGCGCTGCTGGGCAATAACCTGACCTTGGTGATTGCCATCGTTTTCAGTGCCGCCATGCTCACGCTCACCGCCTCCCTGCTGGTGTTCTTCGTCGAAGTACGCTACGCCACCGCCACCTTGCGCATCGGCAGCCGGGCGCGCGGCTGAGCCGCCCCCCGGAGGGGGCCGCTGAACATCGTCAAATCTTTGTTTTCTATGGGTTGCAGCATTCTTCTGGTACTCTTCGCGCCCCTTTTCGCGCTCCTTGTAAGCTCATGAATCGCCCGATCCGCAATATCGCCATCATCGCGCACGTCGACCATGGCAAGACGACGCTGGTGGATTGCCTGCTCAAGCAGTCCGGAACCTTCGAAGCTCACGAGAAGGTGGCCGAGCGAGTCATGGATTCCAATGACATCGAGCGCGAGCGCGGCATCACCATCCTCGCCAAGAACTGCGCCATCGAGTACGGCGGCACCCGTATCAACATCGTCGATACGCCGGGCCATGCCGACTTCGGCGGCGAAGTCGAGCGGGTGCTGTCGATGGTGGATGGCGTGCTGCTGCTGGTGGACGCGGTCGAGGGGCCGATGCCACAGACGCGCTTCGTGACCCGCAAGGCCCTCGGCCTGGGCCACAAGGCCATCGTGGTGGTCAACAAGATCGACCGGCCGGGCGCCCGCCCGGGGTGGGTCATCGACAAGACCTTTGAACTCTTCGACCGACTCGGCGCCACCGACGAGCAGCTCGACTTTCCGGTGGTGTACGCCTCGGCGCTGCAGGGCTGGGCCAGCCTCGATCACACTGAGCGGCGTACCGACATGACCGCGCTGTTCGAAGCGGTGCTGCAGTACGTGCCCGCCCCGCCCAGCGATGCGGCGGCACCCCTGCAGCTGCAGATCTCGACGCTGGACTACAACTCCTACGTCGGCCGTATCGGCATCGGTCGGGTGCGACGCGGAACCATCCGTACCGGCCAGACGGTCGCGCTGCGCCACGGCGCGGAGAATCGCGGCGAGGCCAAGGTGGTGCAGGTACTGACTTTCCAGGGTCTGACACGCCAGGCGGTGCCCGAAGCCACGGCCGGCGACATCGTCGCGATCACCGGCATCGAGGCCGTGAACATCGGACTCACCATCTGCGACCGCGAGACGCCGGAGGGCCTGCCGCCGATCAGCGTGGATGAACCAACGCTTTCCATGAACTTCCAGGTCAATACCTCGCCGCTGGCCGGACGTGAAGGCAAGTACGTCACCAGCCGCCAGATCCGCGAGCGCCTGTACCGCGAACTGCAGAGCAACGTGGCGCTGCGGGTCGAGGACACTGCGGAGCCGGATGTCTTCCGCGTCTCCGGACGCGGCGAACTGCACCTGACGATTCTCATCGAGAACATGCGCCGCGAGGGCTATGAGCTGGCGGTCGGCAAGCCGCAGGTGCTGTATCGCCTGGTGGACGGGGTGCAACACGAGCCGTACGAGGCGCTGACCATCGATATCGACGCCGAACACCAGGGCGCCGTGATGGAAGCCCTGGGGACCCGCCGCGCCGATCTCACCGACATGGTCATCGATGACATGGGGCGCGTGCGGCTCGAGTACCGCGTGCCGGCCCGTGGCCTGATCGGGTTCCAGGGGGAGTTCATGACCCTGACCCGCGGCAATGGTCTCATCAGTCACATCTTCGACGGCTACGCGCCGGTTAAGGGCGACATTCCGGAGCGCCGCAACGGCGTGCTCATCAGCAACGAGATGGGTGAGGCGGTAGCCTACTCGCTGTGGAACCTGCAGGAGCGCGGCCGCATGTTCGTGCACCCGGGCGAGAAGCTGTATCCGGGCATGATCATCGGCATCCACAGCCGCGAGAACGACCTGGTCGTCAATCCGGTCAAGACCAAGAAGCTCACCAATATCCGCGCGGCCGGCAAGGACGACGCGATACTGCTGACGCCGCCCATCCAGATGACGCTGGAGTACGCGGTGGAGTTCATCGACGAGGACGAACTGGTGGAAGTGACGCCGGAGTCCATTCGCATCCGCAAGCGCTTTCTCGATGAGAACGAACGCAAGCGCGCCGCGCGCAGCGCGGAGAGCGCGCTCACCTGAGACCTCACTGCAGGTCCTTCAGCCCCTGCTCCACGGCGCGCCGCCACTGCTCGCGCTCGGTCGCGAGATCGGACGACTGATTCGGCGCTCCGCCCCACTCCTGCACGGCCTGCCGCGCCCGGTCGAACGTGGCGCGGGCCGCCGGCGCGCCATCTGACTTTGCCTGTGCCTGGCCTAAGGTGATCAGGTTCGGGGGATAGCCGGGATCGCGTTGCACGGCGCGCTGCGCCGCGGCCTTCGCGGCGTCCACATCGCCGGGTCCCAACGGCCAGGGCGGTGCCCGCAGCAGCACCACCGCGGTCAGCCGCGCCGGACCGGCATGGTCGAGTGCCGCATCAAGCGCCTCCGCCTTGGCGAGGTTCGCCAGCATCTGCTTGAGCAAAGAAGGCGCCTCCAGGGGATGTTCGCGGGCGCCAAGCCCCTGCACCTGTGCCTGCGCATACGGGCAGGCGGCGTCCTCAGGAGCCTGTGCCAGACATTGCCGGGCGCTGTCCGTGGCCGCGGCCAGGAGTTGGGCGCGCTCGGCGGAGTCGGTTGACCGGTCGATGCGGTCGGCATCGCGCTGCACCGCCGCCAGCAGCTGTACGGGGCTGAGAGCCGCGCCTTGCGCGGCGCCTGATGCGGCCGGGGGCACGGCCGGACGCGGCAGCGTGCAGGCGGCGAGCGTCAGCAGCGTCAGCAGCGCCGCACCGCGCCGCAGCGCGTTCATGATCCAGGCGTGACGGGCAGGTGCGGCAGAACAAAGCCATTGAGGCGCAGTCGGCTCAAGGTCGCTGCACCCGGCGTCGTGCCCGACAGGTGCAGCAGCGCCCGCTGCAGTTCCTGGGCCCGGGCCTTGGGAATGCGGTCAGCCACGACGACGATCAGCGCCACCGGGACCGCCGGGGTGGTCGCGGCGCTGCGCAAAGTGGCGGCGAAGGGCAATGTGGCCATCGCCGCTGCCTGCTCCTGGTCGAGCAGCACCGCCACGGGATCGCCGTTGGCCGCGCGGCGCAGGGCCGAGAGCACCTGGCCGGTGGCGGTGATGGTGGTCGTCGCCGGCAGCGGACCCACGTCATGCAGCACAGCGCGGACGAAGTTCTGGGCATAGCCGGCGGTGCTGATGAGGGTGAGACCGGCCAGTGCTCCCGGCAACGGCCCATGGCCGGCTTTCAGCACCAGCGTCCAGCGCTGTTGCACGCCGGCGGGGGGCACATCGGCCTGGGCCAGCGGCACCAGGTGCAGTTGGGCGCCATGCTGGACGAAAAACGGGTAGGGCACGAACGCGAGGCCAGCCTCGGGCGCCGCGAGTCGCGTCAGGTCGCTCGATTCGCTGGCGTCATACACCGCAGTGAGGGTGCC
>DASZCK010000147.1:0-6695 GCA_035943195.1 Steroidobacteraceae bacterium
GCCCGGGTCGCTGGCGGGGGTCAGGTGTGAGAGGTCAACGCCGTGGCGGGTAAAGACTTCCTGCGGCAGCCAGCAGGCGCCGCGGCTGCGGTCCTCCCACACATCCTTGAGGATGTTGGTCATCTGCAGTCCCTGCGCGAAGGAGGGCGCAAGCCGCGACAGTTCGGCGCGCTGCCGCTCGATATCCGCCGAATGGCTGCAGAACAATTCGGTGAGCATCTCGCCGACGACGCCGGCGACGTAGTAGCAGTAACTGTCCAGGTCCGTCACGGTATCCAGGCCGCGAACGCTGGCGGTGCGCTGGAACTGATGCATGCCATGACACATGGTGTCGACACAGTGGCGGATGGCGGCCTGCTGGCGCATGGGCAGCTGGCGGGTGACGCGGATCACGCGCGCCAGATTGATGATGAGTTCGCGCTCGGCGGGAATGGTCCACTGCGACAGCTTGTCCGCGAGGTCCGTCCCGAGCAGCTGCGCATCGGCCACTCCCGCCACCGCGTCCGAAAATCGCTCCATGTACAGGAGCGTGTCGGGCGGCGCGATCTGCGGCTCGTCCTCGATTGTGTCGGCCACGCGACATAGGAGGTAGGCGTTGGTGACCGAACGGCTCAGGTCCGGAGGCAGCTGCGGAATGGTCAACGCGAAGGTGCGCGAGACCGCCGGCAGGATCTGCTCCTGGTAAGCCTCATCGGAATGGCCCGGATCACTGGATTTTATCTGTCGGACCATTGTGACCGCTAGGCTACTGGTTTCATACCACTTTGCCAAACCACCGCACTGAAACAGGGCAGGCACCCACCCGGCACTCTTATGCGCCCGGCGGCCGCGCCTCGAGGCGGTCAATTTTCCGAGGCCATCCGCGACGCAGAACGCTGCCCCGCTGGGCACGTTGACCCCGGTAGTCCTTGAGTTCAGCCCACTCCAGGGTTTTGCACTGATCTGCTGCCCAGAGCAACAGTGCCCCGCCCTTGGGTACCACCGTGATACCCGCGAGGTATTCCTGCCTTTGGGCAAGCTTCTTGCTGCTTATGTCGTAGAGCTTGTTGCCCTTGCCCCGAGGCATCTCCGGGACGTCAGCTACCGGAAAGACCAGCAGCTTGCCCTCATTGCTGACGGCCGCCAGCAGGGCATCCGGCGCCGCTACCAGCGCCGGCGGCAGCACCAGCGCCGCCTCCGGCACGTTGAGCACGGTTTTGCCGGCACGCCGATCGGTGACCAGATCCTTGAAGCGCGCGATGAAACCGTAACCCGCATCGCTGGCGAGCAGCCACAGATCCTCGGCCTCGCCCAGCATGACGCCGGCGAAGCGCGCGCCGTCCGGCGGGTTCAGGCGGCCCGACAACGGCTCGCCCTGGCCGCGCGCCGACGGCAGGGAATGCGCCGGCAGTGTGTAGGTACGGCCGGTACTGTCGATGAATACCGCGTTCTGCAGGCTGCGGCCACGCGCCGCGCTCTGGAAGGCATCGCCCTCCTTGTAGGACAGAGTCAGCGGATCGATATCGTGACCCTTGGCGGAACGCGCGAAGCCGCCCGTGGACAACACCACCGTGACCGGCTCATTGGCGATCAGCGACGTCTCATCAATCGCCTGGGCCGCCTCGCGCTCGACGATCTTGGTGCGTCGCTCATCGCCATGACGCTCCGCATCGGCCCGGATTTCGCTTGCCACGAGCTTGCGCAGCTTGGCCTTGCTCCCGAGCAGCGCTTCGATATCGGATTTCTCCTGCGCCAGCGCTTTCTGCTCGTCACGGATCTTCATCTCCTCGAGCTTCGCGAGGTGCCGCAGGCGCGTATTCAGGATCTCCTCGGCCTGTTCGTCCGAGAGCCTGAAGCGCTTGATGAGCACCGGCTTGGGCTCATCCTCGCGGCGGATGATGCGAATCACCTCATCCAGGTTCAGGAAGGCGATCAGCATGCCGTCCAGGATGTGCAGCCGGCGGTCGACCTTGTCGAGCCGGAACTGCAGGCGCCGGGTCACGGTTGCCGTGCGGAACTCCAGCCACCCGGTGAGTATCTCGCGCAGCCCCATGACCCGCGGGCGGCCATCCAGCCCGATGATGTTCAGGTTCACACGATAGCTGCGCTCCAGATCCGTGGTCGCGAACAGGTGTTTCATCACCTCGTCGAGATCGACGCGGTTGGAGCGCGGCACGATCACCAGGCGGGTGGCATTCTCGTGATCGGACTCATCGCGCAGGTCCTCGACCATCGGCAGCTTCTTGGCGCGCATCTGCTCGGCGATCTGCTCGATCACCTTGGTGGGCGAGACCTGCCAGGGGAAGGCATTGACGACGACGTTGCCGTCCTCGATCACGTACGTGGCACGGGCCTTGAAACTGCCCACGCCCTTTTCATAGAACTCCTTCAGGTCCGCCCGCGGAGAGATGATCTCCGCACCCGTGGGCAGATCCGGCCCCTTGATGAACTTCATCAGTTGCGCGGTGCTCGCCTCGGGCTCCTCGAGCAGATGAATGCAGGCATTGGCGACTTCGCGCAGGTTGTGCGGCGGAATGTCGGTCGCCATGCCGACAGCGATGCCGGTGGTGCCGTTCAGCAGCAGGTTGGGCAGGCGCGCCGGCAGGATCTGCGGCTCCTCGCGCGTGCCGTCGTAATTCGGCACCCAGTCGACGGTGCCATCGGACAGCTCGCTCAGCAGCACCTCGGCATAGCGCGTGAGCCGCGCCTCGGTGTAGCGCATGGCGGCGAAGGATTTCGGGTCATCCTGCGAGCCCCAGTTGCCCTGACCATCCACGATCGGATAACGGTAGGAGAACGACTGCGCCATGAGCACCATGGCCTCATAACAGGCCGAGTCCCCGTGCGGGTGAAACTTGCCCAGCACGTCGCCGATGGTCAGCGCGGCTTTCTTGTGCTTGTTGGCCGAGGCCAGGCCCAGCTCACCCATGGCATAGGTGATGCGGCGCTGCACCGGCTTCAGACCGTCGCCGAGTGCCGGCAGTGCGCGGTCGAGGATCACGTACATCGAATAATCGAGATAGGCCTTCTCGGTGAAGGCACGCAGCGGCTGGCGTTCCACGCCCTCGAAGTTCAGTTCGTCCTGCATGGCTTACACCTGCACCTCGGCCAGATTGCCATTGGCTTCCAGCCACTCGCGACGGTCACCGGCGCGCTTCTTGGCGAGCAGCATGTCCATGAGCTGGTCGGTCTTGTCGGCCGCATCCACGGTCAGCTGTACCAGCCGGCGGGTGCGCGGGTCGATGGTGGTCTCGCGCAGCTGCGAGGGGTTCATCTCACCCAGGCCCTTGAAGCGGGTGACCTGCGGCTTGGTGCGCGGACTCTCCTTGGCAATGCGCGCCACCACCTGATTGCGCTCGGCCTCATCCAGTGCGTAGTGGACCTGCTTGCCCGCATCGATGCGGTACAACGGCGGCATGGCGACATGGATATGGCCATTGGTCACCAGTGGGCGGAAGTGCCGCAGGAACAGCGCGCACAGCAAAGTGGCGATGTGCGCGCCATCGGAGTCGGCATCGGCGAGTATGCAGATCTTGTGATAGCGCAGCTGTGACAGGTCGGTCGAGCCCGGATCGACGCCGATGGCGACGCTGATGTCGTGCACTTCCTGGGAGGAGGAGATGGAGTGAGCATCCAGCTCCCAGGTGTTCAGGATCTTGCCGCGCAACGGCATGATGGCCTGGAATTCGCGTTCGCGCGCCTGCTTGGCGCTGCCACCGGCCGAATCGCCCTCCACCAGGAACAGCTCCGAACGGCGCGGTTCCTGACTGGTGCAGTCGGCGAGCTTGCCGGGCAGCGCCGGACCGCCGGACACCCGCTTGCGCACGACGCGCTGCGCGGCGCGCGCCCGCTCCTGCGCATTGGCGATGGCGAACTGGGCGATCTTCTCTCCCGCATCTGCGTGGCCGTTCAGCCACAGCGCCATGGAATCGCGTACGAAGCCTTCGACGACGCCGGCCGCATCGCGCGATGCCAGCCGCTCCTTCATCTGGCCGGCGAACTGCGGTTCGCGGATCTTCAATGACAGCACGTAGCAGCACTTGTCCCAGACATCTTCCGGGGTCAGCTTGATGCCGCGCGGCACGAGATTGCGGAACTCACAGAACTCGCGCACCGCCTGCGCGAGGCCCGAGCGCAGTCCGTTGACGTGGGTGCCCCCTTCGGCGGTGGGAATCAGATTCACATAGCTTTCGCCGAACACCGCAGGAATATTGGGCGCCCACAGGAGCGCATAGCCCACCGCATCGGTCTCCCCCTCGCGGGCGGCCGTGATGGGCTCGGCGGGTAAGCGCTCGGTGGATTCCAGCTCCTCGAGCAGGTAGGCGCCCAGATCGCCACTGTAGAACCACTCATCCTTCTCGCCCGTGGCTTCATTCTTGAAGGTAATGCGCAGGCCCGGACAGAGCACCGCCTTCGCCTTGAGCATATGGCGCAGCTGCGGTACGGAGAACTTGTCGGAGTCGAAGAATTTCGGGTCCGGCCAGAAGCACACCGTCGTTCCGGTATTGCGCTGGCCCACGGTGCCGATCACGGCGAGCTTGGTGCTCACCTTCCCGTCCTTGAAGGTGATGCGGTATTCCTTGCCGCCGCGGCGGATGGTGCATTCCAGGCGCGAGCTCAAGGCATTGACCACCGAGACGCCGACCCCGTGCAGGCCGCCCGAGAACTTGTAAGCGGCTTTCTCCGAGAACTTTCCGCCGGCGTGCAGCCGGGTGAGAATGAGTTCGACGCCGCTCACTTTCTCCTGCGGATGGATGTCCACCGGCATGCCACGACCGTTGTCGATGACCTCCAGTGAGCCGTCCTTGAACAGTGTGACGTCGATCTCGGTGCAGTAGCCCGAGATAGCCTCATCGACGCTGTTGTCGACGACCTCGTGGGCCAGATGGTTTGGCCGCTGGGTGTGCGTGTACATGCCCGGGCGACGGCGCACGGGCTCCAATCCTGAGAGGACTTCGATGTCTGAGGCGGTGTAGCTTTGACTCATCGCTTTGATAAATGGAATGGCGGGTGACAGGTCGCCGCCCACGGGTGGCGCGATCTTAGCAGACGCCTAGAAAAAGACGGTCTTAGTCAGTTGAAGTCGCCCACGAGCGACTCGCGGATGCGCTCGGCGACCGGTTCCACGACGTGCCGGTAGTGCTCGTGATCACAACCGGCTGCCAGGGCCGCGTGATTCTTGAGGGCGCCGCGCATGGCTGTCGCCAGCTCGAAACGCAGGAAGTGCACGGCCGAGGTCTTCTCGTCATTCTCACGCGCCAGATCCTCATCGGCGATGGCGAACACCTTCTCGAAGCCTGCCACCTGCACCCAGCAGCGTGCTTCGACCCCCCGCAGGTCCATCAGCTGCACGCGCCGCACGGCTTCGTCCGGGAACTCCAGCAGCAGCGTCGCCTTCCAGTTGCCGCCGTCGGGAATCAGCGGGTTGTACGCGCTCAGCTCCTCCGCGATGCCTTCGGCTTCGAAAACCTTCTCGGCGCGCAGCATTTCCTGGATCTGGTACTGGATGGTGAGCCGATCCTCGAAGCACCAGGTCATGTTGGGTCCTAGACCTAAGCGCCGGCGGCTCTTGTGGTCCAGTACCTGCGTACGGAATTCGTTACGCCGGCGGGCGTATTCTTCAAGGCTCAGGAGTTGGTTCGCGGTCAGCTTTTCCATCCTTCGATCCTTCAGATTCCGTACGCCAATCGCAGCAGCTTCAGGGGATGCTCGGGCCCCTGGCCGTCGGGCAGCAGGCTTTCGATCTGATGGCCCGCCATGGGGCAGTCGCTGGTGTAGTGCGCGGGCGCGGCCTTCTGCACCCGCGTCGCCACGGGCTGGCCGATCTTGACCGACGCCGCCCGGAATTCCTGCTTTACCGCGTAGGTGCCATCGTGCCCCGAACAGCGCTCGATGACATCCACGGTGGTGTCGGGCACCAGCCGCAGGACGTCGCGGGTCTTAAGTCCGATGTTCTGCACCCGCAGATGGCAGGGAACGTGGTAGCTGAGCTTGCCCAGCGAGGTCTTGAACCCGGTTTTGAACTTGCCGGCCTTGTGCCACAGCATCAGGTACTCAAACGGGTCATAGATGCGCGCCGCCACTGCCTTCACATCCGCGTCGTCCGGAAACATCAGCGGCAGTTCCTGCTTGAACATCAGCACACAGCTGGGAATAGGCGCGACGATGTCGAAACCCGCGGCGATCACGGCCAGCAGCTGCGGAATGTTCTCTTCCTTGTAGGCCGCCACCGTCGCCAGGTCGCCAAGCTCCAGGCGCGGCATGCCGCAGCAGCGTTCCTTGGGCACCAGCCGCACCGCAATGTCGTTGTGGTTGAACACGGCCACCAGGTCCGTGGCCAGGTCCGGCTCGTTGCGGTTGCCGTAGCAGGTCGCGAACAAGGCGACGCGGCCGCGGATGTCCTCGCGTGACACTGGCGCGGACCCCGGCCCCGACGCCAGCACCGGCACCAGCGGCCCGTTCAGAGCGGACAGGCGACTGCGCGCCGTGCGGGCATGAAACCGTGGTAGGGGCGCATCCCGGGCGACGCCGAGCGTCTTTTCCAGGAGGGCGCGTACCGGCTTGAGGCGATTGACGGCGTTGACGACCTCGGCGACCACCGGAATGCCGGCGATACGCCCCACCGCCTCAGTCGAGGCCAGCACCCGGTCACGGACACTGAAGCCTTCCTGGTTGGCGCGGGTGGCCTTGGCGCGCAGCATGAGGTGCGGGAAGTC
>DASZCK010000148.1:0-8075 GCA_035943195.1 Steroidobacteraceae bacterium
GCCAGCGCCAGTGAATCGACCACGGTGCATAGCGAAGCCACGGTCACCGGCTCCCCCGACAGGCGCGCGAACTCCGCATCCAGGAAGGCCACATCGAAGGCCGCATTGTGGATGATGAGTTCGGCGCCGCGCAGGAACTCCACCAATTGCGCGGCAATCTGCGCGAACTTCGGTTCCGGTTCCAGACGCGCGCGGGTGATGCCGTGCACCGCCAGGGCGCCCTCATCGATATCGCGCTCAGGATTCAGGTATTGGTGAAAGTGCCGGCCGGTGGGTCGGCGGCTGACCAGCTCCAGGCAGCCGATTTCGATGATGCGATGATCCTGGGCGGCATCCAGGCCGGTGGTTTCGGTATCGAGAATGATCTGTCGCATGAACCGCGTCTCCTAGCGCTGGACATCGGCCAGCATGGCGTCGATGGCGAGATTGGCCAGCTCATCGACGCGCTCGTTACCCGGGTCCCCGGCGTGCCCCTTGACCCACTGCCAGGTGAGGGTGTGCTGACCCGCGAGCAGATCGAGCTTTTCCCACAGGTCCTGGTTCTTCACCGGCTTCTTGTCCGCCGTGCGCCAACCGCGCGCCTTCCAGGCGGGCAGCCACTCGGTGATGCCCTTGATGACGTACTGCGAGTCCGTTTGTACGGTGGCCTGGGTCGGGCGTTTCAAGGCCGCCAGACCCATGATGACGGCGGTCAGTTCCATGCGGTTGTTGGTGGTATCGGGTGCTGAGCCGGACAGCTCCTTGACGGTGCCGTTCCAGTCCAGGAGCGCGCCCCAGCCACCCGGTCCCGGATTGCCGCGACAGGCGCCATCCGTGTGGATCACAAAGGCCGCGGTCATCTCAAGGCTGCTGCCGAGTGGTGGGCTTGACCAACTGGCCGATGACGGCCGGTTGCTTCTCACGCAGGCGCGGGCGGATGGGGGTCAGCGCCCGGATATGCTTGCGGGCCTTGAGGATCCAGGCCCCGGCGGGGAGCGGATTGAACCAGGTGCGCCGCAGCAGCGGCGAGTGCTCGGTACTCAGTTGCGTCTCGGGTGCGCCGTGGCCCCAGGGGGTGCAATGCAGATAGCTGCGGGTCGCGACGATTTCGTAGCCCAGCAGCACCAGCCATTCGCGCACGCGACCCACCGACAGGATGCGCCGCATGCCCGGCGGAAATCCCGCCGCAGAGCTGCGCGCCCGGATGCCCCACAGGCTGAAGGGCTGAAACCCCAGCACCAGCAGCTGGCCCTCCCCGGCGAGCACCCGGTCAACCTCGCGCACGATGGCATAGGGGTCCGCCGCGAATTCCAGGGTATGGGGCAGCAGCACCGCATCGACGCTGTCGCGAGCCACCGGCAACGCCGACGGCCGGGCGATGATGTCCGCGCCACCGCTGAAGTCGCTGGGGGCGACCACGATCTTGCGGCGCGTACGGCACCCGGCCAGGAGTTCTCGGTCCTCGCCCCAGGCCCCGACCTGTAGGAACTCCCACCCGAAGACATCCTCCAGGGCCTCGCCCAAAAGCTGGGCCTCAGCCGTAAGTAGCGATTTTCCCAGGGGCATTTGCCAAAATGCGCGCAGGGCGGTGTAACGATCGGGCACTTCAGGGGTCCTGGCGGGGGTGGGTGTTAAGTATCGGTGAGTTATGTGACTTCGGCCAATTAAAGGCTGGCCTTTCTGTGAAGTTACCAGTTACAGTCCGCCCCAGAAATACGTATGTTCGTGTCCCGGGGGGCAAGTCCCACGGTAGACCGGCCTGATTTTCCGAACTTACGACCTTGAGCGCTCCAGCGTCCGTACACCCTCGCTGGCTGCATGATGACTATGCCATCCGCTTCGCGAGGGACTGGACTTTGACATCGATAGTACTGCGCCGAACACTTCAAACCCTGTCGGTTGGCGCCATTATCTGCCTGGCCGCCTGTTCCACCCCACCGGTCGTCCAACCCGAACCCTTACGCCTGCAGGCCGTGGCCATGGTACCGGCCACCCCGGTCGCAACCCCTGCCCAGGCTCAGCTTCCCGACAGCGTCGCTGCCGAGACCGCCAGCGCCGCCAATGAGGCCATTGCCGCGGCGGGTGCCGGCACCGGCCTGACCTCCACTGATTACAGTGACCTTTTTGACCGCATGCGGGCCGGCTTCAAGCTCCCCGATTCGGACCACAGTGCCATCGACCGCGAGCTGGAATGGTACGCCGGCAATCCCGACTATCTGGGTCGCGCCTTCAGCCGCGCCGACCTGTACCTGTACCACATCGTCACCGAGCTCGAGGCACGCGGCATGCCCCTGGAGCTGGCGCTGCTGCCGGTGGTGGAAAGTGCCTTCGAGCCCTACGCCTATTCCAAGGCCAGCGCCTCGGGCCTGTGGCAATTCATTCCCGACACCGGTTCACGCTACAACCTCAAGCAGGACTGGTGGTATGACGGCCGCCGCGATGTCCTGGAGTCCACCCGCGCCGCCCTCGATTACCTGCAGGCGCTCAACAGCGAATTCAACGGCGACTGGCTGCTGGCCATTGCGGCCTACAACTGCGGCGAGATGAATGTCGAGCGCGCCGTGGCGCGCAACCAGGCCGCCGGCCTGCCGACTGATTTCTGGAGCCTGAAGCTGCCGGCGGAGACCCGCGCCTATGTGCCGAAACTGCTCGCCATGGGTCGGGTGGTGGCGCATCCGGAGCGCTATGGCCTGTCCTTCAACAAGATTCCCAATCAGCCCTACTTCGCCAAAGTCGACACCAAGGGCCAGATTTCCATGCACGTCGCGGCCGAGATCGCGGGCCTCACGGATGCGGAACTGTACGAACTGAACCCCGCCTTCCATCGCTGGGCCACCGATCCCGGCGGCCCCTACTCGCTCCTGGTGCCGGCCGACACTGCCGAAGCCTTCCGCACCAGCGTCATCCAGCTCACCGACGAGGAGCGCCTGAACGTAAAATCGTATTCGGTGCGCAAGGGCGACACCATGAATGCAGTGGCGCGGCGCTTCCATTCCACGCCGCAGGAACTGCGCGAATTGAACGGACTGCCGAGCAAGGGCGCCATCCTGGTCGGTACCGCCCTGAAAGTGCCCTCCGAGTCGAACCTGCTGCCCGCCAAGGCGCTGCGGGCCGCGGCGCTGGTGGATGGCCGGGCCCACCGTTCGCGGCGCGAGCGCTCGCGTATCGTGGTGCGGCGGGGCGAGACCCTGTGGGCCATCGCCCGCAAACATGGCGTGGATGTGAATGCCCTGGCGCTCATGAATGGCATGCAGCCGAACACCGTGCTGCGCACCGGTCAGCGCCTCCGCCTGGCCACGGCATCGGGCAGCGCCAACATCAGTGTCGATGATGAGGAAGCCGCCCGCGGCGGCGCTGCCGGCGCTGGCGCTGGCGCTGGCACCCACCAGGTGACGCACGTGGTGCACGCAGGGGACACGCTGTTCCACGTCGCTCAGGAATACCATGTAAGCGTGGCGCAGGTGGCCAGCTGGAACCGCCTGTCCAAGACCCGGCTGGTCCCCGGACAGAAGCTCGTCATCCGCCAGTAGCAGCGCACTGGCAGGCGGTCATCATGGGTTTTCTCACGGGCAAGCGCGCGCTCATCGTTGGGGTCGCCACCGACCGTTCCATCGCCTGGGGCATTGCCCAGGCGATGCGCCGCGAAGGCGCAGCCCTCGCCCTCTCCTACGCCAACGACAAGTTCAAGGAACGGGTGGTGCCACTGGCTGAGACCGTGGGCGCCCTCACCTTGCCGCTGGATGTGTCGCGCGACGCGCAGATCACGGCGGCATTCGATTACCTGCGTGAGGAATGGGGCTCGCTGGACATCCTGGTGCATGCCGTTGCCTTCGCACCGCGTGAGGCCCTCGCCGGCAGCTTCCTCGACAACACCTCGCGTGAGGCCTTCCAGGTGGCCCACGATATCTCCAGTTACAGCCTGACCGCGCTCAGCCGCGGCGCGCTGCCGCTGATGGTCGGCCGGTCGGGGGCCATCCTGACCCTGTCTTACCTCGGCGCGGTGCGCAGCCTCCCCAGCTACAACGTCATGGGCCTCGCCAAGGCGAGCCTGGAGGCCAATGTACGCTTCCTGGCGGCGGACTTGGGTCCGCGTGGCATTCGGGTGAACGGCATTTCGGCGGGCCCGGTGAAGACACTGGCGGCCGCGGGCATCGCCGGCTTTCGCAAGATGTTGAGTCGCGTCGCCGAGGCCTCACCCCTGCGTCGCAATGTCACTCCGGAGGATGTCGGCAATGCCGCCGCCTTCCTGTGCTCGGATCTGGCCGGTGGCATCACCGGGGAGATCACCTACGTGGATGCGGGCTTCAACACCGTGGGCATGAGCTTCCCGGAAGAAGACGGCGCGGCGCAGTAGCTGCCGCTACTGCTGGTCGAACATCGCGATGTTCTTCTGCACCTTCGCTCCCTTGCGCACCTGCTCCACGTAAGCCGTGGCATCGGCTTCCGCGTACTGTGCGGCAAGATCCTTGACCTGCGCCGCCGTCTCCTGCTTGTCCGCCGGCTGCGCGTCCACGCGCACCGCCAGCACCCCCAGTACCACCGCCCCGCCATCGGGCTGTGAGAGCGCCTGGTAGGACACCTTGTGCTCGGCCGGCTTCGGCGCCTTGAAGGCCGCGTCACGCACAAAAGACGGTACGGACGGATCCTGACGACCCACGAAGCGCGCCGCCTCGGCGGTCACGCCCAGCTCCTTGGCGACGGCATCGAAATCCTTGCCGGCCTCAAGGCTCTTGGCGGCGGCGTCGGCCGCGGCCCGCGCAGCCTTGCCGCCCAACTCCTTGCGCATCAGGGCCACGATGACATCGTGAACCGCCGCCAGCGGCTTTGGCGCCGGCATCGCATGCGACAGGTCCTTGATCAGGACCAGCCGGTCATCGCCGATCAGGATCGGGCCACCCAAACGGTGCAGATTCAGCACAGTGTCGCTGAACACCAGGGACTGAAGTTCCTTGCTCGAACCCAGATCGCCGCCGCCGGTGCCCTTGAGGAACTCGGGGATATCCCCCTGCGTCAGCCCGAACTCCTTGGCCAGGGTATCCAGTGATTCACCGGCCTGATCGATGCGTTGCTGAATCTGTTCCTGCACATCCCCGAACTTGTCCGCGGCGCGATCGTGGCGCAGCTGTGTCATGACATCCGCGCGTGCTTCCTCGAAGGTCTTGCCGTGCGCGGCCACGATGTCATCCAGGCGGATGATGTGATAGCCGAACTTGCTGCGCACCGGAGCACTCACCTCGCCCGGCTTCATGGCAAACAGCGCATCGCCGAACGGGGCCTCCAGGCTGCCGCGCTCGGCAAGGCCCAGATCACCGCCCTGCGCCGCAGATCCCGCGTCGTCCGAATACTGTTTGGCGAGCGCCTCGAAGTTGCCGCCTGCCTTTAATTTCGCCTCGATGTCCTGCGCCTTCTTCAATGCCGCGGCGGCATCCACCTTGTCGTTCACCGCCACCAGGATGTGGTGTGAATGGCGCTGCTCGGTGGAGATGTAGCGGTTCTTGTTCTTGGCGTAGTAGTCCTTGAGATCGGCATCCGACACCGTGACCTGCGCCGCCACCTGCGAGAGGCTCAGCTGCGCGTACTGCAGGTGCACCGATTCGGGTGTCATGAACTGCGCCTTGTGGGCATCGTAGTACGCCTGGATGGCGCCGTCCGTCAGCTGCACGGCGGCCGAGTATTTATCCAGCGGCAGCGCCGCGTAGCGGATCTGGCGTTCCTGATCCTCCAGCGCATGCAATCGCTCCAGTTCCGTCGGTGTGATGAACTCGGACAGCTGCAGGCCGTCCTCGACCTGGCGGCGCTGCAGGTCGTTCTTCAGATCGTTCGCGTACTGCTCCTCGGTGATCCCCGCCTGCGCCAGGCGCGACTTGGCCACTTCGGCGTTGTAATGCCCGTCCAGCTGGAAGGCGGGCTCGGCACGCAGGGTGGCCGCAAGATCCGCCTGGGTGACGCGATAACCCAAGTCGGTCGCGCGATCGGTGAGCAGTGTCTGGCGCACCACGCTCTCGAGCAGCTGGTCCTCGAGCAAGGAGCGCTCGCCGGCCGGAATTTCACCGCCGAAGCGTTGCTGCCACTGGTTCTGTTCGCGCTGCCAGTCGCGGCGCACATCCTCGTAGGCGATGGTGTGTCCGTTCACCTTGGCCACGTAGCTGCTGGTGCCGAAGCTCAGGTTGGAAATGCCATAGGCGCCCCATGCCGCGAAAATCAGTGCCAGGGCACCGAAGACCACGTAGGTGAGCCATTTGTGGCCCTTCAGACTGTCACCGATTTGTTGCAGCATCACTTCGGGTCTTGAATTGGCGCAAGCGGACGGGACTCTAACAATCGCTCAACCCAATGAATTTATTAGGTTATCTTCCGGATCGGCCGCCGCATACCCCCGGAAATACCCCACTTGTCGAGTGCTTAACGCCATCTGAAAGCAGAGATTTAGCTCAGGCGATTATAGCAAAACCGGAAAGCCTGAATCAGGAGCTACCGAAGATCGCGGGCAATTGACGGCACCCGCAAATCCTCTTGTCACAGTTTGTCCCCATCAGTACACTGGACTAAGTTTAGTTTAGTTTGATATGGGTATGACCACCGTAAACATTCACGAGGCAAAGACTCATCTGTCACGGCTGGTGGACGAAGTCGCCGCGGGCGCGGAAATTATCATTGCCAAGGCGGGCAAGCCCATGGCACGTCTGACACCGATTACGACACCCATCCGTAAGAAGCATCTGGGGCTACTGAGGGGCAAGATTAAAATACCTGGCGACTTCAATGCTCCGTTGGATCACGAAACGCTGTCCACATTCGAAGGACGTTAACGATGCGGGTGCTATTGGATACGCACCTGCTCCTTTGGGCACTTTCCTCACCGGCAAAGCTCTCGAAGCGGGCGCGACAACGCATCGACGGCGGTGAGGTATATGCGAGCGCTGCTTCCATCTGGGAGATCAGCATCAAATGCGCTCTGGGCAAACTTGCAGCAGATCCCGCCGAGGTCCTGGCTGGCATAGCGCCAGCAGGATTCAATCACCTACCGATCGTGGGCGCTCACGCGGCGAAAGTCATGGAACTTCCACCGATTCATAAGGACCCATTCGATCGGTTGCTGGTTGCGCAAGCGCGATTCGAGCCGATGATTCTGTTAACGGACGACGAAGCGCTAGGTCGCTATGGAGATTTTGTCGAAGTCGTTTGACACATCGCCCGCGCAACGGGTGCCCGCAATATTCAACGGCTTAACTGGCGGAGCGGACGGGACTCGAACCCGCGACCCCCGGCGTGACAGGCCGGTATTCTAACCAGCTGAACTACCGCTCCAGCTTTAGGGGAGCGGGATTGTACAGGGCAAATTTGCAGGATGCCACGCAACTTTAGGGTTAGGGCTGCCAGCCGCCACCGAGCGCCTTCATCCGGGCTCCGCCTCCCGGGCTGTCGAGGCAATTTACACCTGCGACCTCTCGTGGTCGGCGAATTCCGACGCCAACGCGCGGCGGGACCTTCTTAAGCCAATCCCTGACCTTCGGCATTGTCTGCTGCGTAGTTTTGGGAGAATTTCAATGTTGAAGAAAGTCCTGCCCGTGTTGATCCTCGCCGTAGGAGCATCAGGCGCGGCCAACGCGGCGACGCACCTGACGGTGAATCATCAGTCGGTATCAAGGGATGCGGCACCAGCGGCGGCACCGGAGATCGATCCGGCGAGCGCTGCTAGCGCCTTTACGCTACTTGCAGGAGGATTGGCCGTCATACGCGCCCGTCGCTCGAGCAAGAAGCGCGACTGAGAAACGCTACTGGGAAGCCTGAAATTCCGGTCTGCGGTGACGTAGGCCGGAATTTCTGCAGGCATTGATCGAATGGTGGGTGCTGACGGGATCGAACCGCCGACATTCGCCGTGTAAAGGCCCAAATTCCGTCCATCAGTGTCTACCTGTGGATGCGTAAGTACCTGAAAGCACAAAACTCTATCCATTGATGTCTAGCCGTGTCCATGGTAGTTTTTCCGTACCGATTCCGTACGGTGAAACGCGGCGTGTCACAAGCCATCCATAAGTCCACCGTCAGAGCCAAGCTTTCCGCCCGACGCGAGCCCTATTGGGGCACTCCTATCG
>DASZCK010000149.1:0-45818 GCA_035943195.1 Steroidobacteraceae bacterium
GTCCTCGACTCCGATCAGCGTCGCGGCGATGTCCACCAGCAGCGAATGCTCCGGCTGCAGCGTGCCGGCGACGATCTTCTCCAGACGTTCGGTTTCGCCCTGCACGGCCGCCCGCAATTCTCCCAGGCCGAGGACGCCGAGCGTGTCGCCGATCTTGTGCAGCATCTCCACCTGAGGCGCCAGCGCCTGCGGCTGACCGGATCCACGGCGCACGAAGATGTCCAGCACATCCTTGACCTTGCCGAGGTCCTCGCGGATGGCGGCGGCGACGGTCTGCATGAGCTTGACGCTCGGGGCCGAGAGACTCTCGCGCTCCTGGTCAACGGCATCATCCACGGGCAGCAGTTCGTTCAGTCGGAACGAGGCGCGCACGGCCGTGACCCGCGGGCCGGCCGACTCGGATCGCCCGACGTAATAAAGAAGGTTGTTCAGCAGATCGACCGCGGGGTTCTGCGCATAGCGCACCTCGGTCATTTCGTACAGGCGCTTGATCTCGCGATCCGCCAGTCCCAGCAGGCGCTTGATGGAAACGCCGCTCGACAGGCCATGCTCCTGCAGGGCCTCGATGACGGCGCCCGTCACCCACCACAGCTGGAACACCGGCTGGCGCGTGGCCACCTGTTCCAGCTTGTGCGCGACTTCGGCCAGCATGGCGAGGTTCTGGTCCGGACGCTCACCGCGGATCCAGCCCACCAGTCCCAGCTGGAATCGTGGCCGTAGTCGCCGGCCCCACTGTTCGATCGACAGCGGCGCCTCGCCTGCCTCCCCGGCCAGCGGCTGCGCCTGGCGGTCGGATTTGAGGTTCAGCAGCAGCAGCGTGCCTTCGGACAACAGGGCGCAGCCGCGCACCGCGCGCAGATCGTTGAGCAGAGGCAGCAGGATCAACGCCAGGTCGCGGCCACCGGCCAGCACCCGCTCCAGGTAACTGGGCAGCTGCACCATCGCGCGCATCAGCGCATCGAGGCTTTCGGCCTGATTCTTCTGTTCCCCGGCGCTGGCCGCCAGGTAGCGGGCGACCTGCTCCATTTCCTCGGCCAGCAGTGCCGCGCCGTAGATCTCGAGCACCTTGAGCACGCCTTGCACCTGGTGCAATTCGGCGGCCGTGCGAGTCAGCAGTGAGACATTCTCGGGCTGCTCGACGTAGCTCTCCAGCGCCGTGCGTGCCTCGCCCAGGGTGACGTTCAGCTCGCGGCCGACATGCTCGAAACTCTGGATTGCGACTTCAGTCATGCGCCGTCCCCCTCACGGCCCTCAACTGCCACGGACGGCCGCGACAGGTCGCACTGCGGTGGTGGTGGTGGAGGTCGCGGCGCGCGGGTCCTCCGGGCGGGGGAAGGAGCCCGTGGCGCCCGCCGGGACGGCGCCGGGGGCGAGCGCGCCCGGAAGCCTGAAGCCCGCGGCCGACTTGCGCAGCCCGGCCGACAGTTCGGCCAGCTTCGCGATGGCCACCGAGGTGGCGCTGGTCGAATCGGCGGTCTGCGCGCTGATTTCCTTGAGCACCTGCATGTTGCGCGCGATGTTCTGGACGGCGCCGGACTGCTGGCGGGAGCTGGCCGAGATGTTCTGCACCAGGCTCGCGATCTGGTTGGAGACCTGCTCGATCTCCTCCAACGCCGCGCCGGCGTTTTCGGCCAGCAGCGCGCCGCCCACCACGTCGGTGGTACTGCGCTCCATCGAGACCACGGCCTCGTTGGTGTCGGTCTGGATGGTCCGCACCAGCACTTCGATCTGCTTGGTGGCGGTGGCGGCGCGCTCCGCCAGCCGCTGCACCTCATCGGCCACCACCGCGAAGCCCCGGCCGGCCTCGCCTGCCATCGAAGCCTGGATGGAGGCGTTCAGCGCCAGGATGTTGGTCTGTTCGGCGATGTCGTTGATGAGTTCGACGATGTTGCCGATTTCCTGCGAGCTTTCCCCTAAGCGTTTGATGCGCTTGGAGGTGTCCTGGATGGTTTCACGGATGGCGTTCATGCCGTCGATGGTGCGACGGACCGCATCGCCGCCCTTGTGGGCGACATCCACCGAATGCCGCGCCACGTCGGCAGCCCGTTCGGCATTGCCGGACACTTCCTCGGTGGCCGAGGCCACGTGGCCGGCGGTCTCGGTGGCGGCGGCAATCTGCTTGGACTGGGCACCGCTGGCCTTGGCCAGGTGCTGCGCCAGCGCCTGGGTCTGGCGGGCGGCACCATCCAGCGAGATGGCCGAACTGTTGATGGTCGTGACCAGGCCGCGCAGCGCGTCCACGGCGTAATTGATGGAATCGGCAATGGCGCCGGTGATGTCCTCGGTGACCGTGGCCTGCACCGTCAGGTCCCCGTCGGCGAGACTGGACAGTTCATCCAGCAGCCGCAGGATGGCCTGCTGGTTGCGTTCGCTTTCTCGACGCTGGCTCTCCACCGCCTGACTTTGCGCCTCGGCCAGACTGCGCACGCGTCGCAGCTTGACCCACAACAGCACCAGCACCACCGTCGCGAGCAGCGCGAAGCCCACCGGGATCATGGCCGTCTGCAGGTCGGTGCGTATCAGCGCCACCGCCGCGCCCACCAGCACCAGAAAGGCGGCCAACGCCACCAGCAGTTCCGGCTTGCCTGAGTTTTCGTTGCTCTGGGTCATTACGCTGCCGCCTCGGCGAACGCCTGGCTTTCCAGGATCGTGCGCAGGCTCAACACCGGCCACTGCTCCTGGCCGCGCCGGAAGCAGCCGGCCAGGTATCGTTCGCAACGCGCCACCGTCGGCGGCACGTCGCCGGAGAATTCGGATTCCGCGAAGCGCCGGAAACCCAGCACCTCATCCACCAGCAACCCCGCGGGAATCTCGCGGTGGTTGACCACCACGATGCGGGTATTGCGCGACAGCAGCGCGACGCCGCTGCCGATGAACTGTTTCATGTCGATGATCGGCAGCAGCTGGCCGCGAACATTCGCCAGGCCCCGCACCCAGGTCTTGGCGCCCGGCACCCGGGTGATGCTGTTCGGGACGCTCAACACCTCGCGGGTCTCCTCGCGCGCCGCCAGGAACAGCTCCCCGGCCATGCGCAGCGCCACTCCGACCCATTCGCGTCCGGCGGCACCCTCATTGCCCTGCTGTGCGGAGACCGCGCGCCCACGACGCTCGAGCTCTGCGAGCAATTCAAAGGGGCGATCCCGAAGCGACTTGAGTGATACTTCTTCCATCCTCGATGCGCCCGCGGCTAGTGCGCGAGCGTCGCCTGGGCCTTGGCCACCAGTTGATCCGGCGATACCGGCTTCACCATGTAATCGACCGCGCCCTGCCGCAGTCCCCAGATCTTGTCCGTCTCCTGTCCCTTGGAGGTGACCATGACGATGGGAATGGTCCGGGTCTTCGGATCATTCACCAACGTGCGCGTCGCCTGGTAGCCGTTCATGCCCGGCATCACCACATCCATGAAGATCAGATCGGGATTGATTTCGCGCGCCAGGCGGATGCCTTCGGCGCCGTCCGCCGCGGCTGCGGTGCGATAGCCATGCTTCTGCAGGGCCTTCTGCATCACATGCAGCTCGGTGGGCGAATCATCCACGATGAGTACCAATGGCATGGCCATTATCTCCCAATGTGCGTTTCGATGGCGCTGAGCAGCTCGTCCTTGGTGAACGGCTTGGTCAGGTAGTGCTCCGAACCGACGATGCGCCCTCGGGCCCGGTCGAACAGCCCGTCCTTGGAGGACAGCATGATCACCGGGATGGCGCGAAAGACTTTGTTGTGCTTGATCAGTGAGCAGGTCTGATAGCCGTCCAGACGCGGCATCATGATGTCCACGAAAACGATGTCGGGCTGGTGGTCGGCGATCTTGGCGAGCGCGTCGAAGCCGTCGATGGCGGTGAAGACCTCGCAACCTTCCTTGGCCAGCAGGGTTTCGGCCGTGCGGCGGATGGTCTTGCTGTCATCGATGACCAGGACCTTCAGGCCCTGGAGCTTCGAATTGCTGCCGGACACGGAGACGACTCCTTCCACCTTAGCATCCATATGGTCACCTGCCCGATTTGCAGGCCGTTCGGGTTTTAACATATCGGCACACCCCCTGCTATGTCAGACTTATCACGATTTTGCACATTGAAGGGCTTGCGCGTTGTGCGGCTTTCCCGTCTTGCGACGTAACTCCCGGTCCTTGGGCCGTGCGAAACTGGCGACATGACCCAGAAGCTCCGACTTGCCGTCGTCATGGACCCCATCGCCAGCATCAAATACGCGAAGGATTCCACCCTGGCGATGCTGCTGGCCGCCCAATCCCGCGGCTTTGAACTGCACTACCTCGAACAGCAGCACCTGCACGTCCGCGACGGGCAGGCGCTGGGACACTCACGGCCGCTGACGGTGCGGCCGGACCCGGCGGGTTGGTTCACCCTTGGCGCAATCGCCACGCAGCCGCTCGGGAGCTTCGACTGCATCCTGATGCGCAAGGATCCACCCTTCGACATGGAGTTCATCTACTCGAGCTACATTCTTGATCGGGCGCAGGAGCAGGGTGCCCTGGTGGTCAACGATCCGCAGGGCCTGCGCGATATGAATGAGAAGGCCTACACCGCCTGGTTCCCGCAATGCTGTGCCCCGACGCTGATCACCAGCAGCATGGCCGACATGGACGCCTTCATGCGCGAGCACGGCAAGGTCGTGTGCAAGCCGCTGGACGGGATGGGCGGCCGCTCGATCTTCGTCACCGAGCCGCACGACAAGAACGCCCGGGTCATTTTCGAAACCCTGACCGGCAGTGGCGCACGCTACGCCATGGTCCAGCGCTACCTGCCGGAAATCGTCGAAAGCGGCGACTCGCGGGTGCTGCTGGTGGATGGGGAGCCGGTTCCCTACGCCCTGGCGCGCATCCCGGCCGCGGGCGACAACCGCGGCAATCTGGCCGCCGGCGCCCAGGGGGTCGGGCGGCCCCTGACTGAGCGGGACCGCTGGCTGAGTGCCCAGATCGGGCCCACGCTGGCGCAAAAGGGCATGCTGTTCGTGGGCCTGGATGTCATTGGCGGTTTTGTCACTGAAATCAATGTGACCAGCCCGACGGGCATCCGCGAACTCGACCAGCAATTCCAGGTCAATATCGGCGACCTGCTGATGCAGGCCATCGAGCGTCGGTTGCGCCGCTGAGGAGCTGATGCGGGCTCTCATTCCACGCGAAGGTTCGGCCCCGGTCCGCGAGCGGCTGTTGATGACCCTGTTCATCGCCGCCCTGATCCACGGCATGATCATTCTCGGCCTGACATTTGCGGGCAATGGCAGCCATGAGCCCGGCAGTCGCGGCCTGGACGTGCTGCTGGTCTCGGAGGAATTGCCGACCGCTGATCGCAATGACAGCGCGGCCTACCTGGCGCAGCGCACCCAGCTGGGCTCCGGCAATACCTCGGCGCCCACGGCGGCGCACAACCAGGCCAGCGCGTTTTCGCCGCCGCCGCATGCCGGGGACGACAGCGGCACCAGTCTGACCAGCTCGGCCCCGGCGACCGCCCGGGCCGACGACCAGGTCGTCACGACCGTCGCGCCTCGTACCGACATCCGCTATTTCGCCTCGGTCCAGGGCGAGGCGGGAGCTGCCCGGGAACAACCTCTGGCGACCCAGGCCCCCGCGCAACCGCGCCCGGCAGACAGTGAGGCGGGCGCGGTGCAGCTGCGCGGCCCTAAACGCGATGAGCTGTGGATCACCCCGGACACTCGCAAATCCATCCTCGCCCCCTACCTGGACAGCTGGCGGCGGCGGGTAGAGCGCATCGGTACGCTCAATTACCCGACCGCCGCGCTGCGCGCCGGGGTCAGGGCCAGCCCCGTGCTGGAGGTGGCCATCAATGCCGACGGCCGGCTGGCCAAGGCCGACATTCTCACCAGCAGCGGCTATGCCGACCTGGATGCCGCCGCGCTGGCCATCCTCAAGCTCGCCAGCCCCTTTGACCCGTTTCCGCCGGACCTCGCGGCCCGCTACCGCACCTTGCGCTTCGCCTACGAGTGGCAGTTCACCGGTGGGCGGCTGACCTCCGGCGCTGTGACCACGGTTCCTTGAGCCCTTCCCGCAACGCCGCCATACTTGCCGCGTGACCGAAGCCAGCTACACCAATCACCTGCTCATCGCCATGCCCTCGCTGACCGATGACTTCGCGCATTCGGTGACGCTGGTGTGCGAGCACAGCGACAAGGGCGCCCTGGGCATCATGCTGAACAAGCCCTCGCCCATGATGCTGCGCGATGTGCTCTCACAGATGAAGCTCGAGCCGCGCGACGAGGAGATTGGCGCCCAGATCGTGCTGTGCGGCGGCCCGCTGCGCACCGACCGCGGATTCGTGCTGCACCGCCCGGGCGGGGACTGGGACTCCACCCACAAGGTCTCGGAACTGATCCAGGTGACCACCTCGCGCGATGTGCTGGCCGCCATGGCGCGCGGTGAGGGTCCCGGCGACGCCTACGTGGCGCTGGGCTTCGCCCGCTGGGATGCCGGCCAGCTGGAACGTGAAATCCGCGAGAACGCCTGGCTGCCGGTGCCCGCGGATGAGCGCCTGCTGTTCGACCTGCCATTCACCAAGCGCTGGCAGGCTTCCTGGCAGTTCCTCGGCGTGGACGTGGAGAAGCTGAGCTTCACCGCCGGCAATGCCTGACCCCGAACCCGCCCCACGCATTGCCCTGGCTTTCGACTACGGTCGGCGCCGCATCGGGATGGCGGCCGGGGACACTCTGACCGCGACCGCGGCGCCGCGGCCGGCCGTCGCCGCCCATGACGGAGTGCCCGACTGGGCCGCGATCAGACGAGAAATCCTCGCCCTTTCCCCGCACGTGTTGGTGGTCGGCGTCCCCTATAATGCCGACGGCACCGAGGGCAGCATGGCCCAGGCCACCCGGCAGTTCGCGCTGGCCCTGCAGGCACGCTTCGCGCTGCCGGTGGAGCATGTGGACGAACACGGCTCATCGCTCGAGGCGGGCCGCCGGCTCAAGGACCAGCGTGCCAGCGGCCAGCGCCGCCGCCGCGTGCAGCGACAGGACATCGACAGTGCCGCCGCCGCCGTCATCCTGACGCGCTGGCTGGCCGGAGAAGGGGACCACAAGAAGTGACCGAAACCACCGTTACCACCCGCACGATCACCCAGCAGCTGCGCGAGAACGGACATCTGCGCCACCTGCTGACTCTGGCGGGCCTGGACCGCAGCGTGCTCACGCACCTGCTCGAGCGCTCGCAGTCCTTCGTGCGCTCGCTGGGCGAGCCGCCGCCGGCCTCGAGCGACCTGGCCGGCGTCACGGTCGCCAACCTCTTCACGGAGCCCTCGACCCGCACCCGCGTCTCATTTGAACTTGCCGCGAAGCGCCTGGGCGCGGATGTCGTGAACCTGGAGCTGCAGCTGTCCTCGCGCGTCAAGGGCGAGAGCATGCTCGACACCATCTACACCCTCGAAGCGTTGCATGTCGACGTGCTCGTGATCCGTGATGCCGAGGAAGGCATACCCGGCCTGGTGGCCGATCACGTGCGCCCGCACGTCAGTGTGCTCTCGGCCGGTGAAGCCCATGTCGCCCATCCCACCCAGGGCCTGCTCGACGCCCTGACCATCCTGCAACGCAAGCCGGATCTGTCGCAGCTGGCGGTCGCCATCGTCGGTGACGTGCGTCATTCGCGCGTGGCGCGTTCCGCCTATGACGTGCTGACCGCCCTGTCGGTGGGCGAGCTGCGCATCGTCGCGCCACCCGTGTTCATGCCCGAGCCGGGCGAGTTCCCCGGCTGCGCGCGCCATACGACGCTTGCGAAGGGCCTGAAGGACGCGGATGTGATCATGATGCTGCGCATCCAGAAGGAGCGCATGAGCCAGGCATCGCTGCCGGACGCCGACCGCTACTTTGCCAAGTACGGCCTGACGCCGGAACGCCTGCAGCTGGCGAAGCCGGACGCCATCGTCATGCACCCGCAACCCATGAACCGGGGTATCGAAATCGCCTCGGACGTGGCGGATGGCCCGCAGTCGGCGATTCGCGATCAGGTTCGCAACGGCGTCGCCGTGCGCATGGCGGTGCTGGCCGAGGTGATCCTCAACCGAAGTTGATCTTGGTCTCGAGGTTGGCGCGCGAGTCGGCGTGCAGCAGCGCCTCATCCAGGGTCACGCGGTTCAGCTTCACCAGGCCATGCAGGGCGACGTCGAAGCTCTGCACGCCGCGCTCGCCGCTGGCGATGATGGCTTCCTTGATGCCCATCACGTCGCCCTTCTTGATCAGTTCGCTGATATGCGGGGTGTTGAGCATCACCTCCACCGCGGCCACGCGCTTGCCGTCCTTGCCCAGCACCAGGCGCTGCGCCATCACCGCGCGCAGGTACTGCGAGAGGTCCAGGAAGATCTGGTTGTGCTGCTCGCGCGGGAACATGTTGATGATGCGGTCCAGAGTCTCCGCGCAGTTGTTGGCGTGCAGGGTGGCCAGCACCAGGTGGCCGGTGCCCGCGAGGCTGATCGCCGCCTCCATGCTCTCCCTGTCGCGGATTTCCCCGACCAGGATGACATCCGGCGCCGAGCGCATGACGCTGCGCAGGGCGCGGGCGAAGGATTTGGTGTCGAGGCCCACCTCGCGCTGGTTGACGATGGAGCGCTTGTTGGTGTGCAGGAACTCGATCGGATCCTCGATGGTCACGATGTGATCCGAGGAGCCTTCATTGCGGTGGTTGATCATCGCCGCGATGGTGGTCGACTTGCCTGAGCCGGTCGCCCCCACCACCAGCACCAGCCCGCGCTTGAGCATGATGAGGTCGCGCATGACCTCTGGCAGGTTCAGGGCCTCCAGGCGCGGCATATCGGCCGTGATATAGCGCAGCACCACGGCCGGGTAGCCGCGCTGCATGAAGATGTTGACCCGAAAGCGCCCCAGGCCGGGGCGGGAGATGGCGAAATCGATCTCCAGTTCCGTCTGGAAGCGCTCGCGCTGGTCCTGATTCATCAGTCCCATGGCGGTTTGGCGCACCACCTCCGGGGTCAGCACGTTCTTGTTGACCGGGAAGATCTGCCCTTCGATCTTGATCTTGATGGGCGCATTGGCGGTGAAGAACAGGTCCGAGGCCTTCTTCTCCACCATCAGTTTGAACAAAGGCTTGGTGTTGAGAACGGTCTGCGCCATGGATTCGCCGCCTGCGGGTCCCTGTGCGGCACGAACCTCCGGGCCCTCAGCTTCGGGCAGCAGGTCGTCGCCGGCCGCGTTCACAAACTCTTGCCCTCGTCCGCTTCCTCGGTGAGCGTCAGGCCGCCATCGCCGGCATCCACATGCTCACGCCGGCTCTCCAGCTTGATGCGCAGGCGCAGCTCGTTCTTGGAGTCGGCATTGCGCAGGGCGTCCTCGTAGGAGATGTAGCCGCTCTCGTAGAGCTCGTACAGTGACTGGTCGAAGGTTCGCATCCCCAGGCGGGTGGAGCGACCCATGACTTCCTTGATCTTGGCCACCTCGCCCTTGAAGATGAGGTCCTGGATCAGCGGCGAGTTCAGCATGATTTCGGTGGCGGCGATGCGGCCGCCGCCCGACTCGCGTGGAATCAGCCGCTGTGAGACGAAGGCGCGGGTATTGAGCGAGAGGTCCATGAGCAGCTGTTCGCGCCGCTCATCGGGGAAGAAATTGATGATGCGGTCCAGCGCCTGGTTGGCGCTGTTGGCGTGCAGGGTCGCCAGCACCAGGTGGCCGGTTTCGGCGAACTGGATGGCGTATTCCATGGTCTCGCGGTCCCGCACCTCGCCGATGAGGATGACATCCGGAGCCTGCCGCAGGGTGTTCTTGAGCGCCGCATGCCAGGTCTCGGTATCCACTCCCACCTCGCGGTGCGTGATCACGCAGCCCTTGTGGTGATGGACGTACTCGACCGGGTCCTCGATGGTGACGATGTGATGCCGGGTATTCTCGTTGCGATGGCCGATCATGGCGGCCAGCGAGGTCGATTTGCCCGAGCCGGTGCCACCGACGATCATCACCAGGCCGCGCTTGGTCATCGCGACTTCTTTCAATATCACCGGCAGGTCCAGCTCCTCGAAACTGGGGATCTTGGCGTTGATCAGACGCACCACGGCGCCGGTGGCGCCCTGCTGCACGAAGGCACTGACGCGAAAGCGGCCGATGCCCGGCGGCGAGATCGCGAAGTTGCACTCCTTGGTGGCATCGAATTCCTTGGTCTGGCGGTCATTCATGATGGCGCGGACCAGGGTGGCGGACTGCTCGGCGGTCAGCGCACGATCGCTCTGCGGCCGCACCTCGCCGTCGACCTTGATCGCCGGCGGAAAGCCCGCCGTGATGAACAGGTCGGACGCCTTCTTTTCCGTGACGCGCCGCAGCAGATCCTGCATCAGCTTGATGGCTTGATCGCGATCCATGGCTTACAACGCGTCCTTGTTGGAGGCCTTGTAGCGCGCCTCTTCCTTGCTCACCAGGCCCTTGGCGACCATGTCGGTGAGGCATTGATCCAGGGTCTGCATGCCCATTGCCTGACCGGTCTGGATGGCGGAGAACATCTGGGCAATCTTGCCCTCGCGGATCAGATTGCGGATGGCCGGCGTGCCGATCATGATTTCATGCGCGGCGATACGGCCGCCGCCGTTCTTCTTCAAGAGCGTCTGGGAGATGACGGCGCGCAGGCTCTCGGAGAGCATCGAACGCACCATTTCCTTCTCGGCGGCCGGAAACACGTCGACGATGCGATCGATGGTCTTCGCCGCCGAACTGGTGTGCAGGGTGCCGAACACCAGGTGTCCGGTTTCGGCGGCCGACAGCGCCAGGCGGATGGTCTCGAGGTCGCGCATTTCACCGACCAGCACCACGTCCGGATCCTCGCGCAGCGCCGAACGCAGCGCCTCGGAGAAGCCCAGGGTGTCGCGGTGCACTTCGCGCTGGTTGATCAGGCAGCGTTTGGACTCGTGGACGAACTCGATCGGATCCTCGATGGTGATGATGTGATCCGGGCGGTTGTCATTGACGTGGTTGATCATGGCCGCAAGCGTCGTGGACTTGCCCGATCCGGTCGGCCCCGTCACCAGCACCAGGCCGCGCGGCAGCATGCACAGGTCGCGGAAGATCTTCGGACAGTTCAGGTCATCGAGGCTCAGGATCAGCGACGGAATGGTGCGGAATACCGCGCCGGCGCCACGGTTCTGGTTGAAGGCGTTGACGCGGAAGCGCGCCAGCTTCGGAATCTCGAATGAGAAGTCGGTTTCGAAGAATTCCTCGTACGCCTTGCGCTGCTTGTCGTTCATGATGTCGTACACCATGCTGTGCACTTCCTTGTGGGCAAGTGCCGGCATGTTGATACGCTTCATGTCGCCGTCGACACGGATCATCGGCGGTACGCCCGCGGACAGGTGCAGATCCGAAGCGCTGTTCTTCACCGCGAAGGCGAGCAGCTGCGCAATGTCTACGGCCATTGAAATTCCTCGAGGGACGGCAAGCGCGATTCAACTTCGAGTATAGCGGAGGGGTCGGCCAGCCCATATGTTAATAGATCCACAGAATTCGCTCGCGGCGCAGCGCGTGGCCGCCAATCTCGCGCAGGTTCGGGCGCGGATCGGTGCGGCCGCAGCACAATCGGGCCGGAGTGTGGACCAGATCACACTCGTGGGCGCCAGCAAGGGGCAGCCCGCAGCGGTGCTCGCCGCGGCCCTGGCTGCGGGCTTGCACGATTTCGGGGAGAGCTACGTCCAGGATGCCCTGCCCAAGATCGCGGCCCTGGCCCAGGATCCCGCGCCCACCTGGCACTTCATCGGTGCCCTGCAGGCCAACAAGACCCGTGCCGTGGCCGAGAATTTCGCCTGGGTGCATGGCGTCGATCGGCTGCGCATCGCCGAGCGGCTGTCCGAGCAGCGTCCCTATCATGCACCGCCCCTGAACGTCTGCGTGCAGGTGCAGATCGGCGCCGAAGCCAGCAAGGGCGGCGTGGATCCGCAGTTGGTACCGCAGTTGCTGCACGAGATCGCGCAGTTGCCCCGCTTGAAGCTACGCGGATTGATGTGCCTGCCACCACCTGAGAGCGAACCCGCGCGCCAGCGCTACTGGCTGCACCAGCTGCGACAGTTGCTGGAGAGCGTGAACGCTGCCGGCGCGGGCCTGGACACCTTGTCGATGGGCATGAGCGCCGACCTCGAGGCTGCGGTCCAGGAGGGTGCAACGTTGGTACGCATCGGCACTGATCTCTTCGGCCCGCGCGTGGCGCGGC
Organism: Steroidobacteraceae bacterium; assembly: GCA_035943195.1. Taxonomy (GTDB): domain Bacteria; phylum Pseudomonadota; class Gammaproteobacteria; order Steroidobacterales; family Steroidobacteraceae; genus DAIDKA01. The sequence goes on from DASZCK010000149.1 coordinate 12,152, forward strand.
CAAGCCCCAGCCATATACAATCCTCGCGATGAATTCTCTTCGCATCGGTTTCCTGGGGGGCGGCAACATGGCGCGCGCCCTCATCGGCGGCCTCATTGCGCGTGGCACACCGGCCGCACAGCTCAGCGTCGGTGAACCCTCGGCGACGGCCCGCGAGCAACTGACGCGGGACTTTCAGATCCGGGCCAGTGCCGACAACGACAGCGCCATCGAGGGCTGCGCGCTGGTCATCCTGGCGGTCAAACCGCAGGAAGCCGGCAAGGTGCTGCAACCCCTGGCCTCGCGGCTGCAAGCCGCCCGCCCGTTGCTGCTGTCGGTCGCGGCCGGTATCCGCATCGCCTCGCTCAACACCTGGGTGGGTGCCGACGTGCCCGTCATCCGCACCATGCCCAACCGTCCCGCGCTGATCGGTGCCGGCGTCACCGGGATGTATGCGGCTGCCGGCGTGACGGCTGAACAGCGTCGGCTTGCCGAACAGACGCTGCAGGCGGCCGGGCACACCGTGTGGGTGGAACACGAATCCGATCTGGACGTGGTCACAGCGCTGTCGGGCAGCGGACCCGCCTACTTCTTCCTGCTGGCCGAACTGATGATGCAGGCCGCGGTGGCCCAGGGGCTGGCGCCGGAGGCGGCCCGCCGGCTCGCGGTCGGAACTCTGCACGGCGCGGGGGCGCTGGCCGCTGGTGAGGACGCAGACCTCGTCCGACTGCGCCAGGAAGTCACCTCCCGCGGTGGCACCACCGAGGCCGCCCTCGGCGCCTTCGCGGCGGCCGACCTCAGCGCCATCGTGGCGCGCGCCCTGGAGGCCGCCACCCGGCGCAGCCGCGAACTCGCCGACCAGTTCGGGACCGCGCGATGAACGCCATCTATTTTCTGGTCGACTCGGTGCTGACCCTGGCGCTGTATGTGGCGCTGCTGCGGCTGCTGATGCAATGGTCGCGGGCGGACTTTCGCAATCCCATCGCGCAGGCGGTCGTCAAAGTCACCAATCCGCTGATCATGCCGCTGCGTCGGGTGCTGCCGCCGATCAACAAGATCGACACCGCCTCGGTGGTCACGGTGCTCATCGTCACCCTGGCCGATGTCGTGCTCATGAGCATGGTGCGCGGCTTCGGCGTGCCGCCGCCGCCGCTGTTGCTGCGGGCAGCGGCGCTGCTGCTCGCCACCTCGGTGCTGTGGTTGTATTTTTACGCCATCTTCCTCTACGCGCTGATGAGCCTGATCGCGCAGGGTAGCTACTCGCCCCTGCAGCCGCTGCTCAGCAGCCTCTGCGAGCCGATACTGCAGCCTATCCGGCGCATCATTCCACCGCTCGCGGGTTTGGATCTGTCACCGCTGTGGGCCGGCTTGCTGATTCAGGCATTGCTGATCCTGCTGCGCTGAGCGCTCGCGCGCAGAATGTAAGTCCGAGGAAAACAGCCACTTGCAGCGTGGTGCTGACGCAGCACCATTCAATGCAGTTCACTCGAGCGAGCGCTGCGCGCGCCCGCGCCGCACCCACGCACAATCCGCGCGCACACGCAAACGCTGAAAAAAAAGGCACTTCAAGCGCAGCAGCAGCGAAGAAATAGCTTGCGAATGTGTCCCCATGTGCTATTTTTCGGCGCGATTCGTTATGCGCGGTGCGGTCCGCGCGCTTCGGTTACAACGTTGGAGGAGTAGCAAAACATGGCGAAAAAGGGTGGCGCACCGACCAAGTCGGAGATCCTGACTCAGATTTCCAAGGACACTTCACTGTCCCGCAAACAGGTCAGTGGCGTATTCGATTCTCTGAGTGGCGTGATCAAGAAGAGCCTGCGCAGCAATGGCCTGTTCACACTGCCGGGCCTTCTGAAGCTGAAGGTCGTGAAGAAGCCCGCCACGAAGGCGCGTGAGGGCGTGAATCCGTTCACTGGCGAGAAGATGACGTTCAAGGCGAAGCCCGCGAGCAAGAAAGTGCGCGTGCTGCCGCTGAAGAGCCTGAAGAGCATGGTCAATTCCTGATACTCAAACGGCCCGGGCGAGCGTGAAGTTTACCCGGGCCTTTGATTTAGGAAGGCCGTGACGCTGTCGTGCAGCTCGGGCAGGCGGCCGTGAAAGTAATGGCCGGCTCCGGCCAGCACCTCAAGCGCCGGTGCCGGATCCAGACCGCGTGCCCAGTCCAGCATGCGCTGCGGGGATACCACGTCATCCGCATCGCCCAGCACCACCAGCAGCGGACAGGCAGGACTCACCATCCCGATATCCATGCGATCCACCGCCGGTGCCACGGCCACGAGGCCCGCGGCGGCAGCTTCTGGGCAGGCCCGCAACGCGACGGCGGCCCCAAACGAAAATCCTGCCAGCCATAGCTGCGCCTGAGGCCAGCGCCTGCGGCCGTAACGGACCGCCGCCAAAGCGTCGTGCACCTCGCCTGCCCCCCCGTCATGCGTGCCGGCGCTGTCGCCCACACCCCGGAAATTGAACCGCAGGCTGGGTATGCCCGAGTCATTGAAGGCGCGCGCGAGGGTGTGCACCACCTTGTTGGTCAACGTCCCGCCGAAGAGCGGGTGCGGATGACAGACGACGGCGAAGGCGCCCGGCGCCGCCGGATCGACGTCGCCGCCGGTCGGGAAGTCCAGTCGCGCCTCGAGGGCGCCCGCCGGACCTTCCAGCACCAGGCTCTCGGCCCGCAGGGCCGATCTGATGTTCACGGGGTCGCGGGTACCGCCAGGCGCACCAGCAGGCGGTTCAGTCGCCGCACATAGTCGGCGGGGTTCACCAGCTGCCCGCCTTCGGACAGCGCCGCCTGGTCATAGAGCAGCTGCGCCAGTTCGCCGAACGCCGCCGCGTCCTGCATGCCTTCCAGGTGGCGCACGATGGCGTGGTCCACATTCAGCTCCAGCACCGGCTTGCTCTCCGGCAGCTTCTGGCCCTGCGCCTCGAGGATACGGCGCATGGCAGCGCCGAGGTCGCGTTCGCCCATCACCAGGCAGGACGGCGAGTCCGTGAGGCGCGACGCCACGCGCACCTCGGTCACCCGCTCGCCCAGTGCTTCCTTCACGCGCTTGAACAGGTCCTGGTGCTCCTTGAGCTGCTCTTGGGCCTTGCCCTTTTCGCTCTCCGGGGCCAATCCACCGAGCTCCAGGTCGCCGCGTGCGGCGTCCTTGAAGGTCTTGCCCTCAAAGCCCTCGACCTGCCCCATGACCCATTCATCGACCCGTTCTGACATCAGCAGCACTTCGATGCCCAGCGCCTTGAGCTGTTCGATATGCGGGCTGCTGCGGGCCGCGGCCACGCTGTCCGCGATCACGTAGTAGATCTTCTCCTGTCCGCTCTTCATGCGGCCCAGGTAGTCCTTGAGGCTCACCGTGGGGGTGTCCTCGGCCTCGTGGGTGCTGGCAAAGCGCAGCAGCGGCAGGATTTTGTCCCGATTGCTGTAGTCCTCCGCCAGGCCCTCCTTGAGCACCGCGCCGAATTCCTTCCAGAAGGTCGCGTACTTGGCGGGTTCATCGGCGGCGAGCTTGGCCAAGAGCTCCAGCACCCGGCGGGTCAGGCCGCCCTTCATGGCTTCCACGTCCGCGTCCTGCTGCAGCAGTTCGCGTGAGACGTTCAACGGCAGGTCGCTCGAATCGATCACGCCCTTGATGAAGCGCAGATACAGCGGCAGGAACTGCTCGGCGTCGTCCATGATGAAGACACGACGTACGTACAGCTTCAGGCCCCGCGCGGCGTCCCGATGCCACAGGTCGAAGGGCGCCCGGCCCGGAACGTAGAGCAGGCTGGTGTAGTCGCGCTTGCCCTCGACCTTGTTGTGGCTCCAGGCCAGGGGCGCGGTGGGATCATGCGCGATGTGCTCGAAAAACTGCTGGTATTCCTCGTCCTTGATCTCGGTGCGGGCGCGGGTCCACAGGGCGCGGGCCTGGTTCACGGCCTCGAATGGCGCCTCGGCCGGCGCGGCCTCGTCCTTGCCGGCGGCCGCCTCCTTGCGCATCAGCACCGGGAAGCTCAGATGATCCGAGTAGCGGTGGATCAGCGAGCGCAGGCGCCAGCTCTCGGCGAACTCCCGGCAGTCGGCCTTCAGGTGCAGGATGATGGTGGTGCCACGCTGCGGCAGATTCACGGACTGGACGGTGAACTGGCCGTCGGCGCTCGATTCCCAATGCACGCCCTCGCTGGTGGCGGTGCCGGCCTTGCGGGTCAGCACCTCGACGCGGTCGGACACAATGAAGGCCGAGTAGAAGCCCACGCCGAACTGCCCGATGAGCTGCGAATCCTTCTGCTGGTCCCCGGAGAGGGACTTGAAAAATTCCGCCGTACCCGAGCGCGCGATGGTGCCCAGGTTGGCGATCGCCTCCTCCCGGGTCATGCCGATGCCGTTGTCGCGGATCCTGAGGGTGCCCGCGGCCGTGTCTCCCTCCACCCACACCGCCAGCTCAGGGTCCTCCGCCAGCAGCGCCGGGGCGGCGATGGCCTCGAAGCGCAACCGGTCGTTGGCATCCGAGGCGTTGGAGATCAATTCCCGCAGGAAGATCTCCTTGTGGCTGTAGAGGGAGTGGATCATCAGCTGCAACAGCTGACTTACCTCGGCCTGGAAGCCAAGAGTGGTTTTCTGGTCTTCAGTCATGCGCGATCCTGCCGATCAAACGGTTGAGCAGGCGAGCATCTTGGGTATCCCGGCGGATTTTTCAAGCCGGAATCGCGATTTTGACGGTTACCAGTGCGGATTTATGCGCATCACGGCGCGGGACACCAGGCAGCGGCTCACGCCCAGCAGGTCATCGAGCTCGTCCCATAGCAACAGCAGTCGTTCCATGGATCCAGACTACAAACTCAATGTGACATCGGGCGTGCGACAGATCTCATCTTGCGGCGGTACTGCGGCACCAGTACCCTGTGAATCCATGCAGCGCATCGTCGTCCTGAACCCCAAGGGCGGGTCCGGCAAAACGACCATCGCCTCGAATCTGGCCGGCTATTTCGCCTCACGGGGCCTACGGCCGGTGATCATGGATTATGACCCGCAGGGTTCCTCCGGGCGGTGGGTGTCGCGACGTGATCCGGCTCGTCCCAGGGTGTACCTGATCTCGGCGCATGAGCGCAATCCGCGTGTGACCCGCACCTTCCAGCTGCGCCCGCCGGCGGATACGACCCATATGATCCTGGATACGCCGGCCGCGGTGACCGGCCAGACCATGATCGAACTGACGCGCGATGCGCACAAGATCCTGGTGCCGGTGCTGCCCTCGGATATCGACATCCACGCCTGCTCGCGCTGCATCCGCGATCTGCTGCTGGTGGCGAAGATCCGCCGCACCGACAACCGGCTTGCCGTCATCGCCAACCGGGTGAAGGTCAATACCCTGATTTATCAGTCGCTGCTGCGCTTCCTGGAATCCCTCGGCATTCCCATCGTGGCGAGCCTGCGTGACTCGCAGAACTACATACGCGCCGCGGAAACGGGTCTGGGCATCCACGAAATGAAGGACCACCAGGTCCACGAGGACACCAAGGCCTGGGAACCGCTCACCGCGTGGCTCGAGAGCACGGTTGTCCCGCAGAAATCCGTGTCTCTCGAGGTGACGCCCGAACCGGAAGCCGAGATCGTCTAACCGCGCTACTTGCGCTTGGACTCCGGCTCCTGCTCCCAGGATCCCTTCACCTGATCGGCCCAATTCTTGTAGTTCGACCAGGTGTAGAGATTGCGCGTGATCGCCGCATGGCGCGTGCGCGCCCGCTGCATCCGCTCCAGCCACGAGCCATAGGCCTCCGTACCCGCCATCGGCGGAGCCATGGCGGCCGCTTCTCCCGGAGGTCCTAGGGGGTCACCCCGCGTCCTGTCTGATGAGTTCATTCAGCAACTCCTAAAGTGGTTGCAGCCAGCGTACGGAGTTGTAGCGGTACACCTACAGGAACTGGGTCACACCCATCAGTGGCGACACAAGTCAGCGCGCGCGATCTGTTCGAAGTGACGATGCGGTGCCGCCATAACGAAAACGTTATGTTACGCCACCAGACGATAGCAGGGCCGGTACACCGAGCCCGGCAGTTTCATGCGCCCCTGCGCGACGAAGGCCGTGAGCAATTCATCGAGCAGGTGCATCACGCTCGGGTCGCCCGTGAGCTCGTACGGCCCCAGCTGTTCGATGGCCTGCACCCCGTAGTCCTTCACATTCCCGGTCACGATGCCGGAAAAGGCCCGCCGCAGGTTCGCCGCCAGCATGTGGGCCGGCTGCGCGCGCGACAGCAACAGTGAACGCATCGACTCATGGGAGACCTGGAAAGGGCGCTGCAGCTCGATGCCCACCGACAGCTGCCAGTTGAAGTTGTAGGAGTCGCTGCGTTCGCGCCGTGAGGCCCGCACCGCCTCCATGCCGGCGACCATGCGCCGGGCGACGCCCGCCGGATCATCGATGATGACTTCCAGACGCCGCACCGCCTCGCGACCCAGCGTGGCCTCGACGAAGCGCAGGATGTGCTCGAAGTAGCCGGCGCTGGCGGCCGGCCCCGTCAGCACCACCGGGAATGGCTGCTTGGCGTTGGCCGGATCCAGCAGCAGCCCCGTGAGATAGAGGATTTCCTCGGCCGTGCCCGCCCCGCCGGGGAACACCACGATGCCATGGCCCATTCTCACGAAGGCCTCGAGCCGTTTTTCGATGTCCGGGAGGATCACCAGCTGGCTGACGATCGGGTTGGGAGGCTCCGCGGCGATGATGCCCGGCTCCGTCAGTCCGATGTAGCGACTCTGCATGGCCCGCTGCTTGGCGTGCCCGATGGTCGCCCCCTTCATGGGGCCCTTCATGGCGCCGGGTCCGCAACCGGTGCAGACATCCAGGCCCCGCAGACCCATCTCGTAGCCGACCTTCTTGGTGTAGTGGTATTCCTCATCACCGATGGAATGTCCGCCCCAACACACCACCAGGTTCGGATAGCCCTTGAATTCCAGCGCCCGCGCGTTGCGCAGGATGCGAAACACGGCGTTGGTGACGGCGCCGGAGTCCGTCAGCGACACCACCCGGCTGTCGATGATCTCCCCGGCGATGTAGATGACATCGCGCAGTACCGCGAACAGGTGCTCCTTGATGCCGCGGATCATCTCGCCGTCGACGAAGGCCGTGGCGGGCGCGTTGCGCATCTCGAGCTTGATGCCGCGCGCGTGGCGCACGACCTCGATGTGGAAATCCGCGTAGCGCTCCAGGATCTCCTTGGCGTTGTCAGTGTCGTTGCCGGTATTGAGCACCGCCAGCGCGCATTTGCGGAACAGGCCGTAGAGCCCGCTGTGGCTGGTGTCCAGGAGCTTCGTTATCTCCTCCTGGGACAGGTTCTCGAGGCTGCCGCGAGGCGCAACCAGGGCGTCGACCGAATCCGGGATGATGCTGCTACTGCTGGTATTCACTAAGGCAGGATATCGATGGGGGTGTCCTGGGGCGTCATCAGCCAGATCTCGAGCATGTCAGAGTCTGACACCGCGATACAGCCGTCGGTCCAGTCGCGCTGCTCGTAGTAGGCCGGTTCCCGGCGCAGTTCATTGGGCAGTCCGTGAATCATGATCGAGCCGCCCGGGGTGAGCCGGTTGCGATGGGCGCGCTGCAGGTCCTTGTCGTTGGGGTAGGACACCTGGATCGACAGGAAATATTCGCTGCGCGGGTTGCGGCGGGTCAGCTGGTAGTGGCCCTCGGGAGTTCGGGAGTCACCTTCCTGCTCCTTTGGACCGACCGGATTCAGCCCCAGAGCCACGCGGTAGGTGCGCAATACAGTGTCCCCGCGCATCAGGTACAAGCGTCGCTCGGCCTTGCGCACGATGACCCGGTCGGCGATCAGCGGCTCGGACGCCGTGCCGGCATCGCCGCTGGTCGAACCGCTCTGCAGATGCGCGGTTTCTTTCGCCTGGCTCTGCGGTTTGCCATAGGCGAAGGCCAGAGCCGCAGCCGAGCCCAGTGCCAAGCCCAGGGCCAGCGCCAGCATCTTCCGGTTCGGACGATCACACATGATCGGAATTATAGGGTCAATAGACCCGGCGGCGAAGTGCAGCCGTCACAACCGACGGCAGATGGCGCCATTTGCCGACAGACTTCTCAATTATCAGCCGCCGCATTGCCAAGATCCTCGACGCGCGGCAGGACGATCTGCGTTCCGGCCCTCAGTTCATCGAACGCCACGTCGGGATTGTACTGCTGCAACAGCCACGCTGGCAGATCACCGAAACGATGCGCGAGGTTCCACAGCGAATCCCCGGCGCGCGCCACGTGCACCCGGGTGCCGGATATCCGGTGCGAGGCGAAGTACGCGGCCTCGAGCTGGCGATGATAGTCGCGGCGTTGCGCTTCGAATTTCTCATGGGAACTGTTTGCGAAATCGAGTTTCAGTTTGTGCCCGATCCGCACCGCACCCTTGCCCCGCAGGTGGTTCAAGCTGCGCAGCCGTCCGGGGCCGATGTCGAGCCAGCCCGCGTAGGCTCCCAAAGTCTCAGTCGGCGCCACCACGATGGTGTCGTCGGCCGCCACCGAGTAGTCCGTCGCATCCGCATTGTCCGACGAGACCACCGAAGTGGGCCCCAGTCCCGGCGTCAGCTCTTCGGCCTGCTTGGCAGACACCGGCTGGGTCACCGCGAGCGGCTTGTCCTGCGATACCGCGCGCGCATCCTGCTCGCTTTCCTGCTGCGCCACCTGCGGTGACACGCCGCCTTTGTTGGTCTCCGGTGCGACATCCGGCGCCACCGGACCATTCGGCTCGTTGTTGGCGGCAATCAGCCCGCTCGCCGGTGCTGCAGCCGTGGGACCAGGAGCCTGCGGCGACGGTGCGCTCGAGACGTCAGCCACATCCGGCGCGTTGGCTGTGTCGGCTGTTTTGGGTGTGCTGGGGGTGTTGGCGGCGACGAGCACGGGGGCGCTGGAAGCCTCGGTCGGCGCGGAGCTCGGCGCGGCCACGGCATCCCTGGAGACCTGCGCAGGCGGCGCACTGGAGGGGCTCGCCGCGGCAACGGCCGCGACCGTCGCCTCGCCACCCGGTGCATTGTCGGCACCGTGATCCACCCGCACCGCGGCGACCCGCACCGGATTGGCTTCCGGCACCAGCAGATACCGCCCCGGCCGCAGGCGCGAGTGCGCCTTGAGGTTGTTGAGGCGCGCGAGTTCGCCGGCCTTCATGCCGTAGTCCCCGGCGATGCTCGCCAGCGTCTCACCCTTCATGACCTTGCGCTTCTCCGGAACGGTCTGGCGCTCCCGCAGGTCAGAAGGCGACAGGCGCTGCGCCAAAAGCTCCGTCGACCACTCCGGACCACTGAGCGGCAGGCGCAGCACATAGCCCTTGGGGACGCGCCGACGCCCTTCCCAGCAGGCCGGCAACAGCGCCGGATTCAGGCGTCGCAGTTGATCCGCGCTGATGTGCAGCGCATGCGTGAGCGCACTCACCGTCACGAATCCAGGCATGCTGACGTCCTGGAACTTCGCCTCCGGCTCGCGCTTGATCGGGCCGAAGTACTTTTCGGGGTTCTTGTCCACCGTCAGCGCGGCGAGGAACGATACATAGTAGTTGCGCGATGCGAACCCGAAGCTCGGGCTGTGGTAGTTGCGCACCACCATGGCGATGTCATCCGATCCGACCTGCTCCTTGGCGCGGCGCATGCCTTCGGCCCCGTGATTGTATGCAGTCAATGCCAGCGGCCAGGTGCCCAGCAGCCGGTAATTGAAGCTCAGCAGCTGCGCCGCCGCCTCGGTGCTGCGGAACGGATCCATGCGATCGTCCACGGCGGAATCGATACGCAGGTAGCGCCGGCCGGTGGAACGCATGAACTGCCACATGCCCGCGGCGCCGGCCTTCGAGTACGCGGCGGCATTGAACGAGGATTCGACGTGCGGCAACACGCCAAGCTCCGGTGGCAGTCCCAGGTCGGCCAATGTCTGCTCGATATGCGCCTGCCACAGTCCCGAGCGCACCAGGCCCTCGCGGAAGCGATCGGACTGACCCAGCTGGAAGCGGATGTCCTCCACGGCGCTCAGCACCCGCACAGGCGTATAGGCATCCCCCCACATGTCGCGGATGTGCTGGTCCTGCGGCGACAGCGGACCGCTACTGTGCGCGATGCGCTTGAGCGCCGCGGCGATCTGCTGGCGATGATTTTCGACCAGGCGCTCGCGCTGGCGTGCCGACATCCCCGGATCAAACTGGAGGGTCTCGTAGACCACGCCCAGGTTGTACTGGTCGTGCAGGTAGCCCGCATTGGTGCCGATCTCGGTATAGACGCGGATCCAGAAGTTCACGTCGCGGTCGAGGATGGGCGGCTGAGGAAAATTCTTGTCGAGCACCCGCGGCGGGGGCGCGACAGACGCCGGCGGCGGTGGTGGTCCGCCCGTGAGCGTCGCGGGCGCGGTGGGCGCAACAGGGGCGGCAGGCGCAGCCGGCGTCTCGGGCGCGGGGCCGGGGGACGTTGACGCGAAGGGTTCCAGGCCGGGCGCCGCGGATGCGGTCGTCGGCGAACTCACCACCGGGGGGGCGGGTGTGGCCACCGCAGCCGGTGGGGCTTTGGGCTTCTGCTTGGGCGCGGTCGTCGAGCAGCCGGCGCAGCACACCGCCAAGGCAGTGAGACAGAGGGTCCAAAGGCCGGACTTGTGTGTCGATTGCATTTACAGTTCGGCCTACACTTGAATTACTATATAAAACAATATTTTACTCAAAAACTCAGTCGTAGATCCCACGCCTGGCGTCGAAAATAGTGTCGATGATTTTGACACCACCACTTGCACCGCCCCAACCGAATTCCTGTTCTGGCGTGTCGGCCAGGATCAAAGCCTCGCATAGGGAGGGCTTTTGCTCCGTTGACCCCCGTCGCAGATACAAGATGTCACATCGCGCCCGGTTTTTCGGGCTCTGGCATGGGCGTTGCTTGTATATCTGGAAAGAGACGGCCCTGTAGGCCGGGAAGGAAGACGCACAGGCGGATCGGCTGGAGATTCAGAACAACACGGGGCACCGACGCAAGCGGATGCCCCGACGACCGGACAAGAATCAGAACAATTGCTCCTCCATAGCAAGCAAGCAAGCGACCAGATGACCCCGCTCACGCGGGGTTTTTTTTGGCCGATGATTTCGGTGCACAATGCGCCGCCATGCCCTTCACCCACAGACTTTTCGGTCCCGCCCGCGGGGCCAAAGGCCGCGCCGGCAAGAAGTTGGCGCCCGAGCACAATCCCGCACTGCAGGACATCTGGCATGTGATCGCCTCGGTGAGGCGCGGCCAGGTTGCCACCTACGGTGAGGTGGCGCGCGCGGCGGGTCTGCCCGGCCGCGCCCGCATGACGGCCTACGCGCTGCGAATGGCGCCGGCGGACCTGGCGCTGCCCTGGCATCGGATTCTCGGCGCCGGGGGCCGCATCGTGTTCCCACCCGGCTCGAAGCATTTTCGCGAACAGGCCCGTCGCCTGCGCAGCGAGGGTGTCGCGGTCGCCCGCGGCAGGGTGCCCGCCAATGCAATCGCGGATCTGGGCTAGCCAGCCTTCGAATCTTTAATAACTCGTAACCCAGGTCAGCGCTGCGTCAGGGCGACCGTTCCTACCCTCATGAGGCACACGATAGGAGCACTCCCCATGTCAAGCAGATTTCGCAAGACGCTGACCTTCGCCGCCGCCGCGGTAATGCTCGCCGGCGTGGTCGGAACCGCTTCGGCCGAGACCACCTGGCAGAAGAGTCATCCACGCCGGACTCAGGTCAATCATCGGCTGAACAATCAGAACCGTCGTATTCACAATGATGTGAAGGCGGGCACCATGACGCGCAGCCAGGCGCGCACCGCCCACAAGGACGATCGCCAGGTGCGCCAGGAAGAGCGTGACATGGCCCATCAGAACGGCGGTCACCTCACCAAGCCCGAACAGCACGTGCTGAACCATCAGGAAAACGGCGTCAGCAGCCAGATTCCGCCGAAGTAATCGGGACGCGCAGCGCCACTCGTCATCAGCCTAGTGAATGTACTTCGATGGTGAGATGCGAGAGGCCGCGGAAACTTGCGAGCTTGGCGCGGTAATAGTCCGGGCCGCGGGCCTGACGGGTGTCGACACAGACGATGGCCCCGAGGTGCCCGGGGCCAAGACGCCACAGGTGCAGATCCGCGACCTGGTCACCGTCATTTTCGAGGGTCTGGCGCAGATTATTGGCCATGCGCCCGTCCGGATTCATGTCGAGCAGGATGGCGCCGGTGTCGCGGATCAGGCCCAGGGCCCAGCTCGCCGTCACACCCGCGCCGACGATTCCGGCCAGGGGATCCATCCACAGCCAGCCGAAGCTCCGCGCGGCCAGCAGTCCGATAATGACCAGCACCGATACGGCCGCGTCGGCGATCACGTGAATGACGGCGGCGCGCAGATTGTTGTCGCGATGGGCGGCGCCATGGGAATGGTGGTGGCCATGACCGTGTTCGTGGGCCCCGGCACTGAGCAGCCACGCACTGGCGATGTTGATCAGCAACCCGAGGACTGCGATCGGCAGGGCTTCGGCAAAGCGGATCGGCACGGGCGCGAGAAATCGCGTGATCGACTCGTAGCCAATGAGCAAGGCGATCATTGCCAGGATGATGGCACTGGCAAATCCCGCCAGGTCGCCGACCTTGCCGGTCCCGAAGGTGAAGCGCGGATCCTCGGCGTGCCGTCGGGAATAGGTGTAGGCCACGGCCGCCAGCAGCAAGGCGGCGGCATGGGTGCTCATGTGCAGCCCATCCGCGACCAGTGCGATGGACCCGAACAGCACGCCACCGATGATTTCCGCGCCCATCATGGCGGCGCACAGTCCGATCACGATCCAGGTGCGCCGTTCGCTCGCGGCGTGTCCGGCGCCGAGGAAGAAATGCGAGTGTTGGTTCACGAGGGCCCTTTGGGAGCGCGCGGCCTACTCTGAAGACTCGGCACCGGCGGCCACGAACGCCAGATCACTCAGCGATACCTTGGCCAGATCGAAGTCGCGCGCCGCCCCCGCCATCCGCGTCATGGCCTGCAGGATCGGCATGGCCGGCTTGCGGTCCCCGGGTTTGAGACGGTGGAAGCGCACCGGGTTGATGCGGGCGACGACGTAGTTGCGCAGGTAGGGGGACTTCATGCCGCGTTCCTGCAACGTCGTCACGATTTTCTTGACCCGTTGGTCGATCTCCAACAGCCGCGCCGCGAGGTCGGCGCGTTCACGGAGGCTGATCGTGAGGGTCCTTTCGGAAAACCGATCGACCTTGCGCAGGAACGAGTTGTAGGCGCCGCCGCCAAAGCGGGCATTCTTTTCGTAGATGGCGCCCAGCGTCAGCAGCTCCGCCGCCTCGAAATGCTCGGCAAACGCCGACTCCTTGCGGGTCGGTTCGCGCTTCGCGAGGCTGCGCGCCATGCGGATGACCTCGAGGCTCTTGTCCTTGAGGTTGTGTGCCTTCTCGGTGTTCAGCGCCAGGATGCGAAACGACAGGCTCTCATCCGGAGAGATGAGGGCCGTGATCTGTTTCAATCCCAGTACCTTCGCCGCTGCCAGCCGATGACGGCCGTTGGGAGTCCAGAAACGGCCACCTTCACCAAGCACCACGATCAAAGGATCGAGGAAGGCGCCCGTGGCCTCGATGGCACCCGAGAGGCGCTTGGCGTGGGTGGGTGACAGGTCGCGCTGGAAGGGCGTCGGTTCGATGGCCGAGAACGGCAGCGAGGCCAGCAGCAGCGGCCGGCCGGAGAGCGGCTCGCGATAGGCGCCGATGGTGGAACCGTCGGCCGCGCGTACCGCGGCGACGACCTGCGCCAGTGTCGGCTCATCGAGGGCGAGAACGATCTCGGCGCTTGCCAATCCGCGCCGTTGCGTCGCAGGACCTAGCTTGCCCGAGCGACGTTTCGCGGCAGGCTTGCGCGCCGTCTGCTTGGTTTTCCTGGCAGCCATCCGGCGATTATATGACCAGTCATCACCAACTGCCTTGCAGAGAAAGGTAGCTGCCAGCCTGATGGGGTCGATTGGCGATATTTCCCAGATCGGCGTAGCCGACAGTGAGGGAAACGTACTTCACCGGGACCAGCGCCAGGAACACGTCCTTGAAGTCATCTTCCCGGAACACCGAGAGGTTGTTGGGCTTCTGGCGGTATTCCCCTCCCAGGATGAGATTGTCCGACAGGAACACCCCGAGGCTGCCTTCGGCGAGCAGGTGATAGTTCCCGTCAGGACCGCCGAAGCCGAGGATTCCCAACTGATTGGCATTGCTTTCCCGCAGGGTGATGTCCGCCAGCCAGCTGCGCCCAAGGGGTCCGTCCAACCATACCTTGGTCGCAGCCAGGTACACATCGGTGCCGTCGGCACGCCGGGCGCCGAGGGCCTTGGGGATGAGATCGAAATTGCTGTTGTGCTTCCATTGGACGCCGAGCGCCACCTGCGGCAGCCAGCCGTCCTGATCCAGGACCGCATCGCCGAACAGCCGCAGCTTGCCGCCGATGATGGTCTGATCGATGTTCTGCCCGGGGGCGGTCGCGCCGAGGTTGAATGCCTGACGCGCGACCGAGAGTTCCGCGCGATCAAAGAAACCGGCAGCCACTCCGCAGCTGTCCAACCTGAAGTCCTGCGGCTTGACCTGGGTGCAGAAGGCGCTGGCGCCCACTTCCCGATTGGTGCCAAGACCCGCGATCAGGGCCCAGGGCGTCAGGCCCCCGCCGGCACCGCCTTCAAGGTTCATGACCCCGCCGGTGGCGAGCAAACGGTCGCCGGCCAGGCTTGCGGCAGTGACGGATAGCAGCACCAGCCCCGTCAAGCCCGCAGATACTGATTTCGGCATTTAAATCCCGGAGTGATGTGAACAGGATCACAGTTGCAGGGCTCTTCATTCTCCGTGGATCGATCGGACTTTTCCGTGACTTTCCACATAGTTGGCAGCTGTGAGGCACTTAACACCGGTGGCGGGCATTCCCCCCTACCATCCTCAGGATGTCACCAGTCCCCAAATGCGCCGGCGTCGCCATGGTGCTGCTGAGCGCGCTGGGTGTGTGCAGCGCACCCACGTCGGCGGCAACACTGCCGCTTTACACCAGGTTGGGCGGCGAACCGGTGATGACGGCCGTCGTCTCCGAGACCATCGACCAGGTGGTGGCGGACCCGCGCCTGAACCAATCCTTCAGCGGCAGCAACCTACGCCGTATCAAACAATTAATCGTCGAACAGATCTGCGATATCGCGGGCGGGGGCTGCCACTACAGCGGTGACACGATGCGCGAGGTTCACGAAGGCCACAACATCACCCAGTCACAGTTCTTCGGGCTGGTGGAGATCCTGCGCAAGTCGATGCGGCGGCACCATGTGCCGTTGCGCGAACGCAATGAACTGCTGGCCCTGCTGGCACCCATGGCGCCGGACATCATCGAGGTGCCCTCGCCCCCAATGCCGAAGCGGCCCGGATCCTGATGAACGACCGGCCCACAATGCTGTGGCCTGCCGTGGCGCTCGTGTGCCTGCCAGGGTGGGCACTGGCGGCCGACCTGTCCGTGCGCGTGCAGTCGGCAGCGGGCATACCGCTCGAGGATGCGATCGTCTACGCCGTGCCGAATGTACCGGCGCGTGCCGCGCAGGGTGCCAAATACGTCATCGACCAGATCAACCGGACCTTCGTACCGCGCGTGAATGTCGTGCAGTCGGGAACCGCGGTCTCCTTCCCGAACAGCGACAATATCCGACACTCGGTGTACTCCTTCTCACCGGCGAAGAAATTTGCGCTCAAGCTCTACGCCGGCAGGCTGACCGATCCGGTGTTATTCGACAGGTCCGGCCTGGTCGTGCTGGGTTGCAACATCCACGACGTCATGGTGGCGTGGCTGATGGTGGTCGACACGCCCTATTTCGCGCACAGCGATCGTGTCGGGATCGCCTTGCTTGCCAGGCTGCCATCGGGTGACTACACCCTGCACACCTGGCACGCGCCGATGACCGAGGATCAAGAGCGCAGTGAACCCCTGCACGTCGATGCGGGCGCCGCTGGCGTGACCCACACGGTCCACATCGACGTACCGGTTGACCCCACCCCGGTTTCGGTTCCGCCGCCATGATCAACTTCCGCAGCCTGCGGGTCCGGATGGTGGTGTTCCTGGTGGCACTGCTCGGCCTGGTGCAGATCACCGAGTTCGCCCTGACCAACAGTGCCAGCTACAGCGAGGCCCGTGGCAAGATCGAGGACGAGTTCAGCGTCGGCGAGCGCGTCTTCGCACGCGTACTGCGGCAGAACTCCGAGCGCCTGTCGCAGGCGGCCGGGGTATTGGCCGCCGACTTCGCCTTTCGCGAAGCGGTCGCCACCGGCGACACGGGCACACTTGAATCCGCCCTGGAGAACCAGGGTGCGCGTATCAATGCCAAGGCAGTCCTGTACATCGACCTGAAGGGACAGGTGATTGCCGATACCCTGGGGCCCGGAGCGGCGCCGCATCCCTTCGAACTGCCCCAGCTCATTGCGCAGGCCCGGACTCAGGGTGGCGCGAGCACCATCGATCTGCTGCATCACCAGGCCCTGCAGCTCATCGCAGTTCCGGTGAAGGCGCCGGTGACCATCGGCTGGATCGTCGTATGCTTTCCGCTGGATCTGGTTCTGGCGCAGGACCTGAAGCAGCTGACGGGGCTGGACGTTTCCTTCGCCCGCGAGAGCGGCGGCCAGTGGCACCTCTTCGCGACCACGCTGCCGGCAACGGCAGACGCCGCGGTTCAATCCCTCCTGCCCGACTACGCTCAGGCGCTGGGAACCCGGGCCCTGCAGATGCCGGACGGTCAGCAGCAGCTGCGACTGGTGCAGCTCGGCAGTCAAGCACACATCGTCGCCGTGCTGCAGCGGCCCATTGCCTCGGCGATGGCCGGATTTCGCACGTTGCGCAATACGCTGCTGGTGCTGGGCTTTCTGAGCCTGGCATTTTCCATAGCCGGCAGCGTCATGATTGCCCTGAGCATCACCCGTCCGATCGAACGGCTGCTGGCGGCCGTGAAGCGCATTCGCGGCGGAGACTACGCGCAACGCGTGGAAATCGCCCGTAACGATGAGATCGGCGCCCTCGCCAACGGCCTCGACCACATGCGCACCGGCATCGCCGAACGTGAGCAGCGCATCCTGAAACTGGCCTACGAGGATCCGCTGACGCAATTGCCGAACCGCTCGCAGTTCGCGCAGGCGTTGGAGCAGGGCATCGTCCGGGCGCGCCAGAGTCGGGAATTGCTGGCCATCATGGTCATGGACCTGGACCGCTTCAAATACGTGAACGATTCATTGGGTCATGGCGTCGGCGATCATGTGCTGCGCGAAGTCGGCGCGCGGCTGCGGCGCATGCAGGGCGAGTCGGGTTGCGTCGCACGCCTCGGGGGCGACGAATTCGCGCTGCTGGTGCCTGCTTCGACCATCGATTCGGTCATCGCAGTCGCCAAGCGAATCATCGCGGCGCTCGAGATACCGATCGTCTACGAGGGCCAGCCGCTTGATGTCGGTACCAGCATCGGCATCGCCATGTTCCCGACTCACGGCGAGAATTCCGAGACTCTGGTGCGCAACGCCGACATCGCCATGTACGTTGCCAAACGCAGCCGGACCGGCTGGGCGGTCTATGAGAAGAACTACGACACCAGTCAGCAGGAACATCTGTCGCTGCTGGGCGAGCTGCGCCATGCGGTGGAACACAATGAGCTGCGGCTGCACTATCAACCGAAGGTCGATCTGACCTCCGCGACCGTATCGGCCTGTGAGGCGCTGCTGCGCTGGGATCATCCCCGGCGCGGCGTGGTGCCACCTGCCGCCTTCATTCCGTTCGCGGAACACACCGGCTATATCAAGGTGTTGACCCGCTGGGTGCTCGAGGAGGCCGTGCGCCAGATCGCGCAGTGGCGGGGCGAGGGCATGGAGCTGCAGGTGTCGGTGAACATATCCGCGCGTGATCTGCTGAATCGCGATCTTCCCGACATGATCGGCGCGCTGCTTGCAGAACATCGGGTGCCGGCTTCGCTGCTGTGCCTGGAGATCACCGAGAGCGGCTTCATGGAAGACCCGGCGAACGCCATCACGGTGCTGGAGCAGCTGGCCAAGGTCGGACTGCAGTTGTCGATCGATGACTACGGCACCGGGTACTCGTCCTTGAGCTACCTGATGCGCCTGCCTGCCAAGGAGATGAAGATCGATCGATCATTCGTATCGCGGGTGAGCGGCAACGCCAGTCTCACCAGCATCGTCAGCTCAACCATTGAACTCGGCCACCGTCTCGGCATGAAGGTCGTGGCCGAAGGCGTCGAGGACAGTGCTGGCTATGCATTGCTACGCGACCTCGGCTGCGATACGGCCCAGGGTTACTACATGAGTCCGCCGCTTCCGCCCGCTGACTTCACGGCCTGGATGAAGGGCCGTCTTCCGGGTAATCGCGTAACGGATCCGATGCCCCCCGGTCCTTCTCCCCGTTCAGCTCCAGCTCAATCTGTGTATCCGGCGGTGGCGGCGGTACCCTGCCGGAAGTGAGGAAGAGCAGCGCCCATCCCAGGTGTCTGGCGCCTTCCGATCGGCCCTTGGCAACCCGGGCGGGGCCACCCATCACGTAGATGGCCAGAGCTACGATCGCAATAAATGCGGCGCCCAGGAGAATCGGAAGTTTATCCACGCTGAAGTGCATGTTTGTATGTTGCAGTGTCTTCGGGCGAATAGCAGCAAAAGATGACTTCCGCCGGACCCCGGCCGGCTTCCAGGGATGCGGTCACTGATTCCACCGCCACTGCCGTGGCCAGTTTGATCGGGTAACCATAGACCCCGGTACTGATCGCGGGAAAGGCGATCGAATCGATCGAATGGGCCACCGCCAGGGCCAGAGACTCCCGGTAACACGACGCCAGGAGCTGCGCTTCTCCCTGATTGCCACCCCTCCAGACCGGACCCACCGTGTGGATGACCCATTTCGCTCGCAGCCTGAATCCCGGCGTGATGCGGGCCTGCCCGGTGGGACACCCACCGATATTGCGACAGGCCGCCAGCAGCTCCGGACCCGCGGCACGATGAATTGCGCGATCGACGCCACCACCGCCGAGCAAGCTCGAATTGGCGGCGTTTACGATGGCCTCCACATCAAGTGTGACGATGTTGCCTTCGACAATGCGCATGCAGGGGCGTCTTTTATTTGGGCCGCGGGGCACACCCCTCTGGTCGAACCACCCTCTGGGTGGACGCCGGATGGTCACGTAACTTCTCCAGCGGGCGGCGTGGCCGAGCGAGGAGCTCGCCACCACAATTTGGGCAGCGACCCTGCAAGGCAGACTCGGCGCAGGCCGCGCAAAAGGTGCATTCGAACGAGCAGATACGCGCGTCTGCCGAGTCCGGCGGCAGGTCGCCGCCGCAGCATTCACAATTGGGTCGCAGCAGAAGCATGGTCGCACCCATTATGGACGCAGCCCCGCCTGTTGTCGCGAGGGCGCGCCCGGAGCACCGGGTGCGCCCGATGACCCCTATCGGGAAGGCTTGAGCGGATTGTCGGAGGGGATCCCGGAGGCTTTCTTGTCCTCGTCTTCCTCCTCGCTGTCCTCGGTAATGTCCGGAGGATCACTCCTCTGTCCGAGGCCACGCTCGAAGTCCGCACTGTTGACGAACAGCGGCTCCTTTTCGATCCGCGGCGACCAGGGTTCGCGCTCTTTCCTTTCCTCAGCCATATGCTGCTCCTTTGGCATCATGCACGCCGTCACTCATATCTCAGTGCATCGATCACCGCCTGACCCACTAGCGCTCCGGCGGCATATGCTGCGCACCGGCGCTGCCGCCCGGAGCCGTACTCGGATCGCGCGCTGCCGTGTCCTTTGACTTCAAAGCCCGCGGCCACGCCTGGAATTCCGCCGGCGTCAGAAACCCATCGTGATTGAGGTCTAGCTTATCGAAGGCATCAGACAAGTCAGGAGCAGCGAGCGCCTCCTGCATGGAGATCTTGCCATCCTTGTTGGCATCCAGTGCTGCGAAGGCCACCGGCTTGAGCTCCTGCCGCACACCTTGCGCGAGTCCCGGAGCGCAGGCTCCGAGAGTCACCATAATTAATGCGAACGATGCCAGTGCTGACTTCATTGCAGCTCTCCGATGAGTCATCAGCAGGATAAGACGGTGTCGACATGGCCACCACGGCGGCAGCACTGGATCGCACCATCCATGAGCCGGCAATGTCGTGTCGGCGCGCACCTACGGCCCCGCGCGGGCTGCATAGATGCGCGAGGGACGTAAAAGGTCGCAGCCGAACGCATCATCCTGCGAAGTTGCGCGATGCTAAGCTTCATGCGGCGCATCCCAGGGTGCGATCGTGAAAATGCAGGCGGCCCGCCAGGACATCCGACATGAACACGCCGATATCGGTGGCGAGTGAACCGCAACAGCCGCGCACCAGAGCACTTCTCATTTTCATCAGCGCGGCCAGCGCGTGCCTGTTCTTGTCCTATTTGGTCGCACTGCTGGTGTCGAACCAAGCCGGTTTGGCGGCAAATGCAGTATCGGCGCTTTGCAATGTAGTTTCGCTCGTCCTGCTCGCCCTTGGCGTCCGCGGGTTCCTCAGACGGTACGTAATCGGCCGGTCACTCCTTCGACAAGTCATCAGCCACGCATTTTGCGCTGTGGCATTTGCGAGTTTTTGGTATTGGGCGCTGATGGTGCTGTTCGCGTTCAGCAACGGGAAGTCACTCCTGCACTTCGACGTTCGGCCCGTCTTCCAAGGGGGTGCCATTGCCTGGCAGGTTCATCAGGGGCTGACCTTCTATTGTCTGGTCGCGGCTCTGACCTACCTCGAAGTCTGCCGATCGCTGCGAAAACCCGAGGTGGGCCATGTGATGGGGGCGACCTCGCCTTCGACCCTGGAATCTTCCCTTTCGCGGTACTTCATCAAGAAAGGAGAGGACATAAAGCCGGTCGAGGTGGCCCAGATCATCAGTATTTCCGGGGCGGGTGATTACACCGAAGTGTCGACGTTGGGTGGACGGCATCTGGCGCGCCTGACGCTTGCCGAGTTCGAGGAGGCGCTGGGGAGCGACCGCTTCATCCGGATTCATCGATCCAAGATCGTGAACCTCGACCGGATCACGCGCGCCGAACCGGCGGGTGCGGGTCGCGTCCTGCTGCATATGGAGAACGGCGAGTCGCTCCTGGCCAGCCGCTCTGGGTCGAAGCTGTTCCGGGAACGCGTCATCTAGTAACCGCGCTGGCCACAGCCCGGCGCCCCTCGTTCCGGGTTCCCGGATGTCGGTTCGCCGGCAAATGTGCCCCCTCGAAGAATATTTCACCCGTAACACGGGTCTTTTCCCACTCTTCCGCTCCTTTTCTTCCAAGTGCACACCGGCAATGCCGTCAGCGGAGGCCCCATGTTCAAGATTCGTTCTGTTTTTTTCCTACTAGCGGTTCTGGTGGCGACGCAGGCCCTGGCAGCGGATGTCACAGGGGTGGTGTTGGACTCCGGCGGCAGCCCCGTTGCCGGTGCCCGAGTGGGCAGTTCCTTCGCGTTATCCAAGACCGCCGCACAGACCAAGGTCCAGATTGGCTACGGCGAGCCGGCTGTGGTCACGGATGCGACCGGACGATTCAGCATTCCGGCAGCCAGCATCGGCTACTCCAAGGTCGTGGTAGCGGCCGGGCCGGACGGGTCGCTCGGATTTGGGGAAAAGTCGTTTCCCGCGCAGACGACGATCCGCCTAGCCAGGGCGTCAAGTCTCTCGGTCGAGGTGACCAAGCCCTTCGGAAAGCAATCGCTGCACTCGTTCGACCTCAACGCCTTCGGCTCCACAGTGGGATACGGCGCTGTCACGAAAACTGCCGAGTTTGCCGTTCCCCAAGGTGCATTCGAGCTCGCCCTGTCGGATCCTGAGAGTGTCGCTGTAACCCGGAAGATCATGCCTTCCTCGTCTTCCGGATCGCGGCTACGCATCGCCCTGCAGCCCACCCAGTGGGTCAAGGGTTTGGACAAACCTGCCCCGGTGCTTACCCCGACTGACGTGCAGAACTGGCCCGCGGGTCGACCTTTCTCGGCCCTTCATGGCAAATGGGTGCTCGTGACTTTCTGGGCAACCTGGTGCCAGCCCTGCGTGGAAGAAATGCCGAAGCTCATCAGTTTTTACGAGAATCACACGGCGCAGCGTGATCGATTCGAAATCGTCGCGATACACAGTCCGGACGGCAAGAGCTTTGCCGGCATCCAACCCGCCTACGAACGTTTGGAGAAAAGCCTCTGGAATGGGAAGTCCCTGCCTTTTCCGCTGGTGTTCGACGCTACCGGCAACACACAGAAGCGGTGGGGCATTGAGGCTTACCCGACCTCCCTGCTGATCGATCCGGCGGGCCGGCTGGTGGGCTGGGGAACCATTGAGGACCTCAAGGCAAAGATCACAGGATAGGCCGGCGGATCCGTGACTCGCGCGTTGCTCCTGATGATGATCCAATTGCTGCTCGCGCCCATTGCGCGTGCGCAAGTGAGCGCCACCCTGGTCAGCGCCGATGCGTCGGTCCAGCCGGGACGCCCCTTGCACCTGGCACTGCGATTGAGTCACGAGCCACCTTGGCACACCTTCTGGGTGAATGCGGGTATTGGTTACCCTACGAGCCTCACCTGGAGCCTTCCGCAAGGCTGGCAGCCGGGCGATCTGCAGTGGCCCACTCCGGTGCTCATTCATGATCCTCAGGGCGCCATCACAGGACAAGGCTACGAAGGCTTGACCTATCTGCCGGTGACGATCACGTCCCCGGCGGATGCGACGATTGGGGGGAGCATTACGCTGCGGGCCTTGGCGAGTTGGCTGATGTGCGCGAAGGTCTGTGTGCCCGGTCATGCGAATCTCACACTGACGCTGCCGGTCCTGAGCACTGCGCCCAGACCCAATGGCTCCGTGCGCGCGGACCTGATACGCGTTCCGATGCCGAGCGTCTCAACAACAGTCGGCGTGCACGCAAGTCGAGGCGCTGACGCCTTGTGGTTGACGCTCAGTGGAGCGGGGCGAATGACTGACCCGCATTTTTATCCCCAGAACACACTCGTTGCGTACGATCATCCGCAAACCGTCGTCATTGAGAAGAGTTTCATAAGGCTGAAGCTTGACGCCGGAAGCTGGCCTACCGCGACAGCGCAAAAACTCTTGGGGGTCGTGGGATATACCGACGCCACTGGTACTTACCAGGGTCTGCAAGTGAATACTTCCGTTTCCGGGGCCCCGGAATCGTCCATTTCGATGACCCTCCTGGCGCTCGCATTCGCCGGCGGTCTCATCCTCAACTTCATGCCGTGCGTCTTTCCCGTACTCGCCATCAAGATCCTGGGCTTTGTGGCCCAGGCCGGAAACAGCCGACGCCGCGCCACGACTCATGGCCTGGTTTACAGCGCCGGCGTACTGGTTTCCTTCTGGATCCTCGCTGGCCTGGTAGCCGTGCTGCGCGCGGGCGGCCACCATCTGGGATGGGGATTTCAGCTTCAATCCGCACCGTTTGTGTTCGGCCTTGCCGCCCTTCTGATCGTCTTCGCGCTTAGCTTGAGCGGTGTATTCGAGTTTGGAACCGCAGTGATGGGCAGCGGCTTGAAACTGCAGCAAAGAACCGGCTACAGCGGATCGTTCTTCTCCGGCGTCCTGGCCACCGTTGTCGCTGCTCCCTGCAGCGCGCCGTTCCTCGCTCCTGCACTCGGTTCCGCGCTCAGCCTTCCGCCGGCACAGTCATTGATCTTGTTCGCGATGATCGCGCTCGGGCTTTCCACTCCATACGTACTCCTGTCCTCATTTCCGGGAGCTCGGCGATTCGTGCCGAAGGCAGGGCGCTGGATGCACACCGTCAAGCAGCTATTGGCGTTTCCTCTTTATGCAACGGTGGGATATCTGGTGTGGGTACTTGCCGGACAGACACCCGCGAATGCGCTCCTGAACTGCCTCTTCGCTCTGACGCTGATCGCCATGGCCGCATGGACCTACGGTCGAAGCACAGCGCCCGTCCACAGTCTCGCCATCCGCAGATCCGGCGGCGCCGCCAGCGCTGCGCTGCTGGCACTGGGTGTGATACTGGGATGGCCTGCGGGCAGTACCGCGAACGATTTGCAGTGGGAAGCCTGGAGCCCGGAGAGAGTGGCCGCGCTGCGCGCCTCGGGAAGGCCAATCTTCCTCGACTTCACCGCCCGCTGGTGCGCGACCTGTCAGGCCAACAAAAGAGTGGTCTTTGGCTCCGCGGACGTGCAGCGTTACATCCGATCGCACCGGGTAGCTTTGCTGGAGGCGGACTGGACCAATGCGGATCCGCGCATTGCGGCCGAACTCGCAAAGTGGAATCGCGCCGCGGTACCCTTTGATCTCATCTATCTGGCCACGGCACCCGATGCGCATGTGCTGCCTGAGATTCTTACTCCTTCGCAGGTACTTCGGGCATTCGAGCCGTCACGCCGGCCACTCTGAACGTACGGCGTGGGCTCAACCCAACTGCAAGGCCGCCTGTGCCGGATCTGGCAATAAAAAAAGGCAGCCCGCGGGGGCTGCCTTGGAATTGGCGCTTCGGCTCCCTTGCGGGAGGGTCTGTCAGCTTTTTCCGATACCTGCGCCGCTTCTCACCGTAACTCGCTTAGTCTCCCCTAACCGCACTTCGAATCCCCGCAGTTCAGGCAGGTCATGCATCCGTCCATCATGATGACGGCGGCGGTGCTGCACTTGCTGCACAGCTGCGCGCCGTCCGGGAAATGGGATTTGGCAAAGGCGTCGGTCTGCTTGGCGCGCGCCATGAACTCGGCGCGTTTCTCGTCCACCATCTTCTGCTGGTGCTCGTCCAGGCCGACCTTGCGGATCAGGCCGATGTTCTGCAGATGTCGCTCGATGACGTAGCCGAGTTCGGCGATGATCGAGGGCATGAACTTGCCGCCGGGCTGCCAGTAGCCGCCGCGCGGATCGAACACCGCCTTCAGCTCATCGACCAGGAAAGTCACGTCGCCGCCCTTGCGGAACACGGCCGAAATGATGCGCGTGAGCGCGACGATCCACTGGAAGTGATCCAGGTTCTTGGAGTTGATGAAGATCTCGAAGGGCCGCCGCTGCTCGTACTCGGTGCCCTCATTGAGAATGATGTCATTGATGGTCACGTACATGGCGTGATCCGACACGGGCGTCTTGATCTTGAAGGTGGAGCCGATCAGGACCTCGGGCCGCTCCACGCTCTCGTGCATGCGGATGACCTTGGCCATGCGCCCGGTGCGGTCCTTGAACATCTCCGGCTCATTGCCGCTGGCGCGTAGGGCCGCCATGGCGGCTTCGGTGGCCGCCTTTTCGGCAGCTTCCTTCTCCGCCTTGTCCTGCGGTTTCTCGACGCTGTACTTGACGATCTTCTTGGCGATCTTGATGGACATGGGGCTTTCCTTGAGGTCCTCGCGCTGCTCAGTAGCGGCCGAAGTACCCCTCCTTGAGGCTGTCAAACAGGTTGGCGGCAGTGTGCATCTCGCCGTCGTACTCGACTTCCTCATCGCCGCGCGCCTCGACCACCGTGCCATCCTCGAGGGTGAACTTGTACACCGTGTTCTTGAGGTCGGCTTCCTTCACCAGCACGCCCTGGAAGGCTTCCGGATTGAAGCGGAAGGTCGTGCATCCCTTCAGACCCTGCTCATGGGCATACAGGTAGATGTCCTTGAACTTGTCGTAGGGGAAGTTGGTGGGAACGTTCGCGGTCTTGGAAATCGAGGAGTCCACCCACTTCTGGGAGGCCGCCTGGATATCGACGTGCATCTGCGGGGTCACATCATCGGCAGCGATGAAGTATTCGGGCAGCTTCTCGGCATCCTGCGTCGCATCCGGGCGTGCCTTGGAATTGACCAGTTCCCGATACGCCAGCAGCTCGAAGGAGAAGACGTCGACTTTCTCCTTGGATTTCTTGCCGGGCCGAATCACATTGCGGAAATAGTGGTGGGCGAACGAAGGCTCGATGCCATTCGAGGCATTGTTTGCCAGCGACAATGAAATCGTCCCGGTCGGTGCGATCGAGGTGTGATGCGTGAAGCGTGCACCGACTTCGGCGAGCTCATGAACGAGCTGCGGCGCGACTTCCGCGATGCGCTGCATGTAGCGGCTATACCGCGCATGTAGCACGCGGCCTGCAATGCGCGCACCCGGACGCCACCCGTCCCGGGCCATCTCCGGACGCTTGCGCAGCATCTCCTTCGTGACCACGAACTCCTCGTTCATGATCGGTGCCGGGCCTTTCTCGCGCGCCAGTTCCAGCGCGGCTTCCCAGCCGGCCACGGCCATCTCGCGCGAGATATCCTCGGTGAACTTCACGGACTCCTCCGTGCCGTACTTCATCCCCAGGCAGGTGATGGTGCTGCCCAGGCCGAGGAAGCCCATGCCATGGCGACGCTTGCGCACGATCTCGCCACGCTGCTTCTCCAGCGGCAGGCCATTGATCTCCACCACGTTGTCCAGCATGCGGGTGAACACGCGCACCACTTCACGGTATTCGTCCCAGTCAAACTCGGCGTAGTCGGTGAACGGATGTCGCACGAAACGCGTGAGATTCACTGATCCGAGGAGGCACGAGCCATAGGGCGGTAACGGCTGTTCGCCGCACTGCCCTGTTACCAAGCCGTTAAAGATCACTGAGTTTCTATCGGCCTGTGTCGTATCAAACACAGCTTCACGCCCGACATGCGTGATCTCGCGAATACGCGAAGTGAATCGTTGAGACTTCCTCAACATCTTGCCGACCGTCCAATCCGCGTATTTGGAATTCTTGTTCGCGGTAAGGAAGGCGACTTCATCCATGAAAATGTCGCGTGATTCGCCATCCAGCACGAGCTCATAGTCGGCCTTGCAATCGTAGGCGCGCTTGCCGCCCTTGCCATCAGGCAACATCCGCTGTCCGGCCTCACGCCGCTTGTAGATACGCGAGAAAATCCCGAGATTGCTCAGCAGCATCTGCACGTCTTTGAGAAGCGAGGGGACGCTCGAAGCCAGACGTACCGAGCATGTGGTGCCGTCATTCCCGGAAATATTGACGGTGCCATCGCTCTGGAACAGCCCACGAAGGTAGCCTTTGACGCACTCCTCATTGCCGCGCCATACGATCTCCGGCACGCAGGTCTTCAGTTCCGGACTGATGCCGAACATTTCCTTGAGGACGCGCAGCAGCAAGATCGACCGGATCATCACCATGTTGCGCTCAGGAACCGCCACGGCGCTGATGCGGTACTGTCTGGCGTTGTTCGCCCAACCTTCGATCAGCGTATTGATCGAGGCCACGATGCCATCAGCCAGGGCGCGATCGCCGCCCCACAGATTGATTACCGCCGATTCCTTGCCTTCACCGCGATTGGTGAAATGCCCATCACCTGTCAGCAGACCCAGCAATACCCCGATCTCAGCATTGCCGCAGCCGCCGAATTGGCCCTTGCCGGACTGAACCAGGAGTTCATCTCCTGCCACCAGGTCCTTGAGTTTGATCTTGCCGCGTGTCGTATAGAAATCGTGCCACTTGGTGGCCTTGATCTCGTAGCCATCTTCAGTCACTACGCGATAGACATCAGCCGACGGCGCCGTCATGAACGCGGGAACGGCTTCGCGAACGGTTACCCCGCGTCCCTCATCCAGGGTCCGGGTGTCCACCGTCGCCTGGATCTCCAGATTGCGCTCGTACAGATCGCCAATCTTGACCATGCCGTACTGGGTCGCGAGCCTGGTGTCCGCCGTCACGCACGGGTTGGTGGCGCGGATATCCTCGCACCACCAGTTGTTGTTCATCTCGTTGACGCGATCGATCAGGATGAAGCCGGGCTCGGCAAAATCGTAGGTAGACGTCATGATGACGTCCCACAGCCGGCGGGCCGGGATGGTCTTGTAGACCTTGCAGGCGACCAGGCCTTCCTCATTGACGACATAGCCGTCGTGGACGGGCCATTCGCGCCAGATGAAGGCACTGCTGTCGTCGAGCTTGGGGTTCTCGCTCTCGTATTCCTTGCGCGTCAACGGGAAGGCCAGCTTCCAGTCGCGCTCCTGGCGTACCGCGCTGATGAAGTCATCGGTGATCAGCAGCGACAGGTTGAACTGGCGCAGACGGCCGTTCTCGCGCTTGGCGCGCACGAACTCCAGAACATCCGGATGTCCGACATCGAAAGTGCCCATCTGCGCGCCACGTCGGCCGCCGGCCGAGGACACGGTGAAACACATCTTGTCGAAGATATCCATGAAGGACAGCGGCCCTGACGTATAGGCGCCGGCGCCCGAGACATACGCACCGCGCGGCCGCAGGGTCGAATGCTCGTAGCCGATGCCGCAGCCCGCCTTCAGCGTGAGACCGGCTTCGTGCACCTTGCCCAGGATGTCATCCATCGAATCGCGGATGGTTCCCGAGACCGTACAGTTGATCGTCGACGTCGCCGGTTTGTGCTCGAGGGCGCCGGCATTGGAGGTCACGCGCCCGGCGGGAATCGCGCCACGACGCAGCGCCCACACGAAGCGCTCATACCATTGCTCGCGGGCCTCCGGCGGTTCCACGTCCGCCAGCGCCCGCGCGACCCGTTTGTAGGTGTCGTCCATCGACTTGTCGATGGGCGTTCCATCCTTCGCGCAGAGTCGATATTTCTTGTCCCAGATGTCCAGTGAAGCTTCCTGGAACGGGACGGTATCGATCTCGCGTGGTTCAATTTTCACGACGGT
This sequence comes from Steroidobacteraceae bacterium, assembly GCA_035943195.1. GTDB lineage: Bacteria > Pseudomonadota > Gammaproteobacteria > Steroidobacterales > Steroidobacteraceae > DAIDKA01. The sequence goes on from DASZCK010000149.1 coordinate 40,712, forward strand.
ATTCATGGATTCGTGACGCTCCGTATCCCCATAGGAGAGACACAAGATCTTGTGTCGAGCGGCCGAGATTAAAGACGTGCAACATAACCGTCAAGAATCAATACTACTACTTTCTTACATTATTTAGTCTATCAAAAACAACAGCTTGCACCCATCATGGCCGCGGTGATAGGGGTCAAATTACCCCCAAAACGTGAAAATATCCTTAACCGCGCAGCCCAAGATGTTGTGCCTGGGCGCCCACAGCCTGTTCGCAGCCGCCGCACAGCTTGCCCACAGGGTTTCAACATGGGTTTCCACAGCTTCGGCCCTTGAAAGTGCAACGGCGAACCATAGATCGGTGTCATTCGCGGTTGTCGCGATCAACTGGAGACAAATTCATGACTATCGTTCGCTATGAACCGTGGTCGCTGGTCGACCGCCTCACCCGGCAGTTTGAGACCGCGCGCACGGTGGCCTGGATTCCCTCGGTCGACGTCCATGAAGAGGAGCAGCGCTATGTGGTGCGCGCCGATCTTCCCGGCGTCAGCCCGGGTGACATCGAGATTACCGCCGAAGCCGGTGTGCTGACCATCAAGGGTGAGCGCAAAACCGAGTCCAAGCAGTCCGAAGACAACTACCAGCGCGTCGAGCGTGTGGCAGGCAACTTCGTCCGGCGCTTCACGCTGCCGGAAGCTGCGCAGACCGATGCCATCAAGGCAACCCATGTGAATGGCGTACTCGAGCTGTCGATCCCCAAGCAGGTGAAGCCCGAGGCCCGTCGTATCAAGGTCGAAGCCGCCTAAAACGTGTGGCGCGCGTCTACGGGCGCGCGCCACCGTTGTCCCGCCGGGCTACAATGGCCGGCATGAAAGTCGTGGCTGCCGGTCAGATCGCGCTTGCGGCGCTGGCCATACTGGGCTCGGCGGCCTTCGCTGCGCCAAATCCACCCGCCGGCTCTTCGGCCGCCACTCCCGCGCAGACGCCGGCCACTGACGATGCGCCGATGCCCTCGCTCGCGCCCATGATCCGCCGCGTCGCGCCCACCGTCGTCAATGTCGCCACGCGCGGCTCGGTGACCGAGAGCAATCCTGCCAATCCGCTGCTGGCGGATCCGGCGTTCAATCGCTTCTTCGACGTGCCCCAGGCACGGGGCGGGCACTCTCCGCAATTTCAGAGCGCCGGGTCCGGCGTGGTGCTGGATGCGCGCCGCGGCTACATCCTCACCAACGCCCACGTCATCGAAAACGCCAGCGAAATTACCGTGACGCTGTCCGACGGTCGGGACCTCAAGGCCGAGATCGTGGGCATCGATGAGCCCACCGACATTGCGCTGATCAAGGTGCGGCCGATCAAGCTCACCCAGATCACCCTGGGCGACTCATCCAAATTGGAAGTCGGCGATTTCGTCGTCGCCATCGGCAATCCCTTCGGGCTGCGCAATTCCGTGACCTCCGGGATCGTCAGCGGCCTCGGCCGCAGCAGCCTCGACAAGGATGGCTTCGAGGATTTCATCCAGACGGACGCCGCCATCAATCCGGGCAACTCCGGCGGCGCCCTGGTCAACCTGCGCGGCGAGCTGGTCGGTCTTGCCACCGCGATCCTCGCGCGCTCCGGCGGCAACATCGGCATCGGCTTCGCCATTCCCGTCGACATGGTCCGCAGCATCACCGACCAGCTGGAGCAGTTCGGATCCGTGAAGCGCGGCCTGCTGGGGGTCGACACCTATCCCGTCAGTCCCGACATTGCCCAGGCGCTGGGTCTAAGCGGTGCCGAGGGCGCCCTGGTCACGCAGGTCATGCTGGGCTCGGCGGCCGAACAGGCCGGCATCCGCAGTGGTGATGTGATCGTCTCCATCAATCGCGCCACGGTCATGGTGCCCGCCGATGTGCGCAACGCCATCGGCCTGCTGCGCGCGGGTGACACCGTGGACATCGGGCTGCTGCGCGATGGCCGTCCGCGTCATCTGCAGGCGGTCATCAGCCAGAATGCCGAAAGCCCGGCGACACCGGTGCCGCCGGCTGAGATCAACCCCGCCCTGGACGGCGCGACGCTGGCGGAACTCCCTGCTGGCGGCGGCGTCGTCGTGCGCAACGTCGACAGCGGCAGCCCGGCGGCCGCGGCCGGCATCCGCAGTGATGACGTCATCGTCGCCGTCAATCAATCCCGGGTGGCAACCATCCAACAGCTGCGCGAGCGCAGCGCGGGCCTCGCCACACTCGTTCTCGAGGTCCAGCGCGGCAAATCCACGGTACTGATTCCGATCCGTTGACGATGATGCGGGGCGCTCAGGGCGCCTTGCACACCTGCGCGTCGCGTTGCGCCGCGGGTTGCCGTGACAGCGCACGTACCGCGGCATAGAAGCGCGGCAGATCGCCGTCCTGTTGCGCCAGCATCCGCTTGAACCCCGGCTCGCAGTCCTCATAGGTGGCGACCGAGGCGAGTTCCGCATTGTTGAAGCCCTGCGCAGCCCAGGCGTCGTACCCCGAAAGGTGGCCCAGCCGCTTCTCGGTCGCGCGGATGGCATCGCCCAACGCCGCCAGGCGTGCGCGCTTGGCCGTGCGCATCTGCTCGACCGGCAATTTCGAGGCGTACAGGTGCGCGAGATCGCGGCGCGCCTGCGCCAGGAGGTCCGAAAACTCCTTGGCGCGCGCCGCACTGCGCCGAAAGTTCTCGATATCGCCGGGCCGGCCCTTGAAAGTGAGCCAGCGCGCCAGTCCCTCCTCTTCGACCGTAGTCGCGAAAGCCTCATTGAAGGCTGAGTCACCCGCTACATAGAGCAGCTGATGAGCGAGCTCATGAAAGATGATGGCGGCAAGCTGGTCACGGCCGTAGGGCAGCATGGTATTCAGAACCGGGTCATCGAAATGTCCGAGCGTGGAATACGCCGGCACGCCCTGGACGACGGTGTCATAGCCTTGTCGCACCAGCCTGTCGGCATAGGCCTGGGCGGATTTCTGGCGGAAATACCCGCGGTAGGTGACGCAGCCGGCGATGGGGAAACACCATTGACGGGGCCTGATCGAGAACTCCGGCGCGGCGACCACGTTCCACACGACATAGGGCCGCCCGATATCCGCGTACACCCGGTAGCTGCGGTTGTCAGGCAGGCCAAGCTCGTGGGACGCAAAGTCGCGGGCCGCACTGACCTCCGCCAGGGTGTCACGCACCGTGGTCGGCGTCTTCGGATCCGCCACCACCGCCTGGATCGGGCGCCGGTCGACGAGGATCTGCGCCTGGCCGCGCGCTGCCTGTAACAGGTACAGGCTGCCGCACCCCGGCAGGATGCTCGATCCGGCCAGCAGCAGCGCAATCGTCAGGACCTTGCGACTCTCGGTTAACATGAGTCGATGCAAGTGTACTTGGTAGGCGGCGCCGTTCGTGATCGTCTGCTCGGCCGCGCGGTCGGTGAGCGGGACTGGGTGGTCGTGGGCGCAACCCCGGCTGAGCTCACCGCCCAGGGCTATGCGCCGGTCGGCAAGGATTTCCCGGTCTTCCTGCACCCGCAGACCAAGGAGGAGTACGCCCTGGCGCGGCAGGAACGCAAGGTCGCGCCGGGCTATCACGGCTTCACCACCGTTTTTTCCCCGGACGTGACCCTGGATGAGGATTTGAAGCGTCGCGACCTGACCATCAACGCCATGGCGGAGGATGACACGGGCCACGTGGTGGACCCCTACGGCGGCCAGCGCGACCTCAAGGCCCGATTGTTGCGCCATGTTTCAGAGGCCTTCGTCGAGGACCCGGTGCGGGTGCTGCGCGTCGCGCGTTTCGCGGCGCGTTACGCTGACGATGGTTTTCATGTCGCGCCCGAGACCAGCGCGCTCATGGCGGACATGACCGCCAGCGGCGAGATCGCGGCCCTCACGCCCGAGCGGGTCTGGCGCGAGACCGCGCGCGCCTTGCTGGAGCCGCGACCGGAAGTGTTCTTCCGGATCCTTTTTGAATGTGGTGCGCTGGCGGTGCTCATGCCCGAACTGGCCGCCCTATCGGGGGTCCCGCAGCCGGCGAAGTGGCACCCGGAAGTGGATACCTTCGTGCACGTCATGCTGGCGCTGGCAATCGCCGCCGAACGTCAGGCCCCGCTCGCGGTGCGCTACGCGGTACTGCTGCACGATCTGGGTAAGGCCCTGACTCCCAAGGAACAGTGGCCGTCTCATCAGCGGCACGAGGAGTTGGGGGTGGCGGCCATCGAGCAGTTCTCCTACCGCCTGCGCGCGCCGAACGATTGCCGGGAGCTGGCGGTGCTGACGTCCCTGCAGCACACCCTGGTGCATCGGGCACCCCAGCTGCGCGTCGTGACCCTCATGAAGCTTCTGACCGATACCGATGCGTTACGGCGCCCGCAGCGCTTCGGCGAACTGCTGCTGGCCTGTGAATGCGATGCGCGCGGACGCGAGGGCCTGGCCGCGCGTCCCTATCCGCAGGCCGATTACCTGCGGCAGGTGCAGGCCGCGGCAGCGACCGCCGCGCTTGGCCCCGCCGAGCGCCAGGGCCTGACCGGCCTGCAGATCGGCGCCGCCCTGCAGCAGCGGCGGCTGGCGGCGGTCACGCAGGTTCACGAGCGCTTCACTGCAGAGAGCCGCGCAGATCCTGGTGCTGGAAACTGATCAGCGGCAGGTCCAGGCCGCGTCCCAGCGCCAGGAGCTTGAACGCCTCGCCCATCTCGGCGGGCATCAGCAGCCGTCGCGCCTCGCCCGCCAGACGTGCCTGGTCCTTGGCATCGTGCGCCGCGCCCAGCAGTTCCTCCAAGCCCGCTCCCAGCAGGAAGGCGGCCTGCGTGCAGAAGCCCAGCACCTCGAGGCCCGCGGCGTGAGCCGCCAGCGCGACCCGCGTGAAGTCCACCCACGTCGTGATGTCCTGCACGCCGACATTCAGAAACGGATCAAAATGCGCCCGATGCTTGAAATGACAGGTCAGCGTGCCGTCGCGACGCTGCGGATGGTAGTACTGCGCACGCGGCAGTCCATAGTCGAAGAGCAGCATCATGCCGCGCTCGAGTGTTGCTGCCAGGCTCCTGATCCACGGATCTGCCAGCAAGCACAACTCCGAGGTGTAACCCGCCGTGAGCGGCGCCTGCAGCGCCGCGCCCAGCGCCTGCACGGCCGCGCGCAGTACGGCGTCGGCG
>DASZCK010000150.1:0-2323 GCA_035943195.1 Steroidobacteraceae bacterium
CGGGTCTGCTGTGCACGGGTCTGCTGCGCGCTCCAGGAGTCTGCGCCACGGCGCACGGCTTTGATCTGTCGCGCCCTGAAATCCAAAGCTTCATCGCCACGGCCGCGCGACAACCGCCGCTGACGCGCGCCGCCGTGACCCGCATTCTGCGCCATGCGCGCCCGGACCCCGGTGTCATCGACAAGATCTCGCGCCCCGCCGAGACCGTGCTGCCCTGGTGGCAGTACCGGGCCAACTTCGTGACCGGCCCGCGCATCGATGAGGGCGTGCGTTTCTGGCTCGCGCACCGCGCCGTGCTGGAGGACGTGTCCCGGGATCAGGGCGTTGCACCGGAATATATCGTCGCCATCCTGGGCTGCGAGACGGCCTACGGACGCATTACCGGCAAGGACCGGGTGCTGGACTCGCTCGCGACCCTGGCCTTCGACTACCCGCAGCGCGGGGATTTTTTCCGCGGCGAGCTGCTGCAGTTTCTGCTGTTGGCGCGTGAGGCACATCTGAACCCGCGCACCGTCAAGGGTTCCTACACCGGTGCCATGGGCGCCCCGCAGTTCATGCCCTCGAGCTATCGCCGCTATGGGGTGGACGCCGATGCCAATCACCACATCGATCTGTGGAATGACTGGAGCGACATCTTCGCAAGCGTGGCCAATCTGCTGAAGGTCAATGGCTGGCAGAGCGGCGCGCCGGTGCTGGCCGAGGCACATCTGGCCCCAGGAGCCGCAGCGCCGGAGCTGCCGCAACACCTGGATCTGACACAGACGCTCGCGGGCCTCGAGGCCATCGGCATCACCACCGACAGCGACTTGCCGGGCACCACGCCTGCAGTGCTGATCGGCGCCGAACAGCAAAGCGGCCCCGCGTATCGCGTCGGGTTCAACAATTTCTATGTGATCAGTCGCTACAATCGCAGCGCCCGCTACTCGATGGCCGTGGCTGATCTGGCGCAGGCCATCGCCGCCGGAGTGAGGAGCCCATGAGCGCGCGCCCAGCCTCACGCTTCCTGGTATTGCCGCTGGTGTGCCTGGTGCTGCTGCTCGGCGGTTGCTCGCTGGTGGCCGGTCACCGAGCCGGCGGCGCCCAGCCACCCGCGACGCGCATACCGCCGGCGAGCCAGGTGCCGGCGGACCTCGCCGCCATTCCCGATGCCGTGCCCCGTATCGAAGCGCGCAGCCGCAACGGCAACCCGCCGTTCTATGATGTGTTGGGCCGTCGGTACACGGTGCTGCCCTCGGCGGCGGGTTACGTGGAGCGCGGCGTCGCTTCCTGGTACGGCCCCGGCTTTCATGGCGTGAGCACTTCGGTGGGCGAGCCGTACGACATGTACGCCATGACCGCGGCCCACAAAACGCTGCCCCTGCCCTGCTATGCGCGCGTCACCAACCTGCTCAATGGCCGTTCGGTGGTGGTGCGCATCAACGATCGCGGCCCGTTCGTGGCCAACCGCATCATCGATCTGTCCTACACCGCCGCGGCAAAGCTCGACATGCTGCGCGCGGGCACCGCCATGGTCGAGGTGCGCGTGGTGACGCCGGATGACCCGCAAACGCAGGCGCTGACGCGGGCAGCCGAGAGTCCGCCCCCCACTTTGTACGTGCAGGCAGGCGCCTTCGCGGTGCCGGCCAATGCCAAGGCGCTGCTGCTGCGATTGCAGCGCGGTGGCCTGACCAACGTCTTCATTCTCCCGCCGCCGCCCGGCAGTCACCTGTTCCGGGTCCGGGTCGGGCCCGTCGCGAGCGTGGTCGACTTCGACGCCCTCGCGGCGCGCCTCGCGATGCTGGGAGTTCCCGACGCGCGCTTGGCGAACGACTGATAAACTTGTGTTCTTGACTCCCCACCATGTTTTCGAGGATCCAAAGCGGATGATTCGTAGCCTGCTCGCCGCTGCCCTGCTCGGCATCGCCACCCTCGTCACCGACGCCGCCTGCGCCGCCGCCCCGATTCCCGCTCCGCCGTCGGTGCCCGCGCGGGCCTACCTGCTCGAGGACTTCCAGACCAGCCGGGTGCTGGGTTCGGACCACGCGGATGACCGCATGGAGCCGGCCAGCCTCACCAAGCTGATGACCGCTTACATCGTGTTCACCGAACTGCACAGTGGCCGCCTGAAGCTCACGGACATGGTCACGATCAGCGAGCACGCCTGGCGCTCGGAGGGTTCACGCACCTTCGTGCAGGTGGGGACGCAAATCCCGGTGGATATCCTGATCAAGGGCATGATCGTGCAGTCGGGCAACGATGCCACCGTCGCGCTCGCGGAGCGCGTCGCTGGAACCGAAGATGCCTTCGTGCAGGTCATGAACGCATACGCGAAGCGCCTCGGGAT
>DASZCK010000151.1:0-11006 GCA_035943195.1 Steroidobacteraceae bacterium
GGCAGGGGGCCTGCAGTTCCGGGATGCGCTGCAGGCACTTCTCGTCCACCTTGATGGCAAGACTGCGCGCAAGCAGCGGCGCGGCCTCGCGCAACTTGGCAGGATCCGCCTCGTTCAGCGCGCGGATGGCGAGCACATAGCTTTCCAGGCGCGAGCGATCCAGGCTCGCCTGGTTCAGATCCTGCGAGGCGCGCACGAAGGCGCCGGGCCGACCGCGCACCGCATCGCGCAGCGTACTGAAGTCACCGCTGGTACTGGGCGCCAGGAATACCAGCACCTGTTGCGCGCCTGCCGGCACCGTGACGTTGAGCCCATCCGCACATTTGCGGCCCCAGGTCTGGCAGCGGAAGAACCATTCCTCGGGCGGTGGGTTGGTGGCCCCGCGCAGAAACGCCACAATCATCAGGTAGCGGGCGGCCTGCGAGGCCGGCCAGTCGGCCTTGATGGCGATGCGGTCACCGGCGCTGAGGTTCGGCACTTCGGCGACTGGCAGCGTGCGCGATCCGCGCGTGATCGCCACCCGCAGCTGCGGGCCCGCGAGATCGAAGGGTGCGGCATCGCCGGCCCGGACCGTGCAGCACAGGGTCGGCAATAGAACCAACAGGAACGGCAACACTGGGCGCTTCATGGGGGCCATCTTACGGGCAAAGGGCGTTAGAGCGATCGCACTGCCGCAAGGTTCCCGCCAAGGCCGCTGCAGCTCAGTTCAGCTCGGGGTTGAAATCCGCACTTCCGGCCACCTCGATCTTGACGGTCAGGCCCAGATCATGCAGTTGCCGCCCCATTTCCGGCGTGATGCGCAGGTCCAGGAGGGCCTCGGGCTCGACCGCCGCGAGCAGCGTGAGCGAGCCCCCCTGCTCGCGCAGGCGCGCCAGGAAGCGCCCGTACCGCACCGTCATGCAGTGACAGACCAGGACGATGCCCCAGCCCAGGCTCCCGGGAGTCGCCACCTCGCCTTCCTCCAGTCCGAAGCGCGCGCGCAGCATCTTTGCCTCCTGCGGCAGCAGCGCTCCGAGAAACTGCTCGGTGATCTCTGAACCGCGCTTCACCCGCATCTCCCCGCTCGCCAGGTAGGATCTGCGCCTGGCGACCGTGGCGGGCGCCGACCATACCATCGGGTCCAGCACCGCCACCCAGTAGGTTTCAACGTGCACGGCGGTGGCCGCCACACCGCTGCGCGACTGGCGCGGCTCCCCGGCACGAAACGATTCGGTGGCCTCCAGCCCCAGCTCCCGCGAGATCTCATCCGGGTCCACCGACGGATGACGGACATGCAGCGACAGTTGGTAGGGCGTCGAGGGGGTACCGGAGCGGGGTCTCATCATCGCATCTGACTGCGAAACCCCCATGGGCGTCAAATTCTCCGCGAGCCGAGCTTAAGGCTGCCCGACGGCCACGCTTGCACTAGAATGCTCCGATGCAGGGACTCACACGCATGGCCGCCATGATGACGCTGGCACTGATGCTGGCCGGAACGGCCGCTGCGCATCATTCGTTCGCGGTGTTCTTCGACACTGACGCCCAGCTGGTCAAGGTGACGGGTGTGGTCCGCGATTTTCAGTTCCGCAACCCGCATGGCGTCATCACCATCGAGGTGCCGCAGGGCCACGGTCATGTCATCTGGCGCGCCGAGACCAATTCGCCCTCCATACTGCACCGGCGCGGATGGCGTGCCGACAGTCTGCATGTCGGCGACACCGTGACTCTGGAAGGCTGGCGGGCCCGCGACGGCAGTCGCTACATCCGCCTGAAGACCGCGCTCCTGCCTGGCGGGCGGCCGATCGGTCAGCCGCCGCCGACATGAGGCTGCCCAGCCTCATCGCAGTGGCGCTGCTCGCTCTGTGCGGCTGCGGCGCGCAGGATCGATCCGCCACGGCCACCGCGGCAGTATCCAGCGCTGCGCCCGCCGCGGCGCATCCGGACTTCTCGGGTTTTTGGAATCTGGACATGAAGGTGGCGCGCGATCCGGCGCTCATGGCCCTGGTGCCAGCCAATACCGCCTTCATGGATGACACCGGCCCGGTTGAATTTCCCGCCGGCAATTACGGCGGTCTGATCCTCACGCCGGCGGCGCAGGCGGCGGCGAAGAAATGGAATCCGCGCGAGCAGCTGACGCCGCAGAACGCCTGTCGGCCGCCCTCGATTGTCTACGCCCTGCAGGGCCCCTTCCCGATCGAGATTTTCCAGAGCGAAGTCTTCATCGTCATGAAGCTCGAGTACTACGATCTGGTGCGTATCATTTTCCTGGATGGCCGCAAGCCCGAGGCGGATTACCCGCACTCCCCGACCGGTTTCTCGAGCGGTCACTGGGAAGGCGCGACGCTGGTGGTGAACACCGACCATCTGGAAGCAGGCACCATCACCAACAATGGCCTGGACCACACCGAGAACATGAAGGTCACGGAGCGGTTCCGGCTGAGCCCTGATGGCAAGGTGCTGATGGCAACGCAGGAGTATGAGGATCCCGCGGTGATCGAGAATCGCGGCGTCCGCTTCATCGCCTGGCGGCGCCAGGCCGGCCAGCACGTGTATCCCTATGAGTGTGATCCGGGTTTCGCGGGGAACTACAAGGCCAAATAGCCGTTAGCGCAACAGGACGAGTTCCGGCACCGCCTCCATGCCGGCCCAGACGATGGCGTTCTGATCGAACTGCCGACCCAGGGTCTCGGCCGCGCCGCGGGACAATCCCGGCACCAGGAAACTGTGCTCCGGCGGCCAGTCGTTGCTGGGGTGCCGGCCGATGCCCTCAATCATTACCCGCCCGAGCTGTATCAACCGTGCCGCGAGCGCCTGCTGACGCGCTTCATTGACCGCATCATCAAGCCTGACGCCGCGCGGATTGCAGGCGGTGATGAAGGCGCTGCACTGCACGTCGTGCGCCGCATGCAGCAGGACCAGCTGGGGACACCTCACCCCCACGCGCAGAACGGCGGGCATGGACCCCTGCACGCGGTATTCGGTCTGCCGGTAAGCGGCCAGCGTCGCGGGGTCGATGGTCACTGTTCACTGTCCCCCGTAATGCGCGAAACGGTAACACGCCGGCGGACCCGTGGTATAAGCGGCGGATGCAGACCCATACCCCAACCTGGGCATCGGAACTCCAGGTCGCATTCCGCAGCGGCGCCAGCGGCCAATGCGTGTTGTACGGCAACGTGCACGACATGCTGGCGGTCGGAGAGCGGCTGATCAGCATCGACCGGTACCTGCAGGACGTACTGCTGGCACAGATTTCGGTGGTCCTTTCCTACGACCTGGGCAACGGTTTGACCGTGGAACGCGGCGAAGAGCAGCTGGCACAGTGGGTACCCTCCTCCTTGCGCAATCTCCCGCTCGAACCCATCGAGGCCGTGCGCTTCATCAACCGCTATGCACGCTATCTGGCCAACCTGCGGGCGGTACAGCACCGGGAAATCCCCAGCGTCGCCATCGTGGTGCGCGGCACCGATCAATTGCTGCCTGCCGATGGCCAGGGCCTGCAGCACGGCAGCCTCACCTGTCTGGTGCGCGACTGGGGTCTGAGCAGCCCGTTCACGCAGCTGCCGTTCTTCAGTTTCCTGATCGCGGACAATCTGACCGACCTCGACCCGCTGGTGGTGTTCGCACCCCAAACCAAGCTGGTGAGAATTCCGCTGCCCTCGGCCGATGATCTGGAGCGTGCGCTGCGCGTATTGCAAACCGAGCACCCAAAGACCATTCCCGCCGACACCAACTTCCCGGCACTGGCGGCCGCCATCACCGGTTTGTCGGTGAACACCCTGCAGCAGATCACCCGGGTCCGCGCCCACAATGGCCAGGTGCTGCAATCGCATGACTTCGCCGCCCTGAAGAAGGAAATGGTGGAGCGCGACGCGCCGGGACTGGTGGAATTCGTCGAATCCACGCGCACGCTCGACGATTACTTCGGCCAGGATGCCCTGAAGAACTGGCTGCGCCAGGACATTGCCCTGTGGCGGATCAACGATATCAAGGCGCTGCCCATGGGCTACCTGCTGTGCGGCCCGGTGGGCACCGGCAAGACCTTCCTGGTCGAGTGCCTGGCGGGCGAGGCCGGCGTGCCGGTGCTGAAACTGAAGAACTTCCGCGACAAATGGATCGGCTCAAGCGAAGCAAATCTGGAGAAGATCTTCAGTCTGATCCACGCCCTGGGGCGTTGCATCGTGTTCGTGGATGAGGCCGATCAGACCCTGGGTCGGCGCGACTCGGGCATTTCCGATAGCGGCCTGTCCGGTCGCCTGTACTCGATGATCGCCCAGGAGATGGCCGATACCGACAACCGCGGCAATGTCGTGTGGGTACTGGGCTCCTCGCGACCCGACCTCATCGAGGTGGACCTGAAGCGCCCCGGGCGCATCGATCTGAAGGTGCCGATCCTGCCCACCGCCACCCGCGAACAAAGCGCGGGATTGATTGGCGCGCTGGCCAAGCGCTATGACCTCGTCGTCAGCGCGGATGAAATGCGCGAGATGCAACCCATGGTGCCCGCCATGTTGACCCCCGGCGCCGCCGAAGCGCTGGTCGTCAAGGCCTATCGAGTCTCGCGTACCGGGGGGGTGGCCCCGGCGGCGGCGCTGGCCCTGTGCCTGGTGGGATATCAGAGTGCGATACCGCAGGACGTGCTCGAGCTGCAGATGCGACTGGCGATCCAGGAAGCGAGTGACCTCGCCTTCGTGCCCGAAGAGTTACGTCACTTTGCCACGGCCGGCCCGGTCACTGGGTGATATAGAAAACCCGTTCCGGTTCCCAGCTCAGACGAGTGCGCGCGTTGTCGGCAGTGATGGCCAGGCGGGTCATGGTGCGGTCCTGGAGAAAGGCCGACTGCATCGGTCCCACTTTAGTATCCGCAAAAACCTGCGGATCAAAGAGTCGTGCCTCGGCGGGTGTGTCCGGCCAGTGCCAGGGCAGCGCCAGTATGGTGACGTTGCCATCCAGCACCGTCAGCTCCACCGTCTCAGGATCGATCACCCGCACGTCGAATCTCGATTGCGGTGCGTAGAAGTGCCGCCCGGCTGCGTCGATCTGAAAGGGGCGTTCACGCCGCCTGTCGATATCGAACAGCGCCTCGCCGTACTGTACCGTGGCGACCCTTGAGCCCACGCCGAATTGCACGCCGACACGGGTGTGGCTGTTCAGAGTGAGCGTACTGCCATCTTCCAGCTTGAAGGTTCGGGTTTGCCCATCCTTGGTTGAATAGGCGTGCTCACCCCATGGCAGGGGGGGATCCTGGGGACGCGCCGGCGGACTGCGCGCGCCATTCAAATGGGCAAGCATCGGCGGAACCACCATCAGGGCAAGCATTCCGACGGCGACGGCGACATTGAACGGACTGAAAATCCGCTTGGGGATCTTGGGAGCTGGCGTCCCGAATCCGACCGGCACCATCTCCGCCAGTACCGCGACGATGTCGGGGCCGTGGTAGAGCTTGGCGTCCTCCACGATCGTATCCCGCTGGGCGGGTACCTGCAGCCACTGCCGCAGCTGGACCCCTTCCTGCCCCTGCAAGCCGCGCTCCAGGCGCGCCAGCCAGATCGCGCTGTCAGTGTTTAACCGGTCGGAGTCGCTGCTCACGATGGACCTCGTTGACGGCCAAGTATAGGCCGCACGAGGTCCACCGGTCATGCCCGCTACTTGGTTATGTTCTCTGCAGCGTCTTTGGCCTTCTTCGCATGATGATGTGCCTTGGCCTTGTGCACCTGGGCTTTGGTCTTGTCGATGGACTTGTCAGGCTGGGACTCCACGGACGCCTTGGCCTGATCGCCCACTTGCTGTGCCTTCTGGGAAGTCGCCTTGGCACCCTGGGTAACCGTCGTTCCTACCTGCGCCAGGGCCACACTGCAGACCATGCAGGTCGCCAATGTCACCAGTACTCGATTCATATTTCCTCTCCTTCGCCATATGTCATCAAAAGATCCTCAGCGTATGCTAGGCGCTGCCGCGACCCCGATGGGCCAGTGCGCGACATCACTGCGGGTAGTCTTAGTCCCACGCACCACGGCGAATGGTGCGGCTGCACATTGTGCGGCTCGTGCAATAGGCTGCCGCCACCGCAGTCACCGATGCGCTGGAGACAGACCCCATGAGTGGCAACGACAAACCGTCCGACAACGCCAAATCCACTGCAACCGCGCCGGTGCAGGGGGAAGGCGACTACGAAGCGACCCGCCGTTTCGATGAGGATGAAAGGGAGTTCCTCAAGCACGCCGACGTGCCGGAGCTGGCAAAGCGTGCCGCGCCGAAGTCCAAGGAAGAAGCTGCGGAAATGGAGAAGGCCGAACAGATTGGCCGCTCACACCGCGCCGATGCCCCCAAGCGCTAATGCTGTACTTCGCAGCCGCACTTTTTTTCCTCCCGATGGCGGTGGCTGCCTGGGGCTTCGCCAATGTCGCCGCCGACACCTGGCACGACGACGAAGACCCGTCGCAGTCCGAAGCCGAGGGCGTATAGGACTACGGGGCAACCTTCACCCCTGAGCCATCGACGTTTCCCACCGCATCAGCGATGCCGGTGGCGGTGCGCTGGATCATCACGCGGTAGGTAAAGCGCTGCGCACCGCAGGCCTCGACCGTCCAGTGTTCGACCGTCCATTGCCCCTGTTGGGAGATGATCTGCGCCGTCACGACGCGGGTGGCCTGGCAGTCCTTGTGTGCCACGTCGTGCCACTCGCGCACGTCACGGGCAATGTCGTCGACGTTACGCCCGCGCACCGAGGTGCTGATGCTCACCGACGCGGCCGACTCGGGCGGAGACTTCGGGGGTGGCGGTGCCGCGCACCCCACCAAAGCGACCAGGCCGAAAACGGCGAATCGTTTCACTGACATGCCCACCACCTGCTTCAGATTGGTGCCGATCTTTAATGCTACCGTAAGTAGCGCTACTAATGGTAGCTCGTTATCGGCGAATTGCAACTGTGCTACGGTCGGCCATGGCTCGAGCCTTTGATATCACCATGCGCGGGGTCAGCAGCCTGATCGGGCTGCTGATGGTGGCCATCGGCGTCGTATGGATGCTGCAGGGCCTGAATCTGGCGTTTCGCCAGGGATTCATGGTGGGAGATCGCCACTGGACCGTGTACGGCGCTCTTCTGGCCAGCGTCGGCATCGCCCAGGTGATCTGGACCAACACCCGTCAATCGCGACAGCGCCCCTCAGGCTAGTTCCACCGCGACTGCCGTCGCCTCACCGCCACCAATGCACAGTGCGGCGACGCCGCGTCTCAAGCCGCGCCGACGCAGCGCGTGAACCAGCGTGGTGAGGATGCGCGCCCCGCTGGCGCCGATCGGATGACCCAGTGCACAGGCACCGCCGTTCACATTCACGCGTTTCGGGTCCAGGGCCAGGTCGCGGATCGCGGCCATGGTGACCACCGCAAAGGCTTCATTGATTTCGAACAGGTCCACCTCGTCCAGTCGCCACCCTGCCCGCTCCAGCACCCGTCGAATGGCCCCGACCGGGGCCGTCGTAAACCATTCCGGCTCCTGCGCAAAACTTGTAGCCGCCACGATTCGGGCCAGCGGTGCGAGGCTCAGGCGCTTCACCTCTGCGGCACCGGCCAGCAGCAAGGCCGCCGCACCATCTGCTATGGAGGAGGAACTGGCTGCGGTGACGGTACCATCCTTGTCGAAAGCCGGCTTCAGGCCGGCAAGCTTCGCCGGATCACAGGTCGGTGGAATCTCATCTTCGCTGATGAGGAGTTCGCCCTTGCGCGATTTCACGCAAACCGGGGCAAGCTCCGCCGTGAAGGCACCCGCTGATCCGGCGGCTCGGGCACGCGCAATCGTCTCGGCCACGTAGGCGTCCTGATCGGCGCGGGTGAACCCGTAGCGACGCACCGTCGCTTCGGCGAACACGCCCATCAGCTTGCCGTCGTAGGCGTTCTGCAAGCCATCCAGGAACATGTGATCGAGCAGTTCCCCATGCCCCAGCCGATAGCCGGAGCGGGCTTTGGCCAGCAGATAGGGCGCATTGGTCATTGACTCCATGCCGCCGGCCATCACCAGGGCAGCGGAGCCTGCGCGGATGGCATCCGCGCCCATCATTACCGCCTTCATCCCCGAGCCGCAGACCTTGCTGATCGTGGTGCACGGGACCCGGATGGGAACGCCGGCGGTGAGCGCTGCCTGGCGCGCCGGAGCCTGACCGATGCCGGCGCTGAGCACGCATCCCAACAGCACCTCGTCAATCTGGTCGATGCCGATGCCGGCGTCGGCCAGCGTTGCGCGGATCGCCTCGGCGGCCAAGGCGGGTGCCGAGACAGACGCGAACGCGCCCTGAAAGGCACCGATCGGCGTGCGGCGACTGGCGACAATCAGCACCTCCGGAGGCGAGACTGGGCTCATACCTTCATTCCTCGATGCGGCTCAGCAGCCGCATGGCCTGCTTCAGATGGGGCGCATCCACCATGGCGCCATGGAAGGAGAGTACTCCCGCCCCCGGATTGGCCTCGAACAAGGCGACCACGGCACGCGCCCGCTCGACCGATTCTGCAGAGGGCGTAAAGGCCTCATTGATGACCGCGATCTGGGTCGGATGGATGGCGAGCATGCCGGCGAATCCGTCACGCATGCCGCGGCGCGCATACTGCGCAAGTCCCGACAGATTCTGGTAGGCCGGAAATACCGTATCAATCGGCGCCACATTCGCCGCGGCCGCGGCGAACAGAGTCATCGAGCGCACCCACCGATACGGTTCGGTGTAAATCTCATCGGACTCGCGCGCGCTGGTGGCGCCGATGGCGGCCGACAGATCCTCCACGCCCCAGGCCAGCCCCACCAGCCGCGCGGCCACGGCACCGTACTCGCCCAACGCGAACAGCGCCTGCGGGGTTTCCGTCGCCAGCGGCAGAATCGGCGGCAGGTCCGCGCATAGGCGGCCAGCCGCCGGTCCAGCTGCCGCACCGACTCGGCCCCGCTGCTCTTGGGCAGTACCAGCCCATCCGGCCGCGCCGCCATGACCGCCTCGAGGTCCGCCGCAGCGAACGCGCTGCTGAGGGGATTGATCCTGACGAAGCGTGGCAGGGTCGCTGCCGTGCGCAGCAGGAACTGCGTCACCGCGCTGCGCGCCTGCGCTTTTCGCGACGGGTCCACGGAGTCCTCGAGATCCAGGATCAGCGCATCAGCCCCACTGCGCAGTGCCTTGTCCATGCGCTCGGGCCGGTCGCCGGGCACAAACAGCAGCGAGCGCAGCCTCATGCGGGTGTCTTCTGCAAGAGCGCCATGCGCAGGCACTCGCACACAACCTCATCCTTCTGGTTGCGCAGCTGGTGCGCGAAGGTCGCGATACCGGCGTTGGGCCGGGACTTGGACTCGCGCAGCTCGAGCACTTCGGTTTCCGCGCGCAGGGTGTCGCCGATGAACACGGGCTTTGGCATGCGCACCTTGTCATAGCCCAGATTGGCGACCAGGGTGCCCAGGGTCGTGTCGGAGACGGTGAGCCCCACCATGAGCGAAAAAGTGAAGGTGCCGTTGACCAGGATGCGCCCGAATTCCGATTGTGCGGCGTATTGCGCGTCGATATGCAGGGGTTGCGCGTTATGCGTGAGAGTCGAAAACAGCAGATTGTCCGTTTCCGTGACGGTGCGGTGGATTTCGTGCAGCACACGATCGCCCACTTTCCACTGGTCGAAGTAACGCCCGGCCACGGCCTGCTCCTCAGCTAAGGGTCTCGATGCGCAACAACAGCGCGCCTTCGACAACCTGTTGACCTTCCCCGGTACGCAACTCGACGACGACGCCGTCGAATGGCGCCATGAGATTATGCTCCAGCTTCATGGCCTCGAGCACCAGCAGCCGCTGCCCGCGCTGCACGCGAGCACCCTTGCCGACATCGAGCGCGACAATGCGTCCGGGCATGGGCGACACGATGGTGCCATCACCGGTGTGGTGCCGGGCATCCCGTGCGCCGCGGAGGGTACCGATCGACCAGGCCGCGCCATCCAGGAACAGGACCTGCTCGCCATTCACCCTGCAAACGCTTGCGTGGCCATTTGCTGGCCCGAGCTCGACCAGGTGGCCACGCTCCGCCACTTCAACGCGCACCCGGCGTTCAGGAGACGCAGCCATCCGAAATCCGCTCAATGCCTGCCAGGGTCCCCCTGCCTCGGCCGACGCGACGGCCTGCGCCGCCGCCTGCAGTACCGCGGCGGATGGCTCAACGCTGGGCACAATCCTGGCGGCATGACGTTCGATGAAGCCGGTGTCGATGTCGCCGGCAACAAAGTCCGGGTTCGCCAGGGTGCATGCGAGGAAGGCCGCATTGGTCCTGACCGGCCATACCTGCACCGCGGCGCAGGCACTGGACAGTGCCGCGGCCGCGGCCCGGCGGGTGCTCCCGTGCGCAATGAGCTTGGCCAGCATGGCGTCGTAGTGCGGGGAGACCCGGTCACCCTGCTCCACTCCGCTGTCAACGCGCACGGCATCGGGCAGTCGCAGATGATCCAGCCGGCCCACGCTGGGGAGGAAGCCGTTGGCAGGGTTCTCGGCGTACAGTCGTGCCTCCATGGCACAGCCATTGATCGCCAGCTGTTCCTGGCGCAATGGCAGCGGCTCGCCGCAGGCCACCCGCAACTGCCACTCCACGAGGTCCTGGCCGGTAATGGCCTCCGTCACCGGGTGCTCGACCTGCAGACGTGTGTTCATTTCCATGAACCAGATGCGATCGGCACGCAATCCGTCGCTCGCGTCGGCGATGAACTCGACGGTGCCCGCTCCGACGTAGGCCACCGCCCGAGCCGCCCGCACGGCTGCGGCACACAGGCCCGCGCGTACCGCCGCGGACAGCCCCGGTGCCGGGGCCTCCTCGATCACCTTCTGATGGCGCCGCTGCAGGGAACAGTCCCGCTCGAACAGGTGCACGACCTGACCGTGTGCGTCGGCGAAGACCTGCACCTCCACGTGGCGGGGATGCGAAACGAGACGCTCGACATAGAGCTCGCCGTCGCCGAACGCGGCCGTCGCCTCGCGCCGGGCGGCCTGGATCGATTCGTCGATGTCGTTCTCGGCGTGCACGTGACGC
>DASZCK010000152.1:0-3377 GCA_035943195.1 Steroidobacteraceae bacterium
TTCGGTGTCGCCATTTCCACGGTGGCCGGCAGGTTCAGGATGGCCTGGCGCGCCGGCGTCGGTTCCCACACCTGTGTCACGGCATCGCAAACCTCCACCGCGTAGTCGAGTTCGGTGCCCGTGAAGCTTTCGGGGCTGTACTGGAAGATCCACTCGGTTCCCGGACGCCGCTCGGCTTCGCGGCGCACACACTCGGCACCGCGCACCGCAATATCGCGGATGCCCGCGCGGTCCAGCTTGAAGACCACGCGTCGCTGCGTGGTCGAAGTGGAGTTGTAGACGTGCACGATCACGCGCCGGGCGCCATCCAGCGCCGCGTAGGTGCGCGCGATGATCTCCGGGCGCGCCTGCGTGAGCACCTGGATGGTCACATCCTCGGGGATCAGGTCGCGGTCGATGAGTTCACGGACGAACTCGAAATCAGCCTGCGAAGCGGCCGGAAATCCGACCTCGATTTCCTTGAAACCTATTCTCACCAGCTGCTCGAACATGCGGTGCTTGCGCGCCGGGTTCATCGGCTCGATGAGGGCCTGATTGCCGTCACGCAGGTCGACGCTGCACCAGGTGGGTGCGCGCGTGATGACGCGATTGGGCCAGGTCCGGTCGGTCAGACCGATGGGCGGGAAGGGACTATATTTTTGCGACGGAGTCTTCAGCATGGGATATCACCGGTGGCTGATTCCGGGGGGGTGCATGGGTTGCCGTCTTGATAGCGCCGACGGATAGCGCGAGTGTGGTTGCGCCTAGCGGCGCAGGAGCAGCAGCGCAAGCAGCCCGGACGCCGGAGCGTCGGGGAAGGAACCAGTGGTGGCGCGACTGTCGTTCATGCCCTGCAAACCTAGCACAAAATGCTATCTTTGCGCGACAATTTGACGGAAGCAATACACATGTCGAACCTGAAGCGATCCGGATCCGCGCTGCTCCCGGGCCTGCTGTGCCTGCTGCTCTCGGCGACCGCCCTGGCGGCCTTCAAGAAAGATGCATCCACCGTACTCATCACGGGGTCCAATCATGGTCTGGGGCTGGAGCTTGCCCGCCAATACGCCGAGCGGGGCTGGAATGTCATCGCCACTGCCCGTCGGCCGGCGGGTGATCCGGGATTGAAGGCCCTGGAGGCCATTCGCGCCACCCACCCGAACCTGGTCATCGAGCAGCTCGACGTGACCGACTCGGCGATGATCCGCAAGCTTGCCGCGAAATACCGCAATCAGCCCATCGACGTGCTGCTGAACAATGCCGCCGCCGTGGAGCCGACCTTCGCCGCCGACATGGCCCAGGTGATGAAGCCCTATGATCAGATCGACTTTGACGCCGCCCGCCATGATTTCGACGTCAACACCTTGGGTCCGATGCGGGTGGTGCAGGCGTTCGCACCCAATGTCCTTGCCTCCAAGGGCAAGCGCATCGCCACCGTCACCTCGATGGCCGGATCCTTCGGCGCGCCGATGGCCGGCGCCATGGGCATGAATTACGGCGCCAGCAAAGCGGCGCTGAACAAGTACATGACGCTGTTGACGGTGGCCCTGAAACCCAAGGGAGTGCTGGTGGGACTGTTCCAACCGGTGTTCATCGCGACCAAGGATGACAAGCAGGCGATGCAGGGAGCGGATGCGGTCGAGCCGGAAGTGGCCAAACTGATCAAGTCCATCGATGCCCTGTCGCCCGCGACGGACGGCAAGATCGTCAACTTCTCGACCGGCAAGATCGACCCGTACTGAGCCCGCGTCAGCGTCGCCCGGGTCGCACGGGCGGCGCGGTGGAGACGGCGCCCGGCGACTGCATCTGCAGCAGCGCCTGCTCCGCGCCATACACCGCATCCAGGTAGGCGGCGCGGATGAGGTGCGGGGCAATGTCCCGATAGCGCGCGTGAATCCAGGTGGCGGACTCGTAGGCCTTGGCGCAGGCCAGGGCCAATCCGGCATCGCCTTCGCCGGCCACCAACGCATTTTCGACGGCCGGCGCCAGCGGCAATTCATCGACGATCTTGGCCATGGGCATGCCCATCAGCACATCCAGCATCGAGAACAACCCGGTAATGAAGTACGGCGCGGTGGGCGACTGGCCGGCCAGCCGCGCCAGCTGCTCGCACATGTGGGCGCGCGCCATCGCGGTGACGAACAGGCTCGGCGGACGGTTCTCCAGCTGCTGCAGCGCCGCCAGGCAGCACAGCTGCCGCAGGTTATCCATGCCCAGCAGCACCAGCGCCTGGCGCATCGAGTCCACCTTCTGCGACAGGTTGTAGAAGCTCGAGTTGATGCAGCGCAGGACCCGGTAGGACATCGACAGGTCCTGGGAGATCAGCTGCTCGACCTCGCGCATGGTGCAGTCTGGGTTCTGCACGGTGGCGACCAATTTCAGCGTGGCGAAGCCATTGCGCGGCGCACGTGGTGAATGAAACTGCTGCGGACGGGTGAGGAAGTCGCCCTGGAAGCCATCGAATCCGAGCTGGCTGGCGTGTTCAAACTGTTCGATGGTGCCGACGTTCTTGGCGATGAGCTTCAAGCCGCGGTGGATGAGTTCGGGCGCCAGCCGTGCCAGCTGCGCCGGCTCGAACGAAGGCAGGGGCACCTTGACGATATCGACCAGGTCCAGCACCGCCGGGTAGCTGACGTGGGGAGCGAAGTCATCCAGCGCAATATGGTGACCGCGTTGCCGCAGCGTGCGGATGCCGCGCAATACCCGCTCTTCGGCCGCGAGTCCCCCCGGAATTTCGATGATCACGCGCTCCGGGTGCAGCGACAGCGGATCATCCGCCATCAGCAGCTCACGCGGATAGTGCATGTAAATGGGCAGGCCACCGGCCAGGCGATCCAGTCCGATATCCAGCGCCGCATCGGCGAGTATCCGCAGGGCCGCCTCGCGCGGGCCGGCCTGCACGGCATGCTCGTACCCGGAGTCGGCGTACTGCAGTTCATAGGCCTCGACCGTCATGGCCTTGCCGTAGATCGGCTGACGGGCCACCAGGGCCACCGAGCCGCCTTCCGGGGTTGCCGCGGCAACGTCATTGATGTTCTGCGTGATGGTGGTAGCCGGCATTGTCCCTCCCGATTCAGCCACAGTAGCGGGATCACCCGGCGCGTACCGCGCACCGACGCACAGTTGGGATTACACTGGCGCGCCCGGAAATGTGACGTACCGCACACTTAGGCCGTTCGAGGATTCCTCATGCCAGAAGCCGCACCGGATGCGTCCGCCCCGCCGCTCTTTTCCCGCGGCTACCGGGCCTGGCTGCTGTTCATGCTGGTGCTGATCACCGCCCTGAATCTCGCCGACCGCCAGGGCCTGGCGGCGTCGCAGGAAGTGTTGAAGCTGGATCTCAAGATCACCGATGCCGAAATGGGCCTGCTGCAGGGGTTCCCGTTCGCGGTGTTCTACAC
>DASZCK010000153.1:0-9852 GCA_035943195.1 Steroidobacteraceae bacterium
GTTCACAAATCTCGACTGGTCAGGTTACCCCGGCGGAATCAACACGACGCCTGGCGCAGCCAACAATCCGTATACGCCATTTCCATCGAGCATAACCGGGTATCTGCTGAACCCATTCACAGCTTCCAGTGCTCCCTTTGCGTATTTGCCGGGCTGCAATGCCACCGCGGAGGCGGCCAATCAGTGCACGTATACCCTTGCCGAGATGCAGATCCAGCCCCCCACGGAGCAGATCAATGTGCTTGGGAAGCTAACCAAGACGCTGACCGCAGGCTGGGAGGCCTCGGTGCAAGCCTCGTTTTTTTCCAGTCGGGCGCAGCAGGTCGAAAACAACTATCCGCCCTTCGATTTCGATGTCCCCGCTTTTTTTGCGATGGCCTATTCGCCCGCGAACCCGGTTCCGCAAATCGTGCCCAATCCGCCCGCTCTTCTCACAGTTCCGGCCAACTACCCCGGTAATCCATTCGGAGTCGCAGCTCCTTTGATCTACAACTTTCACGAACTTGGACAACCGATCATTGACACGACGGCCGATACCTATCGGTTGCTTGCCGAGGTCACCGGACCCGTAGCAGGGTGGAGCGTGGATGCGGCAGTGGGCATCATGTATGCGCACATGCTCGAGACCTATTACGGCAATCTCGAATATACGCAGCTGCAGAACGCCTTGGATAACGGCTACCAGGTGGGTCTGATGCCCAGTTCCGGCGGCGCCGCGCTGTTCGCCCCGCCTATGGAGGAAACCCCAACCAATTCGCTGAGATATATAGATCTGCACGCCTCACGACCGCTGTTGCAATTGCCAGCGGGGCCTGCATCGCTTGCCGTCGGAGTGCAGTATTTCGATAACAATCAGAATCAAAAGGCAGCTGGGACCTCTGCCGAAGGCATTCAGACTGAGCTTGCAGGACCACATTTTGTGGTCGGGTCGCAGGAGGATTTGGCGGTATTTGCGGAGCTGGACGGCCACATTCTCAAGACCTTGGAGTTCAATGCCGCGGGCCGCTACGATCATTACGATACCTATGGTTCCTCGGCAACGCCGAAATTCGGACTGAAATACCAGCCGACTGCAGAATTGGCGCTGCGCGGAACGTGGGGAAAAGGCTTCCGTGCGCCCACCGTGGCCGAGAGCGGCAAGTCTGCAACCTTTTTCCCGTATGGTTACTTCAGCGATCCGGTGTTGTGTCCCAATCCGAACGGCCCGAATGGCTTGCTCTCACCCGGGAACTACCCCTTACAGTGCAATAGCTTTCTCCTCAGCTACGAGCCTTCGAACCCGAAGCTGAAGGCGGTGGAGTCGACCCAATTTACCCTGGGCGCCATTTTCGAGCCGTTCAAGGCCTTCAACGTTTCGCTCGACTACTACAACATCAAACTCGCGAACGACATCATCACCGCCATTGAACCCGTGAGCTTCGTGCGCGGCGCGCCGACCAGCATGCCCTATGTCAATGCCGCAGGAGGGATCGTAATCCAGACGCCCTCAGTCGGTCCGCTGTTATACGCCGACTATCCGTACGTCAATGCGCAAGCGACGCATGTCAGCGGGATTGATGTCGATATGCGCGGCTATCTGGATCTGGGCCGCTTCGGACGGCTCACCGCTGGCCTAAGTTATACACACGAGTTCTCGTACACCGAAAGTATCGCTGGAACAACCTATCAGCTTGCAGGCACCCACGGTCCCGGCATCTCCGGAAATTCCGGGAACCCGAAAGAGCGTGCGGTACTGTCGCTGGGCTGGGACCGCGGTCCCTTGGATGTGACCACGACCATCAACTACACCGGACCCTTCAGTATCACTGATCCCACCTCCGGATTTGACACCTGCCTGGAAACACTCAATGACTCCTTCTCATCGGCATACGGAGTGCGGTTTTCCGCCTCGACGGTTCCAAATCAAGGTCTCTGCACCGTTCGCGGTTTCACCGATGTGAATCTTTACGCGCGCTATGCGCTTAGCAAGCGCCTGAATCTGCACGCTTCCATTCTAAATTTATTCAACCAAGAGCCGCCGCTCGATCTGGAAACAATTGGCGGTGGCGGCGAGCTCGCCTACGATGCGCCGCAGAATCAGATTGGTGCGGTAGGCCGATTCTTCACCTTGGGCGCGACCTACACATTCTGAATAGTGTCGCGTACCCGGCGCGCCTGTGACGACTATACGGCACAGCGTGTGACGTCGCAGAGCGCAGACAGTCTCAATTGGCAGACAGTTTGTCGCTCGCGACTATGAGGCGTTAACTGCCATTATTTACGGCGGATAAAGATTCATGCGCAGTCACCTCTCGTTCCCAATCGTGGTACCGATGGCGGCGCTGTGCGCGCTGTTTTCGGTTGCGGCGCAGGCCGGATACAGCGTTACTGCGGCGACCGCGCGTCCTGCGACGGTTACGGCCGGCGGCAGCGTCACACTGGTGGTGCCGGTGCATTCCAGCAGCGCCGCGAGCAATGCGGTAGTGGATCTGGAGATCTACAACGCCGCCGGGGCCAAGGTTGCGCAAAATTTCTACCAGGGTCAGAACTTCACGAAGGGTCAGACCCGGACTTACTCGTGGAGCTACGGCACCCCCGCCGGCATGGCGGTGGGAACTTACCGCCTCATGGTGGGCGTATTCACCGCCAATTGGGCAAGCGACGTGTACTGGAACAGCGCGGCGGCCTCCTTCTCGCTGAAGGGCGCTGCCACCAACGGCGCGTGCGGAACTTCGAACGGCGCGTCGCTCTCCTCCATCCCGACCACCAATCTGTGCAAGACC
This sequence comes from Steroidobacteraceae bacterium, assembly GCA_035943195.1. Taxonomy (GTDB): domain Bacteria; phylum Pseudomonadota; class Gammaproteobacteria; order Steroidobacterales; family Steroidobacteraceae; genus DAIDKA01. Next base: position 2,763 of record DASZCK010000153.1, read on the forward strand.
GGTGCGGCGTCCGCGGTGTCCGGCAGCGGCCCGTGGAATTGGAGCTGTGCCGGCTCCAATGGCGGCACCACGGCGATGTGCAGCGCCAGCGTGGCCGCCACGTCGGGCGGTTCAACGCCACCCACCGGGCTGCCGAGCACGGTGTTCGTGGGCCTGGCAGCAAATCCGGTACAGCTGCAGAGCTGGGTACCGGCCTCCGGGGTTCCCTGGGCCATGTGCTACCAGTACATTTCGTCGGGCGTGACGCCGGGCAAGTCCTGGGTCACCACCTGGGGTAGCAACTTCGCGTACAACTACGCAGTTTCTGCGCATTCAGCCGGCTGCATTCCGGAGCTCACGTACTACCAGCTGGTGCCTACCATCGGCGCCGAAGGCTCGGCAGCCGAGAGCGCGGCGCTCGCCAATGCGTCGACCATGGCCAACTACTTCAGCGATTTCACGACACTGCTCAAGCAGCTGAAGCAGTACGGTGGCACGGCGGTGGTGCACGTCGAGCCGGACATGTTCGGGTACCTCGAACAGCTGAACGGCAATCCGGCCCTGCTGGCGGCCGCCGTGGCATCCAGCAACAATGCGGATGTGGCGGGCTTCCCGAACACCGTGGCCGGGTTTGGTCAGGCGCTGCTGCATCTGCGCGACCTGTACGCTCCCAACGTCATCATGGCGGCGCATGTCAGCAACTGGAACTGGAATCTCAGCACCTCCGCGTCGCTCGATGTCGCCTCGATGGCGAGGCAGGATGCGGCCTTCATGACGGGCCTGGGCAACTGGGATCTGTTCTTCACCGACGTATCCGACCGGGACGCCGGCTACTACCAGGTGGTCGAGGGCGATGGCGGGACGCATTGGTGGGACAAGACCAACCAGAAATTCCCCAACTTCAATCGCTTCAACACCTGGGCGGGGGCCTTCACGGCGGCAGCCGGCAAGCGCCTGGTGATCTGGCAGATTCCGATCGGCAATACGCTGATGGATACCGAGAACAATACGAATTGGCACTACCAGGACAACCGCGAGGAATACTGGCTGCAGGACTATCCGACGAATCAGGCCATGAGCGCACTGGCGAAGGCCGGCGTCATTGGCCTGTTGTTCGGTGCGGGTAGCAGCGGCCCGACTGAGAACTACGACGCGTCTGGCGACGGTATCACCAACCCCGCGCCCATCAACGGCAACACCGAGGTCTCCTCCTACCCCGATGATGACGGCGGCCTGCTCAGACTGAATGTCGGCAACTACTACCGCAGCGGTGCAACGCCAGTGCCCTAGACTTCCCTCAGCGCGTCGCGGGTTTGGCGTAGGTGGCAAGCCGTGCGCGCAGCGCGGCGTTTTCGGACTCCAGGGCGGTCAGGCGCTCCCGCAGCGGCTGAACGGCAGTGGCGATCTCCTGCTCGGTGAAGCGGGGCGTGATGTGCTGCGGGCAGTTCCAATCGAAGGACTCGAGGCGCAGTCGGAAGATGCGCTCGAGTTTGGCCTTGTATCCAGGCTCGGTAACCAGTGTCCTCAGTGCCGGGTCGGCATCCAGGGCGAGCACTTCAACGCGTCCGTACATCTTCAGCCGGGCGCGGTGCGCATAGTCCATCAGAAACAGGCAGACGCGATCATCCGCAGCCGCGTTTCCGACGCTGATGTATTGGCGGTTGCCGCGATAGTCGGCGAAGGCGAGCGTGCGCTCGTCGACCACCTTCAGAAACCCGCGTGGGCCGCCCCGATGCTGGATGTAGGGCCAGCCGGTCTCGGAAACGGTGGCCATGTAGAAGCTGTCGCGGCCGGCGATGAAGGCAGTCTCATTTTCCGTGAAGCGGTCGAAAGCCCGATGCCCTTTGAAATCGGACCACAGATGCTCGCTACCCATTGCTGCCTGCGCGGCGCGGACGCTGGGCGTCACTGCAATATCAAGAAAGCCATAAGACATGAGGGGAAGCATCTTCCTTTCCAGAACTAAAGAGAATCATCTAGAATCAGGAATATTCCTCCCGAAAAATGGAAGAATGAGTGGACCGCCTCGAAGCCATGTCGATGCTGGTGACCGTGGTGGAGAAAGGAAGCCTGTCTGCGGCGGGACGGGCCTTGCACGTTCCCCTGGCCACGCTCAGCCGCAAGATCTCGTCCCTCGAGACACTGCTCGGCACACGGCTACTGATCCGCACCACCCGTAAGCTCACATTGACGGAGGCTGGTCTTGCCTACATGGCGGCCTCGCGCCGCATCCTCGAACAGGTCGAGGATGCCGAGCGTGAGGCGGCTGGTGAGTTCACCGTGCCCAAGGGCGAGCTCGTGATGACCGCCCCCATCATGTTCGGCCGTCTGTACGTGTTGCCGGTGGTAGCGGATTTCCTGGAGAAATTCTCCGACATCAATGTCCGCCTGATCCTGGCGGACCGTAATGTCGATCTGGTCGGTGATCACGTGGATATGGCCGTCCGAATCGGCAGACTGCCGGACAGTTCGATGGTCGCCACACAGATCGGCGCGATGCGAACGGTGACTTGCGCAAGTCCCGCGCTGCTGGCCGGCCACGGCATGCCACGCAACCCGGACGATCTGGTGCGGTTTCCGTGCGTGGCGGTGGATTCACCCTTGCCGTCTCCAAGCTGGCACTTCCGGGATGCGCGATCAGGCGCCACGTACGAAGTGCTCGTGCTGCCGCGTCTGTCGGTGACCACGGCGGACGCGGCCGCCCAAGCCGCGATCCGCAGCGTCGGTGTCACGCGTCTGCTGCACTATCAGGTGGCGGGGGCCGTCGCGAGTGGCGCGCTGCAGATCGTCCTTGAAGCGTATGAACCCGACCCCGTGCCGGTCCATCTCGTTCACGCCTCACAGGGGCAGATGCCGCTCAAGATGCGCCGTTTTCTCGATTTCGCCGCGCCGGTCCTGCGGCAGGCACTTGGCAGGATCGATTACGCGACGGCCTCCTGAGCTCACCAGATGTGGACGCGCTTCCCGGGGGCGAGATACATGGGGTCGCCCGCGTGGATGCCGAAGGCGGTGACAAAGGCATCGAGGTTCATCAGTGGAACTTCGGCCCGTAGCGCTGGCGGGGAGTGTTCGTCGCTTTCAAGTATTCGAATGAGCTCCTTGTCCCGATAATTACCGCGCCGCCGCTGGGCCCAGGCCATGAAAAAGCGTTGGTCGCCGGTCAATCCGTCCATCACCGGCGCGGGCCGCCCTCCCAGGGAGAGGTGATAGGCGCGATAGGCGATGGCAGCGCCAGCCACGTCAGCCATGTTTTCGCTCAACGTCCGCTCACCGTTCACGTGATAGCCGGGCACTCCCTCGAAGACGGAATACTGCGCGACCAGTGCGCGCGCGAGATCATCAAACCGCTGCTGGTCCTCGGCGGTGAACCATCCGGGTTTGCCAAGCAGCACGCCGTTGGCATCGTATTGACTGCCGATGTTGTCGAAGCCGTGGCTCATTTCGTGGCCGATGGTGCCACCGATGGCACCGAAATTGACCGCATCGTCCGCATGCGGGTCGAAGAACGGGGGTTGCAATAGGGCTGCGCCGATTACGATTTCGTTTTGCGGAAGCCACTGGTACGCATCCGCGGTCTGGGGCGTGAGGAACCACTCTTCGCGGTCCACACGCTTCCCGAGCTTGTCCACGTTTCGCTGGTATTCCCAAAGTCGGGCGCGAAGCACATTTCCCACGAGATCACCCGCACGCATGCGCAATCCAGCGTAATTGCGCCAATGGTCCGGGTAGCCAATCTTGGCTCGGAAGGTGGCCAGCTTTTCCTTTGCCTTGAGTTTCGTTTCCGGCCGCATCCAAGCCAGGTCATCTATCTCCAAGCGGAAAGCTTCCACGAAGGTCTGGACCATCGCCGTGACCCGTTGCTTGGCATCGGCAGAGATGTAGCGGGCCACGTACAGTCGCCCCAGTCCCTCGCCCATGGAGTCATTCACCAAATCCAGGCCGCGTGACCAGCGGGGCGGCATTTCCTGCACACCGCGCAATGCCTTCTCCTGGATGGCAAAGTCCTCGTCCGCGAACGCCTTGTTGAGGAAGGGGCTGTAGGCGCTAACAAGGTGAAGGCGTAAATACGCCTTCCACGTTGCAAGTGGCACGGCGCTGATGAGCTCACCCAGGGATTTGAAAAAGGCAGGCTCGCCGACGTGCAACGTGGACGCTCGACCGTAAGTCCTGGCTCCGATCAAATAGTGCCGCCAGTCCATTCCAGGCGCAAAACTCTGCAGCCGCGCCAAGGTGAATATGTGGTCTGCAAGACGCGGAGCTCCGCCGTTTGGCGCAGTCACCTGGATTCTGGCCAGCCTTGTCTCGAGATCCAGAATGCTCTGAGCCTCGGTTGACGCGGACTTGTCACCCAACAGTTTCAGCATATTGGCGGCATGCACCCGGTATGCAGCGCGCACTTCCTTCAGGGCCGCCGCATCGCTCAGATAATAGTTCGGTCCGGGCAGGCCAAGGCCCCACTGATAGACCGACAACGCATAGGCGTCCGGGTGCGTTCGGTCATTGAGGACTGAGTCACCGATGGGTACCACGACCCCGATACAACCCAGCTCACCCATTTTCTGGGCCAATTGCGCCAGGCTCGAGACCGAATCAATGCCGGTCAACTGAGCTTTGAGGGGCGTGATACCCGCGCGTTCAACCGTGCGCTCATCCATGAAGCTGCCGTAGAGAAGCGCAATTCGTCGCTCATCGGGATCTGACGAGGTGGAACCCCGACGCGTGACGTCTTCGACGATGCTCCTCAGCTGCACTTGTGTCGCATCGTTCACGACGGAAGCGGCGCTAATCCGCACCGCATCCGCCGGGATCGGGTGCGCGTTCAGCCACAGGCCGTTGACGTACCGGTAGAAATCATCCTGTGGTCGCACGTTGTGGTCGATGTACTGCACATCAATCCCGGAGGTTCGCGCGGCAGGGGTAGTCTGGGCCGCCAAGGCGGCGGGCACCGCCAGTGCGACCATGACCAGCAGTCCCGCTCGTGCGCGATAATTGGCCTTCAGAAGCACTTGGCTATGGAGGTCGCAATGGTGGATGTGGGCCTGCATAGTGACAGATCTGCTGCGGCCCAGCAGGGATCGGCGGCCGGTAGGTCTCAACGCGCTGATTTCCTTAAGGGCTGTGGAACGGTATAAAGATGGCCTGACCATGGAAACCAATTCGGCTGCGCTTCGCATTCGCCACCTGGTCAAGACATTCACCAGGCCAGCCGTCGATGGCATCGATCTCACGATCGCGCCTGGCGAGTTCTACGCCCTGCTGGGCCCCAATGGCGCCGGCAAGACCACGACGCTGCGCATGATCAGCGGTCTGATACTGCCGGATCAGGGCACGATTGAGGTCTTCGGCATCGACGCCATAGCACAACCGCGGCGGGCCAAGCAGCTCATCGCCTGGCTCCCGGATGAACCACTGCTGTACGACAAGCTGACGGCGGCCGAGTACCTGGAGTTCATCGCCGGCCTTTGGGGCATGGAGGTGCGCCGCGCCGAAAAGAATGCCGAAGAACTGCTGCGCCGCCTGGATCTGTGGCAACACCGCGATGAGCGCTGCGAGGGCTTCTCGCGCGGCATGAAACAAAAGGCCGCACTGGCCGGTGCACTGTTGCATGAACCGCGGCTGCTGATACTGGACGAACCGCTCACCGGTCTCGATGCGACCATCGCCCGGGAAGTGAAGGATCTGTTGCTGGAGCGGGCACGCGCCGGCTGCACCATCATACTCACGACCCACATCATGGAAGTCGCTGAACGGCTGGTGGACCGCATCGGCATCATTCAACAAGGCCGCATCGTCGCCGAGGGCACCCTTGAGGAACTGCGTACCCGGGCCGGTCGCGCCAATGCCACGCTGGAAGACCTGTTCCTGGGCCTGGTGTCCCACCAGAACCTCGCATCGTGACCCTGACGCCTGGTTCGATGCCGTGGTTGATGCGCCATGAACTGCGGCTGTATCTGCGTTCGGGGGTCCTGAAGAGCACGAGCGTGATCTTCCTGGTCATCGTGGAGATTCTGCTGCACCTGGTGGCCGCGGCGGCAGCCTTCGCGGTGCGCGTCGCCACGACTCACGCCCAATCCGGTCCGCCGGATGCCGTGCCGGCGCTGCTGATTACGTTCGGGCTCGCATTCTGCTTTCTCTTCATGTTGTCCCGCAGCCTGAATGGGGTCGTGCAGGTCCTCTATACCCGCGCCGATCTCGACCTGCTGCTGTCATCGCCCATGGCACCGAAGTCCATCATCGGTGTGCGCGTGTTCACGGTCGCACTGACCGTCACGCTGGAAGTGGGCATGCTGGCCTGGCCGTTCGCCAACATGTTCGTGCTGTTTGGAATGGCCGCCTGGTCGAAGCTGTACCTGCTGCTGCCCGCGCTCGGGATGCTCGCCACGAGCCTGGGCATCGTGCTGGCGCTGACCTTGTTTCGTCTGCTGGGACCCCGCACGACGCGTCTTGTCGGGCAGGTGCTGGCAGCATTGATCGGCATGGCAATCTTTCTGCTCAGTCAGCTGCCGAATCTGCTGCGCCGCGGCCCGATGCACGGACCGACCAATGCCAACGGATTCGGGGCCTTGCTGAGCGCCAATGCCGGCCACTTCGGCGCAATCCTGACGCCCGGCCGGATGGTACTCGCAGGTTATGGGCCAACCTTGCTGCTGGCGCTGATCGGTGCCGCATTGCTGCTGCTCACGGTACAGGTGCTCAGTGGTCGCTTCATGCACGCAGCCGCTGCGATCGGCAGCCTGGGCAGCAGCCGCGCCAGGCCCACCTCGTCACGTCCATTACGCTTCCGCGGTTCCTTGCGCACAGTGCTGATAGTGAAGGAGTTGCGGCTGATTCGTCGTGACCCGCTGCTGGTCATGCAACTGCTGCAACAGAGCATCTATCTCATACCCATGTGCTTCCTGCTATGGCGCCAGACAGCCTCTCGGACCGGCGCCGTACCGTGGTTCTGGCTGGTGCTCATCTTCATGTGCGGCACCCTGGCTACGGCGTTGGCATGGATTACCGTCGCGGCCGAGGATGCACCGGAGCTACTGACGGCCGCGCCACCGGCGCGCGCGCAGGTGGTACGCGCCAAGATCGAAGCAGCGCTGTTGCCGCTGGCGCCGCTGTGGGT
>DASZCK010000154.1:0-8574 GCA_035943195.1 Steroidobacteraceae bacterium
CTGTGGACCCCATCATTACGAACCCTACCGATCCGTTTCATATCAAGTAGTTGCGTCTTTAAGACCGGCTGAAAACAGACTGCGGCAGGCGCTACCGGAGTACAAAAGGGGCACAGAGATTTCCGCGTTCCGCACCGCGTGTCGAACGGTGCGGCGGACATGCGCGGATTGAGGGGTGCGAGAAAGATCCGAACCATCAACTAGGCCCTCGAAGCCACAGCGGCATCTCGGGCACCTGCTGGGACCGCCGCTTTCACGAGTTACCTTTTCTTGTCCGCATTCGTGGGACCTTCCGTGCCGGATGATGATCGTGCGCGATCAATCATTCGACGCACTTCTGACTTCGTGTGTATGGCCAGCAATTGGATCTCAGGATGCTCCTGCGCAAAAACACGGAATATTTCGTCCGAAAACGCCTGTCCGATCGAATCAACTCCCTCGAAATCGAAAACAACTGTCTTAAAGAGTTCCACTCTGGCTAAGACACGTTTCGCCTGCGATCTGGAAATTAGCTTGTCGTTTCCGTATCGCGCCAGATCTACCGGAACTACAGTCTTGCTGAAATCAAAGTCCTCGCCAGATACATAGGCATCAAAGATTTTTTTCGTTGTTCGCGAGGTATGGTTATTCAGTTTCATGAATACCATGGTGCCCTCCGAGCTCTTCTTCCTTTCAAGCAACCAATCGCTATCGCCGCCATGCCGATGAGTAAAGAAAGCACCGCCGGACAGAATCTCAAATTCGTCAAACATTCTTGATGTGAAGAAAATGCCCTCACCGGAATGCCGTTTCGGATCGGTCGTGAGCTTACCTTTTGCGAGCTCCAAAATCGCATGGCGCTCGTCGAGCAGCCCAAGGGCTTTCTGGATCTTGCGAAAAATTCCTACTCCGTCATCCCTAATCAACATCTCGGTGGCAGCAGCAGTCTTGCTAATCTTCACATAGATCGACTTCCCTTCCGAGTGATCTACTGCGTTGTTAAACATCTCGGTAAACCCGTGATGCCAGATATTCATTGCGTTGTCCGGGAGTTGCCCCAGCGCCTGGCGGATATCGTTCGTCCAGACGACGTCTTCGGCCAGATCCGGAACTATGTCGTAGTGGCGCGTCCACGCAGAAAGAGGCGCAAGCTTGTACACACGACTCCGCGTATTGCCAGTCTCCGTGAGATGGCCTTCACCGGTAAGTCTCTGCAGGTGCTTGCTAACTGCTTGCCGTGTCACTGCAAAGTGCTCTGCCGCAACCTTGCTGATGTCGGATGGATGCTTCTCTACGTTCTCAACGATGAATCGTCGAATGTCCTCTCCTCTGGCGCGCACTCGATGAATCATTCGCAATGGGCTCTTTCGTCTTTGTCAACTTTGCAATGGCTTATTGTCAACTTTAAGCCGCACATTGTCAACCTTTATCGTTCTGTCGGCCTATGCTTCCTAATCGATAAGATGCCGGACGGCACCGGCCGACACGCGCTCATGGGCGTCGGCGGCCTGTGCAAATGCCGTAGCAGGGATAGCGACCGTGATGTCTGGATTTGCGCAGAAAGCGCAGGAAATTCAGGACTTTGGATGGTGCCGACTCACAGAATCGAACTGTGGACCCCATCATTACGAATGATGTGCTCTACCAACTGAGCTAAGTCGGCGCCGTGGGGACTAAATGACGGGCGCGGATTGTACTAAGAAACGCTCCGCCTTCAGGAAATTTTTCGCACCCTGATGACCAGGTCAATGCCCGCCATTTCCATGCCGGCCGGTAAGGCCGGCAGGCGCGCGAATTCGACCTCGGGAACGGGCAGGTCCATCAGCGCACCGGTATCCACATCATGGAAATGGTAGTGCGGAGCCACGTTGGAATCGAACCAGGTGCGGGCACCGTCCACCGACAACTGCCGGATGAGGCCGCGCGCGGCGAAGAGATTCAGGGTGTTATAGACCGTGGCCTTCGAGACCCGGGCACCGGCCGCGCGCAGGCTCGCCAGGATCTGCTCGGCGGACAGGTGCTGCGGGGATGCCAGCAACAATGCGGCGATTCTCACGCGCTGTGCCGTGGGCCGGATGCCGAACCCGACCAGGCGCCGGGCACACTGCCCGGGAGGGTCAGGTAAGCCGTTGTCCTGCATGCCGGTGAGTATAACCTAGGATGCCGGACCTACTTCAGGACGGCGCAGTTCGCGCGGCAGGCCGAAGATCACGTGTTCTTCGCGTCCGGAGATCTCCTGCGGGACTTTGGCTCCCCACTCGCGCAGTTGGTTGATGACCTCCTGCACCAGGACCTCCGGGGCCGAGGCTCCCGCGGTGACCCCGACGACATTCTTGCCCTCGAACCAGTCGCGGTGCATGTCAACCGCGCCATCCACCAGGTAGCCGGGAATGCCCGCCCGGTCGGCGAGTTCGCGCAGACGATTGGAATTGGAACTCGCCCGCGAACCCACGACGACCAGCACATCGGCATTCTCGAGCAGCTTCTTCACCGCATCCTGACGATTCTGGGTGGCGTAGCAGATATCTTCCTTGCGTGGCGTTGCCAGGCCCGGGAAGCGCTTGCGTAGCGCCTCGACGATTTCCGCCGTGTCATCCACGGACAAGGTGGTCTGGGTGACGAAGGCCAGCTTCGAGGGATCGCGCACCTGCAGTCGTTCGGCATCCTTGACGTTCTGCACCAGCCAGATGCGGCCGCCAAAACCGGTATCAAAGCGCCCCAGCGTGCCCTCGACCTCCGGATGGCCGTGGTGGCCGATCAGGATGACATCGAAGCCATCGCGCGCGTAGCGCTGTACTTCCATATGCACCTTCGTGACCAGCGGGCAGGTCGCATCAAATACCGTGAGCTTGCGATCCTTGGCGCCGGCCTCGATGGCCGTGGAGACTCCGTGCGCCGAGAAAATCAGGGTGGCGCCCACGGGCACCTCCTCCAGCTCCTCGATGAACACCGCACCGAGGTTGCGCAGGCGATCCACCACATGCTTGTTGTGAACCACTTCATGACGCACATAGACCGGTGCGCCGAACATCGACAGCGCCCGCTCGACAATCTCGATGGCGCGATCCACGCCGGCGCAAAAGCCGCGGGGGTTGGCGAGCAGTACTTCCATCAGTTCGAACTCCTGCGATCCGTGAAGGCATCCAGCAACATCAGCGCCGCGCCGACCGTGATGGCCGAGTCCGCCACGTTGAAGGCCGGAAACTGCGCATCATTCCAATGCGCCAGAATGAAATCGACCACCTGTCCCTGCAGCAACCGGTCAATCAGATTGCCCAGCGCGCCGGCCAGTATCAGCGTCAGGCTCAGGCACAGCAGTTTCTGCCGACGCCCATCGAGCTTGCGCAACCAGAACACCAGCCCAACGCCGACCACCACCGCGAGGCCCGAAAAGAGCCACCGCTGCCAGCCCGAGGCACTGTCGAGCAGGCTCCAGGCCGCACCGCGATTGTACCTGAGGGTGATATCCAGCACCGGCAGCAGCGTCCGGATGCCGCCATAGGGGACGTGGCTCACGATCCAGGCCTTGGAAAGCTGATCCAGGGCGATCACCAGCGCCACCAGCGGCAGCCATACCCAGCCGCTGCGCAGGGTGCTGGTCCTCATGTATACCTCCGTACTTCGCCGGGCCCTTGCAGATTGCTGAGGCAACGGCCGCAGGCGTCGGGGTAGGCCGGGTTGATCCCGACATCGGGGCGATGGTGCCAGCAACGCACGCACTTGGGCTGCGTCGAGGCCCGCACCTGCACCCACACGCCTTCGCGTCCGGTCTCGACCGCGGCCACTGCGCCCGGCGGTGGTGAGGAGGCCCTGTGGACCGAGGCTTCGGAGGTGATGAGCAGAAAGCGCAGCTCCGCACCCAGCGCATTGAAGCGCTCGAACTCTGCCGGCACGCAGTACACCGCGACTTCCGCGTCCAGCGGTGCGCCGATCTGCTGCGCTTCGCGCAGCTTCTCCAGCTCCCGCGATACATCGCGCTTCAGCTGCAGCAAGGAGCTCCAGTCGATGTCATGCGCCGCCCCCTGCGGCAACGCATGCCACTGCGCCAGGAACACCGATTCAACCGGCGTGCCCGGCAGTTGGCCCCAGATCTCCTCGGCCGTGAACGACAGCACCGGCGCAAACCAACGCACCATGGCATGGGCGATGTGATAGAGCGCGGTCTGCGCCGAACGCCGCGCATGACTGCGCGCGGGGGTGGTGTAGAGACGATCGCGGACTATGTCCAGGTATAGGGCGCTTAAGTCCACGATGCAGAAGTTGTGGAGCTTGTGATAGACCAAATGGAAGGCGTATTCGCGATAGGCCTCGATGATTTCCGCCTGCAGCTGCGCCGTGCGGCTCACGGCCCAGCGATCCAGCGCCACCATCTCGGCCGGATGCACCAGATCGCGGGCCGGATCAAAGCCATGCAGGTTGCCGAGCAGGAAGCGCGCGGTGTTGCGCAGGCGGCGATAGGCATCGGCAGTGCGGTTGAGCAGGGCGTCCGACACGCTCATCTCGTTGGCATAGTCGGTGGCAGCCACCCACAGCCGCAGCACATCCGCCCCCAGCGACCCGACCACCTTCTGTGGCGGTATCACGTTGCCCAAGGACTTGGACATCTTGCGGCCCTTCTCATCCACCGTGAACCCGTGAGTGACGACGCCGCGATACGGTGCGCGCTCATACAGGGCCTCGGACATCAGCAGCGAACTCTGGAACCAGCCGCGATGCTGATCTGAACCCTCGATATACAGGTCCACGGGCATCGCGAACTCCGGGCGCGTCGCCGCCATGAAGTCGAAGGAGATGCCCGAGTCCGCCCAGACATCCATCACGTCCTTGAGCTTCTCGTAGTCGGCCGCATCGCTTCCCAGCAGCTCTGCCGGTTCGAGCGAGAACCAGGCCTCGATTCCAGCGCGCGCGACGCGCTCGGCCACCGCCTCGATCAGCTCGGCGGTGCGCGGATGCAGTTCACCCGTCGTCTTGTGCACGAACAGCGTCAGCGGCACGCCCCAGGTGCGCTGGCGCGAGATACACCAGTCGGGCCGGTCGGCGACCATGCCGGTGATGCGTTGCTCACCCCAGGCCGGCGTCCACTTCACGGCATGAATGTCGCGCAGCGCATTCGCCCGCAGGCCCTTGCGGTCCATGCTGATGAACCACTGCGGGGTGGTGCGAAACACCACCGGCGAGTGGTGGCGCCAGCAATGCGGGTAGCTGTGAACGTAGTTCGGATCTTCGTGAATCAGGGTGCCGTTGGCCCGCATGGTCTCCACCAGGAGCTTGCCACCCTCCTCCAGCTTCAGGCCCGCCACCAGCGGCGTATCGGGCAGGAAGCGGCCATCGTTGCCCGTGGGATTGGGTACTGCCAGGTCGTAGAGGCGCGCGACCGCGAAGTCCTCCTGGCCATGCGCGGGTGCCGTGTGCACGGCGCCGGTGCCCGCATCGGCGGTGACGTGCTCACCAAGGATCACCGGGACATCGTAGGGCAGGAAGGGATGCTTGACGCGCAGCCCCTCCAGCACCCGGCCCTCGAAACCGCCCGACACCGGGTCTGAGGCCACGGCGTCGGCAATGCGAATTTTGTAGCGCGCCACGCATTGCTCAGCCAGCGCGGCCGCCACGATGAAGTTGCGGCCGTAGGCACTGATCAGCACGTAGTTCAAATCCGGATTCACAGCCACGGCCTGATTGGCCGGCAGCGACCACGGTGTCGTCGTCCAGATCACGATGTCGGTCGGAGTTGCGCCCAGCGATCCAGGCGCTGCGCCAATCTTTGCTTCCAGCTTACGGTTGTCGAGGACGCGAAACGCGACATCGATGGCCGAGGAGGTGTGATTCTCATACTCCACTTCGGCCTCGGCCAGCGCCGAACGGCAATCAAAGCACCAGTGCACCGGCTTGACGCCCTTATAGAGGTGTCCATTGGCGATGATGCGGCCCAGCACCCGGATCTGGTGCGCCTCGTAGCGCGAGTCCATGGTCAGGTAGGGATGATCCCAATCGCCAAGCACGCCCAAGCGTTTGAAATCCGCGCGCTGCAGATTCACCTGCTCATTGGCAAAGGCGCGGCACGCTGCACGAAACGCGGCGGCGTCGAGTTTCTGGCCCGGCCGACCGTGCTTTTTTTCCACCTGCTGTTCGATGGGCAGCCCATGCCCGTCCCAGCCCGGCACATAGGGCGCATCAAAGCCATCGAGCTGTCGCGACTTCACGATGATGTCCTTCAGCACCTTGTCGAGCGCATGACCCAAATGAATCGGGCCATTGGCGTACGGGGGCCCGTCAAGCAGCATGAAACGCGGCCGGCCAAGCGATGCCGCACGGATGCGACCATAAAGATCCGATGCTTCCCACTCGGCCAGCATTTTCGGTTCGCGCTGCGCCAGATCGGCCTTCATCGAAAAGCCGGTCTGCGGCAGGTTTATGGTTTGCTTGTAATCAGGCACTTCTTAAGACTCATTTCAGATGTTCAACAGCTGTCGCGCCTGCGCGGCATCCCGGTGGATCTGCGCGACCATCGCCTCCAGCGACCCGAATTTAAGTTCCGGTCGCAGATACTGCACACACTGCACCGCGATCTCCCGGCCATACAGATCGCCGTCAAAATCGAACAGATGCACCTCGAGCAGGGGCTCGGTGCCGCCCACCGTGGGCCGGGTGCCGATGCTGGCCACCCCGGGCAGCTCACCAGCCGTTCCGCCGCGGACCCGCACCTTGACCGCAAAGATGCCGGCCACCGGCAGGCGTCGATGCGCGAACCGTACATTGGCCGTGGGAAAACCCAGCTTACGTCCCAGCTGCTCCCCGCGCACCACCCGTCCGATCATCGTATAGGGACGGCCCAGCAGGCGCTCGGCCCGCGCGAGGTCCCCGGCCGCCAGGGCCTCGCGGATGGCGCTGCTGCTCAGACGCTCCCCACCCAGCGTCACGGGCGCCATGATGTCGACCCCAAACCCCAGGCGCTGGCCGGCCGCATGCAGCATTTCGGCCGTGCCACCGCCACCGCGCCCGAACCTGAAGTCATGCCCCACGACCACGACGGCCGGCCGCAGGCGCTGCGCCAGAAGCTGCGCAAACTGGTCGGCCGTGAGGCTTCGGGTCGCCGTGCCGAAGGGCAGCACGCACAGCCCATCCAGCTGCATATGTTCAAGACAGCGCCAGCGTTCCCGCAGTGAGGTCAGCCGGGCGGGCGGATTGTCCGGGGTCAGGAACTCGCGCGGCATGGGCTCGAAGGTGACCATGACGGTCGGCACGGTCAGGCGCAGGGCATGCTCACGGAGCCGCTCCAGCAGCGCCTGATGCCCCAGGTGCAGGCCGTCATAGGTACCAACGGTGAGCGCCTGGCCACCCTCGAGGGCGCCGGCCGGCGGAAGTCCACGGATCAGTCGCATTTAGTTGAAATTATAGGCAAGTCCGCCCCCCTCAAGTTGACAACCTTGAGGTCGATCAGCAGACTACCGCCCCCTTGATTCGGGCAAGTCCCGTCCCTTTTGGAGAGTCCTTTGGCCAATACCAAGTCCGCGGAAAAAGCCGCCAAGCAGGCTGAGAAGCACCGCGCACGCAACGTGGCCCTGCGTTCGCGCATGCGCAGTGCCGTCCGCAAGGTCACCGCCGCCGTCGAGGGTGGTAACAAGGAAGCCGCGGGTACCAGCTACCGCGAGGCGATCCCGGTCATCGACTCCCTGGTCAACAAGAACATCATTCATCGCAACAAGGCCAATCGGCACAAGAGCCGGCTCGCAGCGCGCATTCGCGCGATGCACTGAAGCTCACTCCCCCTGCGCTTCCTCGGCCGCACGGTGCGTGCTTTCGAGGAAGCTCATCACCGCCTGCACCAGCTCCGCCGTCCCCGCGCCCGTCGCGCCTGAAATCAGCAAGTGCGGGCCGCGAAATCGCAGCCGCCGCACGATGTCCTTGGCACGCGCCTGGGCTTCCTCGGGCGGCAGGAGATCGCTCTTATTCAAGAGCAGCCAGCGGGGCTTCTTCGCCAGATCCGCACTGAATTTCTTAAGTTCCCCGACGATGGCCCGCGCGTCCTTTACCGGGTCGGCCGCCGGATCCAGCGGCGCGATGTCCACCAGGTGCAGCAACACCCGCGTGCGCTGCAGGTGTTTCAGGAAGCGGATCCCCAAGCCGGCGCCTTCGGCCGCGCCCTCGATGAGACCGGGAATGTCGGCCATCACGAAGCTGCGCTGATCGCCCGCGCTCACCACACCCAGGTTCGGATACAGCGTGGTGAAGGGATAGTCGGCGACTTTCGGACGCGCATGGGACACCGCGCGAATCAGGGTGGACTTGCCGGCATTCGGCAGCCCCAGCAGCCCCACATCGGCGATGACCTTCATTTCCAATTCCAGCTGACGCTTCTCGCCGGGGAGGCCCGGGCCGAAGTTGCGCGGCGCGCGGTTGGTGCTGGACTTGAAACGGGTGTTGCCCCAGCCGCCCTTGCCGCCGCGGGCCACCAGTAGCTCATCATCGACCTGGGTGAGGTCGCCGAGCTGCTCGCCGGTCTCCGAATCCTTGATTACGGTACCAACCGGCACCGACACATAAAGGTCGGCGCCGGCGGCCCCGGTGCAGTCATTGCCACTGCCCGCGGTGCCGTGT
>DASZCK010000155.1:0-61122 GCA_035943195.1 Steroidobacteraceae bacterium
GTGCGGGTGCGTGACATCTGTGTACAGATGATCCGCAACGCCGTGGTCCATGGCATCGAGAAAGGCAGCGAGCGCTCCACGCACTCCAAGTCGCCCACCGCCACCATCAACATCGCCTTCGGTGCCGATGAGCCTGATCACTTTGTGTTGCGCATCGAGGATGACGGACGCGGCCTCAACTACGAGGAGATCCTGGACCGTGCCCTGCGATCCGGTGTCGTGAAGCCTGAAAAGGCTGCAACCATGAAGCCGGAGTCGGTCTTCAAGCTCATCCTCGAGCCCGGCTTCACCACGGCCGAGACCGTCAGCGTCCATGCCGGACGCGGCGTTGGTCTGAACATGGTCAGCGAGTCGCTGCGCGAATGCGACGGCCGGCTGTCCATTGCCACCAAGCCAGGCTCCTATACCCGCTTCATCATGCGTCTGCCGAAGTCGGCGGCTCCGGCCATGCGCTCGTCGGTGGCTTGAGGACCAACGCATGGTAGCCACAATAGTTCATCGCCTGATGGTGGTCGACGACTCGAACGTCATCCGACGGCGGATCGAGCGCGCACAGGATCTGGAGGTCGAGTTCGTGGGCGCGGCCCGCAATGGGCGCGAGGCGCTGGAAATGCACTCGAAGCTGCGGCCCACTCTGATCACCATGGATCTGACGATGCCGGAGATGGACGGCACCGAATGCGTCGCCAAGCTGATCGAGCGTGACCCGGGGCTGCGGATCCTGGTGATCTCGGCGCTGGCGGACAAACTTACGGCCATCGAGGCGCTCGAAAAGGGCGCGCGGGGATTTCTTTGCAAGCCGTTCACCGACCGGCAGCTGAATGAAGCACTTCTTAAGCTCATCAGCGCCGAAGATTAGAAAACATGAGCACCGAAACTGAAGTCACCGTTTTTCTGGACAGCGTGTTGAATTATTTCGGCACCACGGTGCAGCAGCCGGCGGTGTGCGGCACGCCGTTTCTGGCCATCGACAAGACCCCGGAGCTGTCGGATTTCACCGGCCAGATCAAGATCAGCGGCAAGTACGCCGGTGTGGTCGCCTTTACGGCACCCAAGAGCATGCTGTGCGTCATGCTCATGAGGATGCAGGAGACCGACATGTCGCACGAGAACCTGTGCGACCTCGTGGGTGAGATAGCCAATACGCTCTCCGGTAACGCGCGGCGTGATTTCGGCCATCAGTTCAATATTTCGGTTCCCACGGTCAGCGTCGGACGCAAGAACACTCTGGAGCTGCCCGAGGGCGCGCGACCCATCGTCATCCCCATCGGCTGGCGCAACTACTCCAGCAGCCTGGTCGTGTATCTGCAGTAGCGGCCGCGTTCGGACACGATGCTAAGATCGGCCTGATGAATGTCAGGCCCGCGATAGCCGCCGATGCGAGGACTGTGGCGACGGTCCACGTCCATACCTGGCAAAGCGCCTACCGGGGCATCGTGCCGGACTCCCACCTCGATTCCCTGTCAATCGACGGGCGCGAACTGGTTTGGGGTGGCGTCATCGAGAAGGGATCGCCGGAGCTGTGGGTTGCGGAAGTCGATTCGCTGGTGGTCGGCTGGAGTTCCTTCGGTGCCAGCCGCGATCCAGATGCGGGACCAAAGACCGGTGAACTTGAAGCAATCTACGTGCTGCCGCAGTACTGGAAGACAGGTACCGGCCGCGCCCTGTGGCTCATCACACGGGGCCGCCTGATCGAACGAGGATTTGCCACCGCGACTTTGTGGGTTCTGGCTGACAATCTGCGGGCGATCCGTTTCTACGCGGCGGCCGGATTCGCGCCGAACCCTGCGAGCGAAAAGCAAATCAATATCGGGGGCCGCCTCCTGCGCGAGATTCGGTACGAGACAGATCTCGGTCGCACGTGAGTAAGCAGTCCATCATTCATTGGACCGAGGGCGATGCGGCGCATAGCGCCCGCTGGCATTCCGAGACCTCGGCGGCGCCTCCGAGCCGCGTGGTCATTGCCGGGGACCAGACCACGGCCGACGAGGCCTACGGGCTCGCCTGTCAGGGTATGGCACTGCTGTGGCGCGGTGATTTTCAGAATGCGAAGCAGCTACTGGTCGCGATGGGCAGGCGCTTCGACCGCCGCTCGCAGGTCCGGAAAAAAACCGTACCGGCGCCCCATGATCCCGCCACGGCCTTTCATCTGTATCGCCAGACCCGTGCGCAGCGGGCGCGCGCCCTGGGCGCGCTGCTGGTAGAACTCGACGAAGACTACGTCATGTCCTTGCGCCGCGCTCCGGATGTGCGCCAGGCCTGTCGGGAAGTTTACGGCCCCGGCGCGGGCGCCTCGGTCATGTCACTGCGAACGCTGCTCGGCCTCATCGGCGCGCATGAGTGGCGTAGTAAGGGCATCGATGTCGCGGCCATCGGTGGTCGTATCCACCCGCACTACGGTGTCTTCGCGCCAATTCGCAGCGAGTACCTGGAGTTGCTCGCCGCCACGCCGCTGCCAGCCCTCACTGACTCACTCAGCGTCGCATTCGATATCGGGACCGGAACGGGAGTCGTGGCGGCGCTCCTGGCCCGGCGCGGAATCCGCCAGGTCATCGCCACCGATCTTGATGCGCGTGCGCTTGAGTGTGCCGCCGAGAATGTCCTGCGGCTCGGACTTGCGGGCCAGGTGCAGGTACAGGAGCGCGACCTCTTTCCGGAAGGACTTGCGGCCCTCGTCGTATGCAATCCGCCGTGGCTGCCCGCCCGACCGAGCTCAGCGATCGAGCGCGGAATCTACGATCCCGACGGCCACATGCTGCGTGAATTCCTCAAGGGCCTGCCGCGACATCTGGCAGCGGGTGGCGAGGGCTGGTTGATCCTCTCGGATCTTGCCGAGCACCTGGGGCTGCGCTCGAGGGCAGAGCTTCTCCAGGCCTTCGATGCGGCGCAGCTGCAAGTCATTGGCGAACACCGGGTGCGGCCGACTCACGCCCGGGCGAGCGATACGCGGGACCCGCTGTACCAGGCCCGGGCCGCCGAGGTGACCTCGCTGTGGCGCCTGAGCGCGAGCCCCGGCCTCAACTCGTGATGGCGCCGGAATGGGCCGCCGGAGCCTGCGCTGCAGGCTTGGCCGCTTGCTGTTGCTGCTGTTGCAACTGCTGCTGGTGCTGTTTCTTGGCCACGTGATGGCCCACGGCGCAGCCAGCCACGGCGCCTAAGACGGCATGATGGCCCGCCACGTGTCCGGCCACCGCCCCGACCGCAGCGCCCTTGAGGCAACCCCGTGCCTCGACCTGCGGTGATCCGGCCAGGAGCAGCAGGCTCGCTACCGGAACCAGCGCCATCGTCATCAGTGTCATTCGCTGCGACATTATATAACCCCTTGATTCTCGGAGAGTAAGGCCGTCTATCCCAGTGCTGGCACCCCTAGAACACCGCCGCTGGCTGAAAGTTTCAGCCGCAGGCGTGGCTGAAACCGTCCGATCGTGACGGGAATCACGACGTCACCCCCTAATGTGCATTATAGTAGTAATACACTTATGCACTAAGGGCTCTGGTGTTCATTCTCAATCCGCAATCCGGTGTGCCGATCTATCGCCAGCTCCTGGATCAGGTCCGCCGCATGGTTTCCAGCGGTCAGCTGCAACCCGGCGCTGCGTTGCCCTCGATCCGCGATCTGGCACTGCTGCACGCCATAAACCCCATGACGATCTCGAAGGCCTACAGCCTGCTCGAAGCCGAGGGGCTGCTGGAGCGGCATCGCGGCAAGCCCATGACGGTCGCCGGCCAGTCGGCCGCCCGACCACAGCTATCGAAGCGACTGCAACAGATCGAGCCGCTGTTGGAGCAGGTGGTGCTGGCCGGGCGCCAGCTGCAGATCTCGGAAGTCGAGCTGGCAGCGGCTCTGCACAGGAAATGGGAGGAATCCGATGAGTAATCCGACGGTCCAGGCCGAACATCTGAGCAAGGCGTTTGGCCACAAACAGGTGCTGCGTGACCTGAGCTTCAATGTCATGCCCGGTGACGTCATCGGCGTGCTAGGCAAAAACGGCGCCGGCAAGACGACACTGCTGGAACTCATGCTGGGTTTCACGCCTCCGAGCTCCGGGGACATCCGCGTCTTCGGTCATGAGAGCCGACAGCTGCCCGGCGCGATCAAGAAGCGCGTCGGCTTTGTACCGCAGCAGGACGAATTGCTGGACTCACTGGTGGTGAGCGACCAGCTGAACCTCATCGCATCCTTCTATCCGCACTGGGACAAGGAACTGGTGGATCAGCTGTGCGCCGCCTGGGACATCAATGTCAGCGCCCGCGTCAAGACCATGTCGGTCGGTGAGCGCCAGAAGCTGTCCATTCTGCTGGCCTTCGGCCAACGGCCGGATCTGCTGGTACTCGATGAACCGGTCGCCAGTCTCGATCCGCTCGCCCGCCGTCAGTTCCTGGAGCAACTGGTGGAGCTGTCCACCGACGCCAGTCGCGCGGTGGTCTTCTCCTCGCACATCGTTTCTGACATCGAACGGCTCGCGAATCGGATCTGGATCCTCAAGGAAGGCCGGCTGTACTGGCATGGAGAACTCGACGCGCTGAAGGAGTCGATCGTCCGCCTGCACGTACAGGCCACAGGCGCCCTGCCCGAGCGGGTTGATCTTCCGGGGCTGCTGTCGTGGCGTCGACAGGGCAGCGGCGCGACTGCGATCGTCAAGGACTGGTCTCAGCAGAGCACGCAAGCCTTCCAGGAGCAGTTCAAGTGCGACGTGCGGATCGAGTCCTTGGGGCTCGAGGAGATCTTCCTGGAGTTACATCGATGAAAGCGGTGCTGCGGCTCCTCTATACGTATTTTGCCGGCACGCTGACTCATAGAATTCTTTCCGCGGTCGGTCTGATGGTGACGATTGCGACCTACGTGCTATTGCGCACGCAGCCTCAGTCGACCCTGCTCGGCGCTATGGCATTTCTAGGTGCCGTTTCGTTTTATCTGGGCAGTTCCATGATGCCCCTGACGTTTGGGCGCATGGCGCGAGCACAGCTGTCCAATTTGCTGCCTGGCGGACGGGTGAAGCTCCTGGTAAGCGCGCTGATCACCGTACTTCTGGTGGCGCTGCCGATGCCGGTAACGCTCGTTTCCGGCCTGCTTGTCGCGATCGGACCGTATGGCCACCCCACGCCAGAGCAGATCGCCCAGTTTCACCGCGCCATCATCGAAACATTCTGGACCACCTACTCCGTTGTGATCGTGTTCTGTGCCTGGCTGTATGTGGCACTTTGGTTCATCACCAGCAAACGCAATACGTGGGGATTCCTCCAGGGATTGATCGTGATTGCGGTCGTCCTGGTCGCGCCCACGCGAAACATCGTCCTACCCAATTCTCTGATGTGGTGGGATCTGACCCAATGCGCGGTGACTCTGGCCAGCTTCGCCGTGCTCTTCTTGCTGTGGCCACGGCTGCGATTGCTCGGCCAGCACTGGGGGCTAGGCACAGGCTCTCGCGATTGGCCCGGCAAGCGCTCACGCGTCCGAGGTCGTGAAGTTGACCTGCTGCTGGGAACTTCCAATCCGTGGCTGCTGGCCGTCGGGCAGCTCGTGCCGGTGCTGCTCGCGACCCGCATTGGCTACTACTCCGCATCGGTGTGGTTGTTCTACCTGACGATATTCAGCACCGTGGCAGGCGCGATCGCGGGCCGAGCGGCAGAGCGCAGCCGCGTGCTGTGGCTGCGGGGCGAATGGTCCACCGTTCAGCTGTTCTCGCGGGTTGAGCGCTCGTTCTGGCGCCACAACGTATGCGTGCTCGGCATTCTCGTGATACTCATGGTGGTGATTGGCCGGTATAGGGACCTGCCCGTCGTACTGCTGGCCACCGGCCTGCCTTTGCTGGTCCTGGGAACGGTCCTGAGCACCTATCTTGGCCTCATGCTCACTCGTGGCCTGCGGTTGGCGGAGTCCGTGCTGGCGGTAGCGGTCATGCTGGCACTGATGGCCGTGGCAGTGCTCGCGGCCCGCAATGCCGATGACCTGCTGACCATCGTACTGCTCGAATGCGGATTGGCGGTGATGGCCCTGGCATTGCGATATGCGGCGCGCAATCGCTGGGCGCATATCGATTGGATGCAGTGTCGGGTGGATCGCGCACTCATCGGGCGATCCGCCGCATGAGACATGGGCTAGCGAGTCGGAGCCATTTCCGGAAACTCGGTATACACCGCATCAATGGGGATGGCGAAGCCAATACCCTGCACGCCGCGCATCACGCGGGAGTTGATGCCGATGACACGGCCCTGCTCCGTGATCAGCGGTCCGCCACTATTGCCGGGATTGATGGGCGCGTCGGTCTGGACATAGGTCTGACCCTCCAGCTCGCGCTCACCCGAAACCACGCCGCTGGTAACGGTGTACTGGAGCCCTGAGGGATTACCGATGGTGTACACCCGCTGACCGACCTTGAGGTCAGCATTGCGATCGGCAACGATGAACGGACAACCATTGGCGGGCAGCTGGAACACCGCAAGATCCGTGCTCCCGGACAGCCGGGCATGCAGTCCCTCGAATTTCCTGCCATCGAGCAGCGTGACCGAGAATCCGCTGTGGTCAGCATCGTTCACACGATCCGTGACTTCGGCGTCGACCTGCTTGGGCAACGTGGTCAGAATCTGCTGCATCTTTTGAATCTGTGCATCGAGCTGCATTCGTTCCAGGTTGCTGCCCGGTTGGTTCGCGATCACATGGCGATGAAGCTGCGCCGCGTAAATGGCGTTTTGCAGACGTTGCTGCGTGGCGACGATGGTGGACTGGACCTCCGGGTTGTGGTCGACGTTCGCGGTCACGCGCGCCGCGTCGGTTTCCACGACGTGTCGATTGGTCACCACGTGGCAATCGGCATCGATGATGAAGCCGGATCCGAATCCCCAGGCCGTGCGGATGAATACCGTGGCGCTGCGTGCCGCTTCGACGGCGCTCACCGCTGAAGGCGCCGCGGTGGCGGCGGGCGTGATGGCCGCTGCGTCAGGCGTCACGTCAGAGGGCTGAAGTGGTGTGGAAGCCGCTGCGCTAACGGCCGGTGCCGCGTGTCCTGAATGCGCAGCGCGCATCAGGTAGTAGACGCCGCCGCCGGCTGCCAGCGCCACGAGCAGCAGCGCGCCGGCACTGAAACCCGGCTTCACTTCCACTTGCGCCGCTGCGCGTTGCGGCGGAACCGGCTGGGTCACCTTGGCGAAATACACCCCGCACGATTCACATTTGACCGTGTTGTCCTGAGTGCGGCCGCACTTTGGGCAGTCCATGGCGAGCGCTTATAGCATCTCGCGGATGGGGGGTCCTGTAAGCGCCTCACAGAACAAAATTTTTTAATTCCATCAAGACCTTACGAGCGCCCCGATGGCTCGCCGATCTGCTATTCCCAGCCCGTCGGCGAGTTGTACGGCAGGCTGATGCCAATGGCCTCGATCTCGTGAATCTGGCCGCCCCAGATCTTGAAGATGTGCATGGCCGGCATGTCGAAGGGCTTCTGGTTGGTCATGTCGGATTGCGTGCGATCCGGGCTGCCGGTGATCTTGAAGATCTTCTGCGTCATGGGGTGATGGAAATGCGAGAAGCCGATCGCCAGGCCGGTCACCGTGTCAGCAATGTCCACGCGTCGGTCTTCGATCGTGGTGATGTACTGAAAGGTCCCGGAATCGATCTGTGAGGTGCAGTCCTGCAGGCCCATCAGGCCCGGCGGACGCGGTGGGCCACCACCCGGAATGGCTCCTCCCAGCGAAGGACCACCAAATGGCGCGGTGCGAAAGCCATTCTCGTGGCGTTCGCAATCCGGGGCGAACGGTGCCTTGTGACCATTGTTGTCATCCAGGGCATCATAGTAAGACTTCGCCATATGAATCATGCGGCCGTGGGAATCGGCCCATTCATCGGGGATATCCAGCGGAATCGCCGGACGCACTTTTTGCAGGTTCGGATTGTTGGGATCTCGAATCCCGACGACGAGGTGCTCGGCCTCGGCGATCTTGCCGTTGACCAGCTTGAGTCGGAAGCCGACCTGCGAGGCCTTGCCGTCAACCTGCATGACGACCAGGCCGCCGACTTCCTGCGTCACCGGGTCGGCGGCGACGATCTTGAATGCCGTCGGCGGTGAACCGGCGGTCTTCCACAGCCCCTCTCCGACCTTGATGCGCGTGACGTTCTCGACCACCTTCACATCACTGGCAAAAGGCAGCTTGCCCGGGTCGTGCGCGACCAGGCCGGCGAGATAATTGTCGGCCAGCTTGAGCAGCGCGGCGCGATCAAGCGCGGTGGTTGCAGCCTGGGCTGCGGCCGCCATCATTACCAGCACGAATGCGCCAACCCATGCGTGGAGCCCAAACCTCTTCATATGCACTCCCCCCTCAAGAAACGGGCCGATTGTTGATTTCGAACCTGCCAGTCATGATCCAGTGCCGGCATATCACGGCAACTGTAACAAGCGCCGCGCTGGATTACACTTGCCGCACGCCTCGCTGACTGGAGACTCCCATGATCACTCATACGGGCGGTTGTCACTGCGGCCGAGTGCGGTTCGAAGTCACCGCCCCGGCGGTCCTTCAGGTCTCGGACTGCAACTGCTCGATTTGCGCGAAGTCCGGTTATCTGCACCTCACCGTTCCCAAGTCACGCTTCAGGCTGCTGCAGGGTTCCGAGGTGCTGACGACCTACGAGTTCAACACGCGCACGGCCAAACACCTGTTCTGTTCGAATTGCGGGATCAAGTCCTTTTACGTGCCGCGCTCCCATCCGGATGGTTTCAGTGTGAATGCGCGCTGCCTGGATGAGGGAACGGTCGAGACACTGGTGGTCAGGGCGTCCAATGGGCGCGAATGGGAAAAGCTGTACCCTGAGGGGCGCGGCCCGCGACTCGAGGACTAGGTCGTGCAATGAACACCAAGACCGCGCCTGCGAAAACAGCAGCCGTTCCAGTGCTTGAAACCGAGCGCCTGAGGCTCCTCGGCCATGGAATTCAGGACCTTCCCCATTGCATCGAACTGTGGTCGGATCCCGAAGTGGTTCGTTTCACGATCGGTGAGCCCTCGCCGCCGCAGCGCACCTGGTTGAGAATCCTGAGCTATCGTGGGCATTGGGCATTGCTGGGGTTCGGCTATTGGGCCGTACACGAACGGGCATCCGGCCGATACATCGGCGAGCTGGGATTCGCGAACTTCAAACGCACACTGAAGGTGCCGCTGGACGCGATGCCGGAGCTCGGCTGGGCCCTGGCCCCCTGGGCGCAGGGTAAAGGGTATGCAACCGAAGCCCTCAAAGCCGCCGTTGCCTGGGGCGACGAGCGATTCGAATCACGGCGGACCTTTTGCATCATTCACCGCGACAACGCTCGTTCACTGCGCGTCGCCACGAAACTCGGGTACGCCACGGTTCTGCAGGCACCGAGCGAGGACGACCCGAATGTCATTTTGGCTCGCGATGCGGGCTGATGGAGGATCCTGATGAAAGTCGAAGGCCAGTGTCATTGCGGGCAGATAACCTTTGAAGCCGAAATCGATCCGAACACCGTCGGCATTTGTCACTGCACCGACTGCCAGACCCTCACCGGCTCGGCCTATCGGGTTACAGCGCATGCGCCGGCTGCGCAGTTCACCCTGCGATCCGGCACACCGAAGGTGTACATCAAGACCGCCGAGAGCGGCACTAAGCGTGCCCATGGCTTCTGCGCCACTTGCGGCACGCCGTTGTACGCCACGGATGTGCACGAACCAAAGTCATACGGGATCCGTGTCGGCACCTTGAAACAACGCGCCGAACTGCCACCCCGCCGGCAGATCTGGTATCGCTCGGCGCTGCACTGGGCCACCGACCTTCGTGAGCTTCCGCAAATCGAGCGCCAGCAGAATTGACAGACCGGTGGCACTCGGAGTACCAAGATTGACCGAACCACACAATCGCATCGGGGACTTATGAAAGCGTCAATTGGTCTGTTTTGCACTTTGCTTTTCAGCGCCCTGCTCGCGGCCATGCCCGCGTTCGCGCAGACCAAACCGATGCCGGATCCTAAGGACCCGCAGTATCAGGCGAAGGGCGAGCAGGAACGCAGTTACGAGTTCCCGGGTACCGGCGAGAAGATTGCCTACCACCTCTACGTACCGGCGAAGTGGACGCCGGCGATGAAGCTGCCGCTGGTGATCGTTACCCACGGTGCCGCGCAGCCTGCGACCGCGCCCTTCCAAAGACCGATGGCCAATCCCACACTCGCCAAGGCCGCCGAGGAACGCGGCTATATCGTTGCAGCAGTAACCGGTTACCACGCCAATGCAACGGGAGTGGGTGGCTGGAACGTGCCTTACAAGATGATGGTCGTGCCACGGCCGCCAGCCCCACCGCGTAACAGCGGGCCAGGCGCTGCCCGCCCGGCGCGGACCCCACCCACCGCCCAGGACTTCGAGCGCGCCGAGCAGGATGTGTTGTTCGTGACCGACCTGGTGGCGAAGGAATACCACGCCGATCCGCAGCGCATCTACTTGATGGGCAATTCGTCCGGCGGCGGCGCGGTGTGGGCCTACGCGGCCAAGTATCCGCGGCGCTGGACCGCCATCGCGCCCAGTGCCGCGCCCCTTGATGACGCGACCTTCCCCTACGAGAAGCTGAAGAAAGTGCCGGTGCTGGTGATCCACGGCGACAAGGACACCGTCATGCAGTTCGATGCCAGCCAGGCAATGGTCGGGCACGCCAAGGCAAAGGGCGTCGATGCGACCTGGCTGCCGGTAGCCGGCGGAACCCATACCGATGCCTGGGCGCAGCCTGATGTGATTGAAAAGATCTTCGACTTCTTTGATGCACACAAAAAGAAGGGCTGATCCGCCATGAACTCGCGCCCTGACGACCTTATTCCTGCGGCGCAGCTGGCCGCCAAGCGCCGCGCGGCCTTCCCCGGAGAAAGCCGCGAGTACGCCGCTGCGCGCCAGGCGTTGCTGTCCGAGGAGATCGAGCTGCGCCGGCATCTGGCACGCGTAGCGACGCAGCGTCGCGCGCTGCCGCCGGGGCCGCCGATCGAGAAGAACTATCGCTTCATCGACTCCGCTGCAACCGAGAAGGGTCTACCGGATCTGTTCGGCGAGCATGACACCTTGGTCACCTACTTCTGGATGTACGGGCCACAGCGGGCGCGGCCCTGCCCGATGTGCACCAATCTGCTCGGCCCGCTGAACGCGAACGCCGCCGATATAAAACAGCGGGCGGCGCTTATGATTCTGGGTCGCTCTCCGGTCGAACGGCAGCAGGCTTTCGCCAACGAGCGCGGTTGGACCTTCCTTGATTTCGTGCAGACGTTGGGCGATGACTATGCGCGTGACCTGGGCGTGCTGACACCCGAGGGCCTGGAATATCCGGCACTGGTCGTCTACCGGCGCGAGGCTTCGCAAGTGCGGATGTTCTGGGCGGCCGAGATGAGTGATGAAATGGCCGACCCGGGCCAGGACCCGCGCGGGGCGCCAGACCTCGCACCCCTCTGGAACATCCTGGACCTGACCCCGGAAGGACGCGATCCGCATTGGTACCCGAAGCTCAGTTACTAGCGAGCCGCGCCGAAGTCGCTCTTCGCGCGCGCTGGATCAGCGCCCGTTCGGGCCCACTTGATGCACGCCCATCCCGGCGTTGAGGCTGTTGTTGTTCTGGATCTCATTCGAGAGATTGTTCTGGTTGTTTGCCTGCTCGGCCTTCAGTTGCGCCAATGTGTAGCAGGTTGTGGTGCGCGAAATGCGCGAGCCAGTGTCCACGTCATTGCGACAGTATTCCTCCTGCCCATTCACCATGGCTTTCCTGAAGCCCACGGGAACGTTGAACTTCTCGGCAGACGTCTGCGTCGGTGCAGGCGCCTGGGTTGCACACGCGGCGAGCAGTGCAGCACCCGCGAAAATGGCGCAATGGTTGATCTTTCTCATTTGACTCCGTTCTTTGCGCCATTGTCAGCGCCCGAAATTACTGGCCGCCCGAATTCTGCCTGCGCCGTGTCGCCCATGCAGGCGTGAATTGCGGTGCAGGGTAGGAAAGCTGCTTTGCCACAACCCGTTTACAATTGGTAGTGATCAGGGTGCGCTCGCAGTCACATGCGGCTGCTAGAAGTATGGGCACGGAGAGATTCGATTACGGGGTCCTTCAAACTCCGCCAAGCCGCTCAATTAAAAATGCATCGTCAACGCGAAGTGCTACGGCCACGGCCTCTGTATCAGCCATGCGTGGAAACGCGATCAGGATTTCGACACCCAATGGCTGGCGGATATTGTTTGTATTCACGCGTGGCTCCCACCGCCCGATCGACGTTATTGCGGATCCATCCGCCCTCAGCAGCCACGCCTGCACGCTGGGCTTGCGCAATGGTAGCTTCGGATGGTCGGCCGTCGCTTGCGCAATGGCTCCCGCATTCGGGAAAACTATCTGCAACGTGCAGCGCTCAGGACGCACCGTCCACACGACATTGGCCACCTTGCCCGGAATCTGCAGGGTTCTCAGATCTCGTGTGGATATTTGCTGCTCTTGGGCTTCTGCGGCGTTCGCAAAATCCGCGACAGGCATGAATGCCAGGATGAATACTATGGGTAATCCAATCGGGGCTTTCTTCACGACAACCCTCCGTGTGCTTTAAACGTCGGGAGCACCAAGCAACATAACCTGCGGGGTCTTGTGCGTGCAAAACCGTCGAGATGCCAATGTCGACGCTGGTAAGTTGGCGCGCCCGGAGAGATTCGAACTCCCGACCTCATGGTTCGTAGCCATGCGCTCTATCCAACTGAGCTACGGGCGCGTTATGCAGGTCACCGCGGCGCTGTGGGCCTTGGCTTCAAATATCCAATGTAATCAATGGATTACGCGGGATGTGCGAGTGCGGCGCCCGATATCAGGGGCCCGTCGCGCTCGCCTTGAGCCAGCGGCACCGGCCGCTGCGGGGGCGCGATCCTAACATACCTACGGGGGCAGCCGGCTACTGGGCGGATTCACCGGTAGCGAACCGCAATTGGCCGGCAGGCTGTGGAACCCCCCGGGGGTGGCGGGTAACGTCGCCACCAGCCGCAAGGAGGTCCCATGTACAACACTCAACCGACAAATCCCGAAGATGCCCGCTCACGCGCCATTGGCGTCGCGCTGATCGGTGTCCTGATCATCGCCGCCGGCGCAGTCCTGCTCGGCGGGAATCTTGGCCTGATCGACGCTCACTTTGTGTTTCGCAATTTCGGTCCACTCATCATCTTCCTCGTCGGGGCTGCACTTTTGGCCCGGCGCCGGCACGACCAGGTGCTACTGGGACTGGTCCTGATGTTCGTCGGTGCCTGGGGCTTCGCGACTCAGCAGCAGTGGATCAAGATCCACTTCTGGGCCGTCATCGGCCCCCTGCTGCTGGTGCTTGCCGGTGGGTCGGTGGTATGGCGGGCCTTCAATCGGCCTGCCCCGGAAGGCGCCGGGGATTCCTACATCCGTACCTTTTCCGTTTTTTCCGGTGCCGAACTACGGCCCACCGTACCCTTCCAGGGTGCCGATTTGACCGCGGTGATGGGGGGCGCGAAGCTCGATCTGTCCAACACCACCATGGCTCAGGACACGGCCGTCATCG
The DNA here is from genome assembly GCA_035943195.1 of Steroidobacteraceae bacterium. Lineage (GTDB taxonomy): Bacteria > Pseudomonadota > Gammaproteobacteria > Steroidobacterales > Steroidobacteraceae > DAIDKA01. Next base: position 13,518 of record DASZCK010000155.1, read on the forward strand.
ATGTGTTTGCCCTGATGGGTGGCGCTGAGATTCTGGTGCCGCGCGACTGGGACGTGACCGTGCGGGTGGTTTCCCTGATGGGCGGCGGCTCCGACAAGCGTCGCCCGGCTACGGCGCCCGCGACCAAGCATCTGGTCATCCAGGGCATGGCGGTCATGGGTGGCGTTGAGATCAAGGACTGATGCACCCGATTCTCAGCAATCGCGGGCGCCTGCTGGGTTACCTGCTGCTATGGGTCACGTTCGGCGCCCTCATCGCTGGCGTCATTGCGGTGACGGGCGAGGCGACACTGCGATGGGCCGAGATCTTCGCCATCCCGCTCGCGGTGGTGATGGGCCTGCAGTGTCTGCCCTGCTGGTACCTGGTGCGAGGCCTGGCACCGGCGGACGTGCCGACCTGGCGACTGATGGGGACCTGGCTGGGAACGGGCCTCGTGCTGCTGACCCTGTGGCTCGCCGTGGCGACGCTCTGGTTGAGAGTGCTCAAGTACGCCAACCTCAACCCCAATGTCGATCCTGGAACCCTGATCCCGCTGCTGGTCTTTGCCGGTAGCGTCGGCGTCCTGATCGCCATTCTCGGGCTGTACTCGGCCGCCGCTTCGGAACGCTCCCGGGACGCTGAGCGGCGCAGCCTGCAATTGCGGACGCTGGCGCGTGAGGCCGAGATGAGTTTTCTGCGACGGCAGCTGGATCCGCACTTCCTGTTCAACAGCCTCAATTCAGTCGCCGCGCTGATCGGCTCGGACGCGGTGGCGGCGCGACGCATGTGTCTGCTGATGGCGGATTTCTTTCGCAAGAGTCTCAAGTTCGGCGCCCAGCAAACCATTGCGCTGGCCGATGAGCTGACGCTGATCGACACCTTTCTGGCCATTGAAGAGGTGCGCTTCGGCAATCGGCTGCGGCGCGGCCTTGATGTGAGTGAAGAAGCGCTGACCATGCTGGTGCCTGCGCTGTTGCTGCAGCCGTTGGTGGAAAACGCGGTGCATCACGGTATCGCCCATCTGCTCAGCGGCGGCGAGATCAAAGTCAGCGCGAAGGTCCGCGGCAGCCTCTTGGATATCGTAGTCCAGAACAGCTGCGATCCGGACCGCCCGATCTCACGCAGTACCGGCCTGGGGCTGGCCAATGTCCGCGGCCGCGTGGAATCCATGTACGGCACGCGCGCGCGCATGGACGTGGAAAACGAACCGGAGACATTCAAGGTGCTGCTGGCATTGCCGGCGACACCCGTGGAGGCACCCAGTGCGCGTTCTGATCGTTGATGACGAAACCCTCGCCCGCGCCTATCTGGCCGAGCAACTGGCCGAAGTAGCCGACATCCAAATCGCGGGCCAAGCAGCCAATGGGTTCGAGGCGGTGAAGATGGCCGAGGAACTGCCCTGTGATCTGCTGCTGCTTGATGTGCAGATGCCCAAACTCTCAGGCTTCGAAGTCATGGAGCTGCTCGGAGAGCGCGCGCCGGCCGTAATCTTCGTGACCGCGCACGACGAGTTCGCGGTGCAGGCCTTCCAGATCCATGCGGTCGACTACCTGCTGAAGCCCGTGGAACCATTACGCCTGCAACAGGCATTGCAGCGGGCCCGGGAGCGGCTGCAGGACCCGGACCCCGACCGGGTCGCCGTCAGCGCCCAGGTGGCCCTCGCCGCAAGGCCGCCCGGACAATGGCTGGAACGGGTGGTGATCCGCGATGGTGCCCGCGTGCACGTCCTGGCCATCCACACGGTCGACTTCGTGGAGGCCGAGGATGATTACCTGGTGATTGCCGCGGGCGGCAAGCGCCACCGCAAGCAGCAGACTCTGGCCCAGCTGGAAGCACAGCTGGACCCCGCGCGCTTCGTGCGCATCCACCGCTCCTTCTTGCTGAACGTGGAACGCATCGCCCGCATCGAGCCTTATGCCAAGGACAGCTGGCAGGTCTTCCTGAGCGACGGCAGCCACCTGCCGATGTCACGCAGCGGCTACCAGCGCCTAAGGACAGTACTGGATTGACCCGTCAACCGGTAGAATCTTCAGCGGCAATCCCCATCCGCCTGGAGTCGGCCATGAACGTCAAACGGATCCTGCGCACAGCGTTGCTGGCGACCCTGCTCACCGCGGCTCCTCTGAGTGCGCTTTTCGCCCAGGAGACCCCGGCCGAGAACCCCGATCAGCTGGCGATGCTCAAGGACAAGGATCCGCAGCTGGCGCGCAACAAGAAGTTCGTATTCGACTTCTGGCGCATCGTGTATGAAGGCCGTCACCTGGATCAGGCCCCGAAATACATGGACGAAGGGTATATCCAGCACAACCCGAATGTGGTGTCGGGCCGCGCCGCGTTTGTGAAACTGTTCACGAGCGTCGGGCCTCCGCTGCCCATTCAGCCGCGCATGAAGATGCATGTCATCAACATCGTCGCGGACGGCAATTTCGTCACGGTGAGCACGGTGCGCAAGATGCGCGACACCAAGGATCCGCAGCATATCTATTCCACCACCTGGTTCGACATGTTCCGTCTCAACGACAAGGGCATGATCGCCGAGCACTGGGATCCGTCGCCGCTATGGATCGACGGCAAACCTCCCGGCGCGGAATTCCTACCGTAGGTCTCAAGGCCACGCATGAGCACCGACTCGCTGACCATCACTAGCGCCACGGGCGTTGACGTCAAGCTCGCAATCGCCGGTCCGGGCAGTCGCTCGCATGCCTTCATCATCGATTGGCACATACGGCTGCTGTTGGCACTGACCTGGTTTGCCATCGCGGCCTACGTGCAGACCGGTGTTTTCTACCTGAGAGGCAAATCCGCGGGTGCTGTCGCCGCCATCACGCTGCTGCCGGCCATGGCGATCTACTTTCTCTATCACCCGCTGGTAGAGCTGGCCATGCGCGGGCGTACGCCCGGCAAACGCATGGCGGGAGTGCGCATCGTCAACCGCCTGGGTGGCACGCCGTCGACCCTCGCACTGCTGATCCGCAACGGCTTCCGGCTCATCGACAGCCTGCCGCTGTTTTACGGAGTAGGCCTGTGCACCACGCTGTTCTCGGCACAGCGGGTACGTCTGGGCGATCTCGCGGCCGGCACGCTGCTGGTGCATGACGGCGACGAAGAGGTCAAGGCTCTGGCGCAACTGGGTTCGCTGTCGCTGAATTCGTCCCTGGACGCCGGCACCGTGGCGCTTGGTAATGATCTGTTGATGCGCTGGTCGGATCTGGAGCCGGCGCGCCGCCAGGAGCTCGCGCGGGAGCTGCTGCGACGGATCGCGACGGCAGCAGGGTCCGCAGCCGGCGAGCAAAACCTGGATGCGCTGAAGGATCGCGATCTGAAGCAGCGGCTGCGCGCTGCGCTGTCGGGTCATCCGGCATGACTCCGGCGCCGAGGACGCCCTCATGGCTGGCGCAGCGTGCCGCAATCTGGGGACGGCTGGGCGATTCGCTCCTGACCTGGCGACGTGGCCGGCTGTCCCGTCAGGATGCGCTTAAGGCACTGGAGGGCTATCGCGGCCTGGCGCGCGATGTGGCGAGTGCCCGCAAGTCCCTGCCCGGCAGCCCAATCACGGCGGCGCTGGAAACACTCTACTCATCGCTGCACGCCGTGGTGAATCGCGAACCGCGCCACACTCGCGCCTCGCTGCGCCACCTGTATGCCGTGGAAATTCCGGCGACCGTGCAGGAACTGAAACCCTACATTCTCGGAGTCTGGTTCCTGTTCGCACTGAGCACCGCCGCCGGATGGGGACTGATCCACACCTGGCCCACGCTGGTGGGCCTGGTGGCGAGCCCGGAGATGGTGCGTCATGTGGAACACGGCGAGTTGTGGACCAATGGTATCTTGAACATCACGCCCTCCTCGTTGCTCTCGATCCGCATCTTCACCAACAACATCGCCGTGACGATCTTCGCCTGCGTGGCGGGCATCTTTTATGGTCTGGGCACTTTCTACGTCATCGCCAACAACGGTCTGATGCTGGGCGGGGTGTTCGCCTTCACCCAGATTCACGGCCTGGATGGCGACCTGCTCAAGTTCATCTTTGCCCATGGCACCGTGGAACTGTCGATGATCTGCCTGGGCGGCGCCGCCGGCGTGGCGCTGGGCGAATCGCTGATCCGGCCCAGGCTGGCAAGCCGCCGGGACTCGTTGCAGCAATGCACTGCCAAGATTGCCCGGCTGTTCGCCGCCCTCATTCCGCTATTGATCATCTGCGGAATCATCGAAGGCTTCGTATCACCGGACCCGGACATCGGCTGGCCGGTACGCCTCGTCGTAGGTCTGGCCAATCTCTCGCTGATGTACGCCGTGCTCTCGGGGCGCTTTTTCAGATCCGCCGCCGCTGCCTGAACTGGCCGTACTGTTCAAACAGGGCTCGCTCGAAATCGACCGGGGAGCTCAGCACCACTTGGGCTCCCGTGGCCCGCAATGCCCTCACGGCACGCTCGCGCAGGGTCAGCGTGTGAGCGGCAGCCAGCGACAGCCACGGATCCAACCAATCGTGCGGCTGCCGATCCGCGATGGCGCCGGGATCCAGCTGGCTCAGGGCCGCGACAAAGGGCAGATGACGCGGCTGCAGCAGACGCAAGGCCGCGACCAGCGGACCTTCAGAGCTTGCATCGTCAATATCGGTCATCAATACCACGAGGCTGCGCTGGCGCACACGCCGCAGCACTTGGGAGGCGGCGTGCATCACGTTGGAATCGGTGGTCTGTGACTGGATGCCGGAGAGCAGTGCCCGCACTCGCATCACGCCATTATGGCCCCGCGTCGGCGGGACTACGGCGAGCGGCTGATCCCCGAACACCACCAGGCCGATGCGATCATCCTGCGCCACGACATACTGCGCCAGACGCGCCGTGGCGTTCACATAGTGTCCGAGCCGGTCCAGGCTGCCGCACTGGATGCGGCTGCTGCGTCCCACATCCAGCGCCACGATCACATCCAGGTGCTGGTCCTCGGCGAAATCCCGGCTCACCATCTGTCGGCGCCGCGCCGTTGCCCGCCAGTCGATGACGCGCAGCGGGTCGCTGGATCGATAGTCGCGCAGCTGCTCTACCTGCGAGCCCGGGCCGATGGCGTGGCTGATGCGCGCCCCGGATAGCGCCGCGCCAACCGCCGTTTCCTTGAGGCTGAGCATGGCGGGAACCACGCAGGAGCGCTCCTCCCCATCCAGCCGCAGCGACCACCAGGCCAAGCCCAGTGGTCCCGCCAGTCGGGCCGGCTGCACCGGCCAGCGTATTTCACCGAGGCGGCGCGATACCGCGGGCAGGTCCACCATGGCGCCGGCGCCCGGCACTTCCACAGCCCGCACCGCCGTCGAGGCATCGAGGCCGACGGGCAGATGCGGCGCCAGCAGCACGGACAGCGTGCGTGGCAGGCGGTGCCGGAGCTGCCAGCGCACCTCACCCGCCTGTGCCAGATGCCAGGGCTCGGGCGAGTGGATATTCAGACGCAATGCGGCGCGCGTGCACAGCCAGCGCTCGTAGGCGAGCCCCAGCAACAGCAATCCCAGGGGCAGCGCCCACAGGCTGCTCAGCGCGGGATTACCCACCCATTGGGCCGCAATGCCGAGCAGTGCGGCCGCCACGATCAGCATCAGGCCATTGTGCCGCAGGCTCATCGCGGCGCCGGCACCTGCTCCAGGATGCGGGCCACCACCTCGGTCTCGGTGACGTCCGCCAGCAGGGCGTCGCCGGTGAGCATCAAACGATGCGGCAGGACCAGCGGTGCGACGGCTTTCACATCATCGGCAGCAACGAACTCTGAGCCTTCGATGGCCGCCGTGATGCGCGCGGCGCGCAGCAGCGCCAGGGCACCGCGCGTCGACAGTCCCAGCGACAACTGGGCGTGCTCGCGCGTGGCTTTGGCAATGGCGAGCACGTAGGCACAAAGCTCCGGGGCAATGTGTACCTGTTCGGCGGCGGTGCGCGCCTCCTGCACCAGGCCCGCGCCTATCGCCGCGCTCACGGCCTGCGCCGGTTGTGCCGCCACGCCGGTATAGCGCATCAGCACCTCGGTTTCCGATTCCGGCGCGAGATACGATAGATCCAGGCGCAGCATGAAACGGTCCAGCTGCGACTCCGGCAATGGATAAGTGCCCTCGAACTCGCGTGGGTTCTGGGTGGCGATCACGAGAAAATCCGCCGGCAGCGGAAACTGTGCCCGGTCGACCGTGACCTGGCGCTCCTCCATGGCCTCGAGCAGCGCCGATTGGGTGCGCGGTCCGGCGCGATTCACCTCATCGAACAACACCACATCGGCGAACAAGGGTCCGGGGCGGAACATGAAGGCATTCTTGGCCGCGTCAAACAGGTGAGTACCGGTGATGTCGGTGGGCATCAGGTCCGAGGTGCCCTGAATGCGCTTGAATTTGCCCCCCAGGGCGCCGGCGAGGGACTTGCTGAGCAATGTCTTGCCCAGTCCGGGCACGCCCTGTACCAGCACGTGGCCACGCGCGACCACCGCGATGCACAGGGCACGAATGGTGGGGCTGACACCCAGCACCACTTCGCCGATGCGCTGTTGAAGGCTATGTTCCAGTTCCTGCAAGGCATTCGTCATGAGATTTTTCCTGAAATCTGCGAAATGGTCCGCTGCAGCCGCACCAGGCTGACGCGGTGGCCGGACTGAGTGCGCTCGTAGAGGTCGCGCAGTTCTTCGAGATCGGTGCCGACGACACCGGCATGGGCCTGCAGCCACTCCCAGGGCGGCCTTGCGCCGTGCAACAGTCCGTGCCGCCGGCGCAGCCGCTCGAAGAATTCATCCAGTAGCCACTGCGCACTGGCGACCGGACGCAGCACCCCTGCAAAGAATCGCGCCGTCATACGCAGCGTGGCGCTCTCATCGAGGCCACTGCGGTTCGGGGCCGCGGCACGCAACGCCTGTGCACCCAGCACCCACGCAAGCCACAGTGCCACGAGCCACAACAGCGTGCGATGCAGCCGCGGATCGGCATAGAACTTTGCGGCATCGTACTCATCCAGAGCGCCCTGATGGGCATCATCAATGATGATCCGGCCGCCGGGCTGCAGCGACCAGGCAGTGATGTTCGCCAGCAACTGCGCATTGTCCGCCTTGCCGATCACGTTATTGCTGAACAAACTGGCATAGGCGCTGAGAATGATTGCGCCGTGCCCATTGGACTTGAGCCACATCACCGGCTCTGCGGTATCCCTGCGGCGGGCCAGCTCCAGCACCGGCGCGAAGGTCTGCGCCCCGGCCTGCCACTGGGTGGAGGGCAGGCGTGACAGCGTCGCGAGTCGCGCCACGCCATGCAGCACAGCGATGCGGCCACTGGGCTGAAGTTCGATCTCGCTCCCCGCCGGCGTGAGCAGGCTGGATGCAGCGGTGCCCTGGGTCGAGGTCTTGCTCGCAGGCCCCTTGGCGTTGAACGTCATACGGGTAATGCGCGTGAGATCCGGTAGAAAGTTGTCGCTAACCGCATCCCACAGCGGCGTGTCATCCAGAGATGCCAGAACCAGCAGCGTATTGCCGGCATCCACCCATCGGTCCAGCGCCTGAAACTCCTCCGGATGCACCACGACTTTGAAGGGCAGCGTCACGATCAGCAGATTTCCGGTAGGGCGAGGACTGACGGCCTTGTCGCTCAGTCGGTCGAATCGCTGGTGCAGAACCAGCGAAGGCACCTTGGTCACCGCCAGCCAACCGAACATGCCCATATATCCCTCATCGTCCGCACCCGTCGTCAGCGGTGGGGGAGCGTTTGGCGGGGCCGCGGGCTTGGGCAGGAACAACATCCAGAACAGTAGCAGTGCGCAGGCCGCCAATCCCAGCGTGATCAACCGTTCCTTCACTCAGGGCTCCACGGGCCGGCCCCAGCCCGTTGTGTACAGGTCTTCGCCACGTGCCAGAACTTCATCGGCACCGGCCGCGCTCGTGGCCGAACCGGAATACAGTTGCCGCTCCGAAAGGCGCGCCAACTGGTTGATCAAATGCCGCTGTTCCGGGTCCTCCAAGCGCGCACGACGGGCCACCTCACGATGGGTCAGACTGCGGTCCGGCGGCAATCGCCCCGCCGCCACCAGGCGGCTGATCAGCATGGCAAAGAGTTGCGCCGGTCGCTGAGCCAGCGGCATCTGACGCAGCAGCGCCAGCCGCGACGCTTCGGGGCCCGCTGCCGTCATCTCCCCCGCCGCCACCGGATCATCGACCGACTGCCGACCCATCGCGCGCACTTCGCGCATCACGATGACCGCGACCGCGACCGGCAGCGCAAGGACGGTAATCCAGATGATCGCGGTCCATAACCACTGCATTTTCGCCAACGCGCGCAGCACACCGCTGAACCACGTCGGGGGATTGAAATTCTGTCGGTTGGAAAGGTGTTCACCCAGCCACTCCAGGAGTCGCACCCACCATGAGCGGGACACCGCCGCTGGTGGGTGTAGACCGCGCAGCACCGGGGCCAGTGCCGCGACCGCCGGGGCCGGACCTTGCGTGCCGTGGATCAGATTACGCAGCAGCCACAGCGAGTTGCGATTGAAGCGGCTACGGGAACTGTCGATGATCAGCGGCCGGACACCCGCAGCCTGCAGGGCTGCGGGTAGGTCGGGGCAGCGCTGCTCCAGGTCGGGCAGCCCGAGCGGCGCGTTGTCGATGCGCGCCACGCAGGCGTCGATGGCGCTGCGCGCCGCCGCGTCTGCGTCGGGAGCCCCTGGCGCAGTTTGCGCGACCGCCGTGCGCGCGAACACCACGAACAACAGCGGCGCGGCCAGCGCTGCCCATGCGGCGCGCACTCTCATGACTCTCAGCCCTTCGGCAATGCCCCCATGCGTGCCTCTAGGTCGGCGCCACCCTTGCGCAGCGACAGATCCTGGTAAAGGGCGACATAGACGGCGACGATCAACGGCATGGTGAAGATGCGGACGAAGGACCCCACCAGGAGCGTGATCAGCTGTATGCGACCCGCCAGCGCGGCCGGATTGCTGGCTGCCGCGCCCACCGCGCCAATCGCACCGACGATGCCCGCCAGCATGGTCAGAACCATCTGCAGCACGACCAGGATGACAAAGATCACAAAGACCACGGCGGCAGTGCGCCACCAGTTGCCACCGACTGCGCGCCAGCTGGCTCCCAAGGATGCGAAGGGCCCCCGCGCCTCGTCCACCAGCGGCACGACGAACAGCTGCAGCCGGTTCCAGAGATAAAATCCTGGAATGAGCAGCAGAATGAAGCCAATGACAATCACAATGAAAAACACGACGCTGGCGACGAAGAGCTCCGGGGCACGCCGCAGCGCCTTGGCAAAGGAAGTCCCGAAGGACAGGGTCGTGCCGCGCGAGACGGCCGCGGTGTTGGCGATCAACATGCCGTAGAACACCAGACCGCATACCAGCACCACCAGGTACCAGATGCCAAGTGCGCCCATCATGCCGCGATACTGGTTGAGAATTTCCGACGGTGACAGCGCCGGCGATACCCTGGTGCCCAATGCGGGTATGGATTGGAATACGAAGTAACCCAATGCCGAAGTGATCAGGCTCATCACCAGCGATGGCTGCCAGCAACTTGGAAAGGCGGCCTTGAAGAGCTGGATCGTGTCATCGAGCACTCCACCAATGGTTCGCGGAGCTGTTGGTTTCTGGTACATGCATCCCCCTGTTTGACCGGCGCTGCAGTCTCCTAGGATATCATTACAAATGCGCCCCACCCGTCATGCCGCAGTTGCACATCGCCGGAGAGCTCAATGCGCCGCATCCTTGCCGTCCTGATCCTCTCCTGGCTCGCCCGCAGCGCCGGCGCCGACACGGTATGGCCAACGCACGAGGGCAGCTATTCCATCGCCAATTTCCGCTTCGGCACCGGCGAGGTCCTGCCGCAACTGCGGCTGCACTACCTCACTCTGGGTACCCCGCACACCGACGCACGGGGTCACACGGACAATGCCGTATTGCTGCTGCACGGCACCGGCGGTGACGCGCACTCCCTGATGAACCCGCTGTTCTCCGAGGTGCTGTTCGGACCCGGGCAGCCGCTCGACATCCGCAAGTACTTCATCATCCTGCCGGATGACATCGGCCATGGCGGCTCCTCCAAGCCCTCCGATGGTCTGCATGCGCATTTTCCGAAGTACGACTACGACGACATGGTGCGCAGCCAGCACACCATGCTCGTCGCGGGGCTGAAGGTCGATCACCTGCGGCTGATTCTCGGCACCTCGATGGGCTGCATGCAGTCGTTCGTGTGGGGCGAAACCTACGTCGGTTTCGCGGATGCACTCGCGCCCTTCGCCTGCCTGCCCACGGCGCTGGCGGGCCGCAATCGCATGATGCGCTACATGGCGGTGCGAGCCATCCTGCAGGATCCACAGTGGCGGGGCGGTGAGTACAAGGCGCAGCCCATCCAGGGTCTGACCACCGCCAATGAGCTGCTCATGGTCATGGGCTCAAGTCCCTTGCAGATGCAGATGCACTATCCCACCCGCGCGGCCGCCGAGGGCTATGTCGAGGACTACCTCAAGCGCAGGCTGTCACAGACCGATGCCAACGACCTGGTCTACTACGTCCAGGCCAGCCGCAACTATGACCCGAGTGCAAACCTGGAGCGGATCACGGTACCGGTGTTGTACCTGAATTCGGCGGATGATTTCATCAATCCACCGGAACTTGGGATTGCGCAGCAAATGGCGGCGCGCATGCCCCATTGCCGCTTCGTCCTCATTCCCGTCAGTGACGCCACCCGGGGTCACGGCACACACACGGTGGCGGCCGTGTGGAAGGATTACTTGGTGCAGCTGCTGGCCGAATCACAGGGCCGCGACACGCCCGGCATACCGCCGGGCCAGCCGGTGCCCGCCCGGTAGACATTGTTCCCCAGGAAGGTCGACTCCACCCGCGTGATCTTGCCGTCACGGAACTTCCAGGCCTCACCGGCCAGGTTCTCATCCGGCATGCGCATGCCGAACGGGAAGTGATAGTACTTGCCCTGGTAGGTGACGCCGGCAATGTTGCCGCGCCGCCGGAAGACGAATATCCCCAACACTACCTGGCGCTCGACGTCCACCAGCGGCATTCGCGCGTAGTCAAAACCTGTTATGAAGCTGTAGACGCGGGTGTTGAGCTGGTCGGCGCAACTCAATGCCAGGGTGGCGCGGATGGCGTCCTGGAACTGATCCCCGGTGGCTGACGGCGGGTTGCCGGCCGGCGGCTTGCGCCCCTTGCCGACTGCCGATACCAGCCCCACTTCCGTGCGTGAGCAGTCGTCCGAGAAAGGCGCGAGCTTGCCGTCGGCCATCGCCACCGCCGTGAGGTAACCCACCGCTCCCTTGATGAGCTGAGCGCGCGTCAGACGCTTGCCGACCGGCTCGGTTTCCTCCCACATGGGATCAAAAGCCGGCATCGCCACCACGCGCTGGTTATTGCGGTTGATGATGGTCTCGATCTCGCTGATCTTGTGATTCCTCACGCGCAGACGCAGCATCATGTAGTCCGGGTAGTCGTTTTCCATCAAGGTGATGAAGGCCGCGACCTGCCCGTTTTGCGTATCCGCGAAGTAGTGGGTATAGCCCAGCGGCTTGGTGAAGGTGACCCACAGCGCCTCCCCGAGCGGAACCTGCGCGCCGTTCTCGGTGAAGCGCACCTTGGCGGCCAGCGGCAGCCGCGAAGGATCGTGGTGCGACAGAGCATCGACATAAGCATCGATGAAACCCTTCAGGCAGCTACGGTCACAGGGGGCATCGGCCGCACGGACGGTAGCGGACATTGATCCCAGCGCCAGCAGCGCGACCGCCCAGGACCATCCGGGCGCGAACCGCGGCACTTAGGGAGCCGGCGCCGGCATGTAGGCCATGCGATCACCGCGGAAGGTACCGAACCACAGCGTGTTTCCGACCTGCACGGTGCTGGTGGCGTTGTCGAATTCCTTCAGCCCCGGTTCCTTCACCACCGGTGTCGTCATCATGGTCTTGGGGTCCAGTCGTACCGTCGCCCATCCATGCAGGTTGCTGTTGATGGTCTTGGCGTCGATGAACTGACCGGTGACGAAAATGGATCCGTCCGGGGCCCAGCGCAAGTTGTCCGGACAGAAGTCCACTTTCGCGACCGAGCGTTTGCCATGACCGGAAATCGGCACGCGATAAATCTCGCGGCTGCCGTAGGCGTTGATGTACAGCCAGCGGCCATCCGCGGAGCTGAGAATGCCGTTGTCGCCGGAGAGCTGCGTGCCCGGCACCTCCGTGAAGCCCTTACCCGGCGTGTACAGAAAGACCGCGCCGGTAACCTGTCCGGCAATGATGTGCTGGAAGCCCTGCTTGTCATGGGTGTCCATGAATTTGGTGAGGGCAAAGGCACCGTGTGCCATGGCGGTGATGGAATTGCTGTTGACCCCGTCCGGTGCCAGCGCACAGCCGACCCATTCGGCCGTAGCCGCGGCCGCGTGCAGTCGGAAGATCTCCACCGACTCCCGGCCGCCATGGTTGATGGCGTAAACCGTGGTATGGCCATCAACCTTTCGCACATCAAGGCCGTGGGTCTGTAGATTCTTGAGATCCGGCGCCGCGCAGCCCGCGTACTGGGGATCCGGCGTCGCCGACAGCGACAGGGTGACCGGTTTGGCGGTCTTGGCCTTCGTGTCGATGAGATACAGGCCCACCGATTTTTCGACATAGGATCCGCCCACCAGCCAGCGTCCGCCGTCCACCGGCACGAAGTCCTCGACACTGATGAGGTTGCAGACGAAATGCAGGTCGCCATCGGGCGCGCACTTGCTCGCGCTCGTCGCGCCCTGGGCCAGGACGGTCTGCGTCGGAGCCAGCATTCCGGCCAGCATGAGCGTCAGCGCTGGCACGAAAGCCCGGAGGGCGCCAACGTGGCCGATAAGTCGTGGATTCTTATTCATGATTCCCCCTATTTGAACGGACGGATCTGCGGCGGGTGCATCCTAATCCGCCCCCGCTGCCTATTGTCAAGATAAACCCCAAGCCCAGTGAAACTTGACACATCAACAGGGCGCTCCGAGCATGGCGCACCGATCATCTATTGCGTACATCATCGACGCAAGGAGACAACAATGAATGCCGCTCCCTCGACACTCGGCCGCTCCTCCCAAACCACCAGCATGAGCCAGAGCGCCTCCTTCAGCGCGCATCTGAAGACGCTGGAGCACACCCTGCCACTGCACAGCCGCTATGGAAACTTCATCGGCGGCAAGTGGATCGAGCCGGTCAAGGGCGGATATTTCGACAATGTCTCACCGACCACCGGCCAGGTGATCTGCCAGATCCCGCGCTCCCAGGCGGAAGATGTAGAGAAGGCCATCGATGCCGCACATGCGGCCGCAGACGCCTGGGGCCGCACCGCCGTGGCGACCCGTGCACGGGCGTTGAACCAGATTGCCGATCGCATGGAGCAGTACCTGCCCTTCCTCGCCGCGGTCGAGACCTATGACAACGGCAAGCCCATTCGCGAGACCAACCTCGCGGACCTGCCGCTGGCGGTCGATCATTTCCGCTATTTCGCCAGCTGCGTACGGGCACAGGAAGGCTCGCTCGGTGAGCTGGATGACGACACCGTCGCCTACCACTATCACGAGCCCCTGGGGGTCGTGGGTCAGATCATTCCCTGGAACTTTCCCATCCTGATGGCGGCCTGGAAGCTCGCACCGGCGCTGGCCGCCGGCAATGCCGTCGTGATCAAACCGGCCGAGCAGACCCCCCTGTCGCTGCTGGTTTGGGCGGAACTGATTCAGGATCTGCTGCCCGCCGGCGTCCTCAACATCGTCAATGGCTTTGGTCTGGAGGCCGGCAAGCCGCTGGCCGCCAATCCCCGCATCAGCAAGATCGCCTTCACCGGCGAGACCACGACCGGCCGTCTCATCATGCAGTACGCCTCGGAGAACATCATTCCGGTAACCCTGGAGCTGGGCGGCAAGTCACCCAACATCTTCTTTGCCGATGTGGTGCGTGAGGACGATGCCTTCTTCGACAAGGCGCTCGAAGGCTTTGCCATGTTCGCGCTGAATCAGGGCGAAGTGTGCACCTGTCCCTCGCGGGCGCTGGTTCAGAAGTCCATTTACGATCGCTTCATGGAACGCGCCGTGAAGCGGGTCAAGAACATCCGCCAGGGTGACCCGTACGAAATGAGCACCCAGATCGGCGCCCAGGCCTCGAATGACCAGTTCGAGAAGATCCTGTCGTATTTTGATATCGGCAAAAAGGAAGGCGCCAAGGTCCTGACCGGGGGCGAACCGAACAAGCTGGCCGGTGACCTGGCCGGCGGATACTACATCAAGCCCACGGTGTTCGAAGGCCACAACAAGATGCGTGTCTTCCAGGAGGAGATCTTCGGACCGGTTGTCTCAGTCACGACCTTCGATACGCCTGAACAGGCGCTGGAAATCGCCAACGATACGCTTTATGGATTGGGCGCAGGCGTCTGGACCCGGGACCTGAATACCGCTTACCGCTTTGGACGGGGAATCAAGGCCGGTCGTGTGTGGACCAACTGTTACCACGCCTATCCCGCGCATGCCGCCTTCGGCGGCTACAAGAAATCCGGCATCGGTCGTGAGACTCATAAGATGATGCTCGATCACTACCAGCAGACCAAGAATGTGCTGGTGAGCTACAGCGAAAAGGCGCTGGGCTTCTTCTGACCGGCGCGCGCGTGAACGAGACGGTCACCGAGCTCGGTCGCGTCGGCGTCACGGCCGCCGCGCGCCAGCTGATCGAGCAGCTCAAGAGCGAGCATGGGCCGCTGCTGTTTCATCTGTCCGGCGGCTGCTGTGACGGTAGCGCGCCCATGTGCTTTCCACTCGGTGAGTTCAAGCTCGGTGGCGTGGACGAGAAAGTGGGCGAGATCGTGGGCTGCGGCTTCTGGATGGATCGGGAGCAGTTCCGTCGCTGGGCGCACACCCAATGGGTCGTCGACGTGGTTCCGGGACGAGGCGCGAGCTTTTCCCTGGAAGCGCCGCTGGGCTGGCGCTTCCTCATCCGCTCCTCAATGTGCATGACGCCTTGAATCGTGCACCCTGCCGGCCTCAGAGGGTCGCGCGCAGCTTCCCGACCTCAGCGGGCGTAATCGACGAGGGCTGCGCGCCGAAACGCGCGATGACGAAGTTGGAGACCGCGGCAACCTGATCATCATTCCAGACCGGCGCGAACGCCGGCATGGTGGCGATGGCGCCGGAGGCCGGCAGCGGGCTGGCACCCCGCAAAATCGCCAGTGCCACGTTGGTGGCCGTCGGGTCATTGACGGCTCGCGTCCCGGTCAATGTCGCGTACGGCACAAAGTCGTTGGCACCCGTCCAGGTGTGACAGCCGCTGCAGGTTCCCGCGAACAGATGACGGCCGGTGGCCATTTTATCGTCGGTGGAAGTTTCATCGGTGGGGTACTGGGAGGAGCGCGCCAGCTTCGGCGCCGGGAGATCGGAACTGGTGATCGGCGGCACGCTGCGTACGTATTCGGCGATCGCGCCGAGGTCAGAGGGCGTCAGATTCTGGAAGCTCAGGTGGACGGCCAGCGCCATCGGGCCGAATGCCGATCCACGGTTCATCGAATGCCCCGTCGACAGATACTGCAGCAGCTCCGCCTGGGTCCAGGAACCGATGCCGGAGGCCTTGTCACTGGTGAGGTTGTACGCCCGCCAGCCTTCGGCCATGCCGCCGGCGAACTTGTCGCGGTTGTTCAGCGCCTGAAGCAAGGTGCGCGGCGTATGGCAGTCGCCGCAATGCCCGAGGGACTCGACCAGATAAGCGCCGCGATTCCAGGTCGGGGTGTGATCGGCAATGGGTTCAAAACGCTTGTTCGGGTCGTAGAGCATCGCCCAGATCGCCATCAGGCCGCGTTGGTTGTAGGGGAATCGCAGGGTATTGGCCGGAGCGACATTGCTCACCGCGGGCACGCTGAAGATGTAGGCCTTGATGGCCAGGACATCCTGATCAGTCAGGTAGGTATAGGAGGCGTAGGGAAATGCGGGATAGAGGTGCTGGCCGTTCTTGTCGCGCCCTTCATGCACCGCCGTCAGAAAATCGGCGTCGGACCATGAACCGATGCCGGTCTTGGTGTCCGGAGTGATATTAGGGGAGTAGATCGTTCCGAATGACGTCTGGAAAGGCCGCCCGCCGGCAAAGGGCTTGCCGCCTTCAGCCGTGTGGCAGGCTTCGCAGTCGGCAGCCTGAGCCAGGTAGCGGCCATGCGCCAGCGGATCGGTGGCGGTCAGATCCGCGGGCACACCGGTCGGGGTGCCCTGGTACTGGGCCAGTGCGACGCGTTGGCCGCTCGCGAAGGCCATGGGACCCGGAACAAACATGACCCAGGCCATGATCCCCAGCAGCGCCACGACCACTACACCAATAATTATGCGTTTCATATCCGGCCCCCTCCTCGATCGTCAGTCGCGTAATGATGCGTGCGGGAGGGGTCGGAACGCCAGTGCATCTCGTTGTATCTATTCGGATATATCGAAACGGCCTCAGACCTGGATCAACCCGTTCTGCACCGCGATCAGGGTCAATTCTGCCTGGTTGCCGACCGCCAGCTTCTGCTTGATGTTGTACAGATGCGTGCCCACCGTGCTCGGGCTCAGGTGCAGCATTTCGGCGATCCGGTTGACCGAGACCCCGTGGGCCAGCTGGACAAACACCTGGAATTCACGCTCTGAGAGCTGTTCGATGGGACTGGCGCTGCCGGAGAGATCCTGCGCGCTCATGTGCCGGGCAATCGCCGCATCGATATACATGCCGCCGGCGGCGACCATGCGGATGGCTTCGATCAGGGTTTCCGGCGCGGTGCGCTTGGACAGGTAGCCCAGGGCGCCGGCCTTCAGCGCCCGCTTCGGATGGCTCATGTCCTCGTGCGCGGACAGGGCAAGGATTCGTGCCCGCGCGTCACGAGCGATGATGCGCTTGATGGCCTCTATACCCCCGGCACCGGCCATCGCCAGGTCCATAACCACGATATCGGGCCTGGCCTCCGCATAGCGTGTGACCGCCTGTTCACCGCTTTCGGCCTCCGCCACCACCTGCAGATCTTCGGCGGCCTGCAGCAACAGCCGGAATCCCACGCGCACCACCTCGTGGTCATCCACCAGCATCACGGTTGTATGGCTCATGCCGCTGCACTCAAGGGTAGTCGCGCCACGACTTCCGTTCCATTACCGGGTGCGGAGATCAACTGCAATTTCCCTCCTGAGGCGTCGGCGCGCTCACGCATGCCGCGCATACCGTAGTGTCCGCTTTGTTCCCAGCCCGGGGGAAGGCCGGTGCCGTCGTCGGCCACGCGCACCAGCAGTTCGCCCGATTCCGTGCTCAAGGACACCGTGATCTGGCGGGCCGCCGCATGACGGATCGCATTGGTGAGTGCTTCCTGCAGGATGCGGTAGGCGCAAATGGACTGTGCGGCACCCAGCTGCGGCAGCGGCTCCTCGACCTGCAGCAGGATCGCGACGCCCGTCAGGCGGGTGCGCCAGGCCGCCACCAGATCGCCGGCCGCGTCCCCCAAGCCGAACGAATCCAGGGCGAAGGGTCGCAGCCGCGGAATCATTTCGTGCACGGCGTCGTACATCTGGCCCGCAGTCTGCACCACCAGCCGCGCAGCCTCGGCCACGCGCTCATTGCCGGGGGCCACCTGCTGCTGGATGATGAGTCCGAAGCTGCGGATGGCCGTAATCGACTGGCCGAGTTCGTCGTGCAGCTCGCGCGCGATGGTGCGACGTTCCTCCTCGATGTGGCTTTGAATCATCTGCGTGAACTCGCGGTTTTCCCGCAGTCGATCGCGGGCCTCGACGGCGGCACGACGGTCGGCCACGCCATCGGCCACCGCCTGGGCGGTGCGGTTAAAGGTGGCGCTCATCAGCCGGCCTTCGCGTCCGCTCAAGGCAGGCAGCCGGGCCCCGTAGTCCCCAGCCTCCATGCGCTTCAGGCCTTCAATTACGATCTGCAGGGGTCGCAGAATACGACCGGCGAACCAGAATACCGCCAGATTGATGACGGCGAGCGCAATGGCGCCCATCCACAACAGCTGCACCATGCCGTCCCAGCCATCCAGCACGGCACGCGATGAGTTCGCGTGAATGACGAGCCGGCCGCCACCGATGGCGATCTGCGAGGGTTGCACGACGGGTGCGACCACTCCTGCATACCACGCTGGTGCGCTGCGGCCGACCTTGTACACGGACGCCGGCGAGGAATACACGAGCTGCCCGGCAGGGTCGTACAGGGTCACGTCATTGGCGCGAACCCTTCCCACCTGGTGCAGGAAGTTCAGCATGCCGCGAACTCCGGATTCCTCGTAAACACCGGAGACGGCCGTCAGCAACTGGATGGCGACCCGGTTTGATCCCTCGATCTCTTCGCGGACGCTGTTACGGGTGTCTTCCATCTGCTGGTAGACCAGGGTGCCGATGAACAGAGTCATCATGACCGCGATGATGAGATTGATCTGTAGCCGCAGGCTCAAGTCAGCACCGGTTCTTGCGGGGTCGGTCGCAAATTTCACCTTGGGCGCGCAACGTCGGGGCGATTCTACCCAAAAATCATGAATATCATGAGCTTCCGGGCCATAACCTTGCACACGCTCATGAATTCGACCCCGGGCGCGGATATCGCATTGTGATTGGCCTGCTTCCAGAATCGGCGCCGCTTGATGCCGCGGAATTCGAGCGACAGCTGCGCGCCACGGGCCACTTCTATCACGTCTACCATCCCTACAACGTACTGCTGAATTCCGGGCGGGCCACCCCAAAGCAGGTGCGCGCCTGGGTGGCCAATCGTTTCTATTACCAGGTCAACCTGCCGATCAAGGACGCGGCGATACTGGGGAACTGCGACGACCGCGAGGTGCGCCGCGAATGGGTGCTGCGCATCCTCGACCAGGACGGCCACGGGAAGGACCCCGGCAGCATTGAATCCTGGGTGCGCCTGGGTGAGGCGGTGGGACTGACCTCAAATGAGCTGTGGTCCATGGAGCATGTGCTGCCCGGGGTGCGCTTTGCCGTCGACTCCTACGTGACCTTTGCGCGGCGGCAGCCGTGGCAGGAGGCCGTGTGTGCATCGCTGACGGAACTGTTCGCGCCTTCGATTCACCGCGAGCGGCTCGCGACCTGGTCGGTCCATTACACGTGGATCGAAACGTCAGGCTTCGAGCATTTCAGCTCGCGGGTTTGTCTTGCCTCGCGTGAGGCGCAGCACGCGCTGCGCATCACGCTCGATCATTTCCGCACGCGGGACGCCCAGACGCGCGCACTGGAAGTACTGCGATTCAAACTCGATCTGCTCTGGTCGATCCTCGATTCCGTGCAGCTGCGCTACGGGCTCGAGGGCGAGCAGCCCGCCTAGGCAAACACTCCGTATTCGACCTGCAGGATTTCACCCGAGTCGGTGTTGATCAGCAGCGCATCGGCACCGTCGCGCACCCACTCGTACCCGGCCGGCGGCACTTCGAGCGCGAACAGCCAGTAGTCGGACAGGATGTACGGCGCCGCCCAATAGGCGCGTGGCAGGATCTGGCCGTAGACCCAGGTATGGGCAGCCCAACCGCGCGGCTGATGGTACGGTCCCACGTGGAAGCTGCGCGAAGCGCGGAAATTGTGCTGGTAGCTGCCACGATCGACCGTGGTCGGCCGCGTATTCCACCCTTTTGGCGGAGCCACCCGCTCGTAGCCCCTGGGGCCCGCATGCGGCTCACCACGGGGAGCCTGGCCATGGGACGCCTGGCCATGGGATGCATCGCCATGAGACGCCTCGCCATGGGGAGCGCCGCGGGCCGCCGGCTCATGGTTGTGTTCCTCCTGGGCCACCGCGCCGGCGCCGACAAACAGGAACGCGCAGGCCAAAGCGGTTCCGAACTTCTGCATGTTGCGCATGGATGATCCTCCTTAAACTGGTACCGCCAAGGTTAACAGGCCATCGTGGTCGTGGCTGTAGGAAAGCCCCACCACTTCGCCTCGTGAGGAAACTTTAATCTGCCCGGCAGTGCTAGGATTCCAAACAAGGGGGCACAGCATTCATGTCTGCGGATACCGTCGTTCCGGTACTGGTCGTTGGCGGCAGTCTCGTCGGGCTGAGCACCTCAATGTTTTTGGGGCTGCACGGAATTCCGTGCCTGTCGGTGGAAAAACACCGTCAGACCGCCATCCATCCGCGCGCCGGCTACTTCCAGTTACGGACGCTGGAACTGATGCGCATTGCGGGCATCGAGGACCGGGTCATTCGCGCGGCCCATGCGCTCTACGATCCCAATGGCGGGCTCAATGCCGTGGAGACACTGGCAGGTCGCGAGATCGCCAGCTACATGCCCGACATCAATCAGGGCATCGAGGATATTTCCCCGGCACGGCGCCTGTTCATGCCGCAACAGGTACTCGAGCCCCTGCTGCAGCAGCGGGCGCTCGAACTGGGCTCGAAGTTTCGCTACGGCACCGAGTGCGTGGGATTCGACCAGGACCAGGATGGGGTCAACGCCCTGGTCCGCGACATCGATACCGGGGTGCAGACGCGTATCCGTGCCTCCTATCTCGTGGCCTGCGACGGCAACCGCAGTCCGGTCCGCGAGGCGCTTGGCATCCCGATGCAGGGATACCCCGTGATGTCGCACAGCGTGACCATCTACTTTCGCGCCGACTGCTCGCGAGCGCTGCGTGGCCGCAATCTCGGCGTCATCTATGTGAACAACCCGCGGGTGCGCGGCTTCTTCCGTCTCGAGAAGACCGGCCTCGGGGGGTTCTTTGTGGTATTCACCGTGGGTGACATCCATTCACCCGCCGCCCGCAACGCAGCGGACGACATCACGACGGACAAGGCACGGCAGCTCGTGCGCGATGCGGTCGGTGACCCCGACCTGGCGATTGAAATCCAGGATGTGGCCAAGTGGGTCGCCGTCTGTCGCGCGGTCACCAAAATGCGCGTGGGCCGCGTGTTCGTCGGTGGCGATGCCGCCCATCACATGGCGCCGACCGGCGGCTTTGGCGGCAATACCGGTATTCAGGACGCGCACAACCTGGCATGGAAACTGGCCAGCGTGATTCAGGGGCTGGCCGGTCCCGAACTTCTGGAGACTTATGACCAGGAGCGTCAGCCGGCCGGCATGCAAGCCATCGAGCAGGCCTACAACCGCTACGTCCTGCGCTCGGATCCGGACCTGGGAACCGAAGGGATGAAACCCGCCATTCCCGACATGCATGTCGAATACAACCGCTACCGCTCGCGCGCCTGCATACCCGATCCGGGTGCGGCGGATGACGGCGCGGCGGATATCGATCCGCGACGCTCAAATGCCCTGCCCGGAACCCGCGCACCGCATGTGGGCCTGCGGCGCGATGGTGTTCTGATCTCGACGCTCGACCTCTACGGTCGTGGTTTCGTGCTCATCTGCGGCCACGGCGGCGGGGACTGGGTGGCCGCGGCCGCACAGGTCAGCGCGGCGACGGGTGTGGCCATTGCCACCCATGTCGTCGGTCAGCCCGGGTCGGCGCTGCCATTGGTTGATCTGGCGCCGCATCGTACTCGGCTCTCCAGTCTGTTCAGTGCACCGTTCCCGGCGACCTACGGAATCGAAGCCTCGGGCGCTGTGCTGGTCCGACCTGATGGCTATGTCGCGTGGCGTGAGAAACATCATTCGTCGAATGCGACGGAGCTGTTGAGGCGCGCACTGACCACCGTGCTGTGCCGGGAGAACTAGAGATGGTCACCAAGATTCAGGTCGTCTTTTACAGCATGTACGGCCATGTCCACAAAATGGCCGAGGCGGTCGCTGCCGGGGCGCGGGCCATCGAAGGCACTGAGGTGACATTGCTGCAGGTTCCGGAGCTGGTGGCCGACGATGTGCTGCTGCTAAGTGGAGCCCGAGATACGCGAGCGGCCTTCGCTTCGATTCCCTACGCCGTGCCGGCCAAACTCGCCGAGGCCGACGCCATCATGTTCGGCACGCCGACCCGCTTCGGCAAGATGTGTGCGCTGATGCGTAATTTCCTGGACCAGACGGGGCCCTTGTGGATGAACGGCGGACTGATCGGAAAGGTGGGAAGCGTGTTCACGAGTGCGGCTAGTCAGCACGGCGGCCTAGAAACCACCATCACCAGTTTTCATAACACGCTGCTGCACCATGGAATGGTGGTGGTCGGCGTACCGTACTCGCAGCAGAAGCTGCTCGATATGAATGAGATCGAGGGTGGTAGTCCCTACGGCGCCGCGACCATCACCCGGGGCGATGGCACCCGACAGCCCAGCGCCACGGAGCTTGAGATCGCGCGCTTTCAGGGCATGCACGTCGCGGATATTGCCCGCCGGCTGACAGGCGGGCACTGGACCAGCTGAGTCGCGCGCGCTTCAATCCCGATCCGGCGCCCCGAGGGGAAAGTAGGACCGGAAGCGACGCGCCTCCTGCACGGCGCGGGCGAAGGACGGCCTGGCCAGGAGCCGCGCGCGGTAGGCGCGCAGCCCGGGCAGTGCCTCCGGAATGCGATGCACCCAGTCGGCATAGAACAGTGCCGGGGCGGCCGCGCAGTCCGCCAGCGTAAAGTCCGCGCCGGCCGCCCACGTGCGGCCGGCAAGCTCGCCTTCCAGCCAGGCGTACGCACGTTCGAGTTTTTCCGCCGACAATGTCAGTCCTTCCTGGCGTTTCACCGGATCGCCGGTCAACGCTCCGTCCACGGCATGCTGGGCGGCGTTCATCACATGCAGATCGAAGAAACGGTCGAGGAAACGTACCTCCAGCGCGGCCATGGCGTCGGCGGGCAGCAATCGCACCGGTCCGGGGTGGGCAAGTTGCAGATACTCGATGATGATGCTGGTTTCGGCGACATTGCGCTGCCCGTCCACGAGCAACGGAAACTTGCGTAATGGCCAACGCCGCAGCCACTCGGCCGAGTGCTGCGGTGAGTCCGGTCCAACGCTGCGGAACTCAAACAGTGTGCCGTTCTCGTAAAGCGCGATCAGGACCTTCTGGGTGTATGAGGAAAAAGCATGCCCATAGATCTGCAGTGGCATTCGGGATCTCCTGAGTTGACCTTCAGAATACCTCGAACAGTCCCGCTGCGCCCATGCCCCCGCCCACGCACATGGTCACGACGACATGGCGCACGCCGCGTCGGCGACCTTCTATCAACGCATGTGCGGCCAGACGCGTTCCGGACATTCCATAGGGATGACCAATGGAAATGGCCCCACCGTCGACATTCAGCCGCTCCCCGGGAATACCCAGGCGCTCCTGGCAATAAAGAACCTGCACCGCGAAGGCTTCATTGAGCTCCCACAATCCAATGTCCGAAATGCCCAAGCCAAAGCGTTGTAATAGCCTGGGTACCGCGAACACCGGGCCGATGCCCATCTCATCCGGCCCCACGCCGGCGACGGCCATACCGCAGAAGCGTCCGAGAGGCGTCAGTCCCCGCGCTCGGGCCTGCTCGAATACCATGACGATACAGGCAGCGGCCCCATCGGAGAGCTGACTGGCATTGCCGGCGGTGATCGACCCTCCCGGTCGAACCGGATTGAGCGCCGCCAGGCCCGCCGCAGTCGTCTCGGGTCGATTGCCTTCATCCCGTACCAGGTCGACCTGTCCCAGTGAGGTTGCACCGGTCAGCTTGTCGGTCACGAGCTTCATCGTCCTGACGGCAACGAGTTCCTCATCGAAGCGGCCCGCCCGCTGCGCAGCGGCGGTACGCTGCTGCGAACTCAATGCGTACTCGTCCTGGCGTTCGCGCGCGATGCCGTAGCGGCGTGCCACGGTTTCGGCCGTGTCCAGCATCGGCATGTAAGCGTCCGGGTGCAGCGCGAGCAGCTGGGGATCCGGATCGATCCGCAATTGCGCGGTCTGCACCAGCGAGATGGACTCGACACCGCCGGCCACGACGATATCCATGCGATCGTGGCTGACCTGGTGGCTTGCCATGGCAATGCTCATCAGGCCCGAGGAACACTGTCGATCAACCGTCTGACCCGCCACCGTTACCGGCAATCCGGCCGCCAGGGCTGCCGTTCTACCGATTGTGTGCTGCACGCCCTGAGGCATCGCCGAGCCGATGATGCAGTCCTCGACTTCAGCGCCTTCGAGGCCGGCGCGCGCGATGGCGGCGCGGATGGCATGTGCAGCAAGGGATGGAGCCGGGGTGACATTGAAGGCACCGCGGTACGCACGGCCTATTGGCGTGCGGGCGACGGCCACGATCACCGCATCACGCGTCAAAGCCGGCCTTCTTCAATTCGCGTTGGGCCTGCACGGCGCCCTGCGCCGGCACGATTTCGCCACGTCGATCGCTAACTTCAGCCCAGCGCTCGAGCAGTGTCTCAGCGGAGGGAGGGTCCCCGCTGATCATTATCCCTTCGGTCAACGTGACGTTCGCGATCTCGAAGCCGCCGGCGCCAGCGCACACGACCGCGCGTGTCGGGGCCTGCTCGGACACCAGAGCCAGCACCGCGGGACTGACCAGTTCGGGTCGCAGCAACGCCAGCTGCTGTGCCGGAAGTATGCCCTCCAGCATCTGGGTGGCCGCGCTGGGCGCGATGCAGTTCACGTGGATGCCGTATTTCGCGCCCTCGAGCGCCAGGGTCTGCATCAGTCCCACCAGGGCCAGTTTGGCGGCGCCATAGTTCGACTGACCGAAATTGCCGTACAGACCAGAGGAAGAGGTCGTCATGACGATGCGACCATAGTTCTGCCGACGCATCGCCTCCCACACCGCCTTGGTGCAATGGACGGCGCCCATCAGGTGCACCTCGAGCACCAATCGAAATTCCTCGAGGCTCATTTTGGCGAAGGTCTTGTCGCGCAAAATGCCGGCGTTGTTGACCAGAATATCGACCCGCTGCCACTCCTCCAGCGTTTTCTCGACCATCGCCTGCATGCGGGCCGCATCGGTGACCGAACCGATGGCGGCGCGGGCCCGGCCGCCCGCCGCCGTGATCTCCTGGGCCACCGACTCAGCTTCGGCACCCAGATCGTTCACCACCACCCGCGCGCCGCGCTGCGCCAGAAGGTGCGCATGCGAGCGCCCCAGGCCGCCGCCAGCGCCGGTCACAATGGCCACACGACCGCTGAGATCGATCATTCGCATCCTTGGATTTTGCCCGCATCATCCGTAGGTCCGAAGGGGGTGTCAATATCATTCACTAACACGTAAATGAGTATTGACGACATGGCCGGCGCGGCCGCATGCTGCCATCAAAGAACGAAGGGGGTTGCGTCATGTCGGCATCGCGCGAGGATGCGGGGCCCTTGCCCCGGGCCGCGATGGTCCTGGGCATGTTGTGGTTCCTCTACGTCCTCAATTTCCTTGATCGGCAGTTGCTGTCGATCCTGGCCAAGCCCATCCAGGACGCGCTGCACGTCTCGGACTCGCAACTGGGTCTGATCGGCGGCCTGTACTTCGCCTTCTTCTACTGCTTCATCGCCATTCCAATCGGCTGGCTGGCGGATAAAACCAACCGGGTGCGGGTGCTCGCGCTCGCCTGCGCCATCTGGAGTGTCGCGACGACGGGTTGCGGCCTGGCCCGGACCTACACGCAGCTGGTCATCGCACGGGTGACGGTCGGCTTCGGGGAAGCCGGCGGTGTTCCGCCCTCCTACGCCATCATTTCCGACTATTTCCCGCCCGAGCGGCGCGGCACGGCGCTCGGCATCTACAACCTGGGTCCGCCGGTGGGTGCCGCGCTGGGAATCGCCTTCGGAGCCTCGATAGCGGCCGCCTTCAGCTGGCGTTACGCCTTCATCATTCTGGGTGCGGTCGGGCTGCTGGCGGCCATCGCCGCACTACTCATCGTGCCCGAACCCCCACGCGGCGGCCTGGACCGCAAGCCGCAGCCGAACGCAGGCACGGCGCAATTCTGGCCCACGCTCGGCATGTTCTTTTCACGGCCCGCGCTGGTGCTCGCGGCGCTGGGCAGCGGAGCAACGCAGTTCATCACCTATGGTCTGGGCAATTTCACCACGCTCTTTCTCATGCGTGAGAAGGGCATGACGCTCAACGAAGTGGCGGTCTACTATGCGCTGGTCGTCGGCATCGCCATGAGCGGAGGTATCTACGTCTCAGGACGGGTGATCGACCGGCTGACGCGACACTCCAAGCAGGCCTATGCGTTGGTTCCCGCAGTATCGCTGACCCTGGCGATACCGTTCTACGCCGCCTTTGTCTGGGCGCCCACCTGGCAACTTGCACTGCTCTTGCTGCTTGGACCCACGTTCCTGAACTATTTCTATCTATCATCGTCGGTGGCCCTGGTCCAGGAGGAGGTGCAGCCACACCAGCGCGTCATGTCAGGCGCCCTGCTGCTGCTGGTCATGAACTTCATCGGCCTGGGCCTGGGACCGACGTACGTCGGCGCCGCAAGTGATTATTTCCGCCCCAGCCATCCCGGACACTCGCTGCAGATTGCCCTGTACACGCTCATGCCGTTCTACATCGTCGCGATTGCACTGTTCCTATGGTTGGCACGAGTGTTGCGGCGTGAAAACGGCGTCGCCGAGGGAGTGCCGTGATGCAGTTCACCAAGTTTGTCGCCGCCTCGGTATTGTCCTGTGCAGCATATGGAGCAGCCATGACCTCCTCTGCAGATATCGGACACGAACCCATCGTGACAACGCCTGCCGGCGTTATCGCCGGGCGAACCGAAGGTGCGTTGCATGTGTTTCGCGGCATACCCTATGCCATACCCCCGGTAGGGCCGTCACGCTGGCAGCCCCCCCGACCGATGCCGGCATGGACCGGCGTCAGAACGGCTACGCAGTTCGGCCCCGCCTGCATCCAGCCTTCCAGGCAAGTCGAAAGCATCTACGCCAGCAAGCTGGGGCCCACGAGTGAGGACTGTCTGACGTTGAACATCTGGGCACCGTCCGGCGCCCGCCACGCACCGGTGTTCGTATGGATACACGGCGGGTCCCTGGTCTCAGGCTCCAGCCGGGACAGCTTGTACGACGGCGCGGCGTTGGCCAGCCAAGACATGATCGTGGTGTCGATTAACTATCGGCTCGGCGTGCTGGGCTACCTGGCGCACCCTCAGTTGAGCGCCGAGTCGCCCCAAGGAATCTCGGGCAACTATGGTCTGCTCGATCAGATCGAGGCGCTGCGCTGGGTGAAGCGCAACATCGCGGCCTTCGGCGGTGACCCGGCCAACGTGACGATCGCGGGAGAGTCGGCCGGAGGCCTGAGCGTCATGTACCTGATGGCCGCGCCGCCCGCGCGCGGCCTTTTTTCCAAGGCCCTCGCGGAAAGCGCCTACATGATCTCCACGCCTGAACTGAAGCAGTCGAAGTTCGGCGCGCCAGTCGCCGAGGTGGCAGGTTTGAACCTGGCCACAGCGCTGCATGCCAAGGACCTGGCCGCACTGCGAGCCATGGATGCCCAGACTCTGATGGATGCCGCGGCGGGGGCCGGATTCGCGCCCTTCGGGGCCGTCGACGGACACGTTCTGCCGCGGCAACTGATTGATACTTTTGACCGCGGGGAGCAGGCGCATGTGCCGCTCCTGGCGGGTTTCAACAGCGGCGAGATACGTTCATTGACTGTGCTCGCGCCACCGCCACCTGCCAGCGCAGCCGACTATGACGCCCTCATCCGCGATCGCTATGGCGATCTGGCGACGGAATACCTCAGGTTGTACCCCGACAGCAACTTGCATGAGAGCATCTTTGCGAATACACGCGACGCACTCTACGGCTGGACCGCACAGCGGCTGGTGAAGCGGCAGGCGGCGCTTGGGCTGCCGACCTTTCTCTACTTCTTCGATCATGGTTACCCGGCAGCCGATGCGGCGGGACTGCACGCCTTTCATGCGAGTGAACTGCCCTTCGTGTTCGGTACGGCTGACCGCACGCCCCCTCTGTGGCCAAAGATCCCGGACACGCCGGGTGAGCACGCGCTGTCGGCGGCGATGATCGGCTACTGGAGCAGTTTTGCCCATGACGCCCAGCCACGCGCCGCGCATCAGCCGGACTGGCCTGCCTTTGGCGCAACGGGCGCTTATATGGCGTTCCAGGACGCGCCGCGGCCAGCGCAGAACCTGCTGCCCGGAATGTTCGCTTTGCACGAAGAGGCGGTCCAACGTCGTCGCGCCGCCGATCAGGCCTGGAACTGGAATACCGGCATCGTGTCGCCGCGGCTGGTCAAGCCTGCCAAGCCCCGCCCGGCAAACTAGCTGGATTGCTCAAAGGCCTTGCGCAGGGCGATATAGCCCTGCTGCTGTTGAGACCAATTGCGGCCGCCGGTCATGGCGCCATCGATCACCAGATCATGACCGCTGATGAAACTTGAGTCATCACTGGCGAGAAATACCGCAGCCTGTGCGACGTCCTCAGGCAGCCCGGTGCGCGGAATCGGTTGAGCACTCTTGTACAGCTCGCCCATCACCTGCGGTGTCTTTTCCGCTGCCTCCACCGAAAGCCCCAGGGCCTTGCCGAAAATGCCGGTCGCGATCAGGCCGGGGGAAATCGAATTCACGCGGATTCCGGATTCGCCCAGTTCCATGGCCACACAGCGCGTGAGGTGAATCACCGCAGCCTTGGCGGCACTGTAGACCACGGAGGTGGAATAACCGGCGAGCTTTCCGGCGATGCTGCCATTGTTGATGATGCTGCCCGAACGCTGTTTTTTCATATACGGGGCCGCATGTTTCATGCCGAGCATCACGCTGCGCAACAGCGTTGCCATGGCCTCATCAAAGCGAGCAACCTCGAGACCTTCGATGCCACCCACCTGCGCGGGGCCTCCGGCATTGTTGAACAGGCAGTCCAAGCGCCCAAACCGCGAAACCGCCAGCGCCAGCAAGGCTTGAATCTGGTCCTCGGCCGTGACATCGGTCCTGGCGAAGACGCAATTGGCGCCGAGCTTTCTGGCCAGCGCCTCGCCCTCAGCCACCCGGCGGCCCGCAATGACAACCCTGGCGCCTTCGGTGACAAAAACCTCGGCGGTTCGCAGCCCGATGCCGCTGGTCGCACCCGTGATCACCGCAACCTTACCGTCTAGACGTCCCATCGGATCAAGCATAAGCCGAATTCCAACCGAACGCAGCCGGCGGCAAAGTTAGCCATGCGGTTTACAGTACAGGCTTAGGCGAACGGGTCTCCCAGTCGCTCAATCGAATCGAGGGAATCTCGACTGATCGATTCAAGTGCGCCCTCGGCACGAAGGTGTCGATGACAACCTCCGCCTCCCCAATCTGCGAACCATCTACAGGATAGTGAGCCAGTCCATCCAGATCCAGAAACGGCAGGTCCGCACCTGAGCGCTTTAGCACCGCCGGTGGTAGCCAATTGGCGGGCAATGGCGCGTAGTCGAGACGGCACCCGAATAGCAGTGGATTGCGTGCTCCCGTACGCACATCCGCCAACGTGGCTCCAATACATGTGGGCTGACGTACGGCGGTTACACAACGCAATTCGATATCGTCGCCCTCACGATCAACGCCGCTCGTGCACAGCCCGATTCCCGCCAACATCTTCTTATCATTCACGGCGTGCAGGAACTGCGACCCATTGTGCCGCAACCACGTGAGCGTGAAATCAACGATGATCCGAACAGGCTGATTCTTGATTTGCTTGTACACAGCCGTTGGCAGTGGCAGCTGAATCTCACCGCGCGCGACTCCCGCATCCGTTGGCGCACCGTGGCCCCTGAGAATGGCAAATTGACAGTTCGTCCCGCTGACGCCGCCGCGATCCAGGCGCGCGCAGATTGGGCCGTTTGCGTCGAATAGGCTGATTCCGGTCGCGCTCTCAATTCGGAAGGTGCCCCTGTCCGAGGTCATTACATCGCCCGTCGGAAGCCCGGCAATCTGCACGGGGAGCGTCACTTGGTGAATGCCGCTTACGAGATCCAATATGTTCAGATCCCGGCCTGGCCTGAATGGTGCGAGCACGCCGTTGCGCCCGCCCGTCATCGTCTGCGGCGGGAGAGATTGGAGTGACGAACCTGCAGGGAACGACAGCGAAATGGCCTCTTCGCCTACCGGCGCCCCATCAATCCACTGTTGTGCCTTGATGGCCGCGCCCCACGGGAACCAGCACAGCAGCGCGAATGCCGCCACCGTGACTATTACGCCAACTATCCGACTGGGTGTCTCGCGGCGTTCGCGATATTGAAACCGTGCGAGAAAGAAGATTATTGCGACGTACAACAGAAAGGTTGTCCATGCGACTACCCAGGAATAGCCCGATTGAATCGGCGACACAGCCGGATTTCTGACCACGCCAAAATTCACGCCGAAGAGGATCAAGGTAAAAAGAACGAACACGCCGACACTGAATCCGACTGCCGCGACGACATTTCGGGTTGTCGCACCCACTATCAATGCCGGTGTCGTTGCGAGGAAGAACAGCACAAACTGGTGTGACAGAGCCGGAATCAACGCCTGTCGGACCGAAATGCCGGTCGCCGCGATCTGCAGTACGTCGATCAGGAACAAGGGCGCATGGACAGCGAGAATGACGAACAGTACTTTCGCAGCAAGGACGCTATGAGCGGGGATCGGGCGCAACAGCCAATCGTGCCGATCACCCACCAGATTGTCCTGTTGCACGACGATTACCGTGACCACTGCGATACTGAGCCACACAATCAGCGGCAGTAGCTGCAGGAGCACGACCATTGGGCCGGCGGGAACGACCGTACCGGCCGAGATTTCCAGCCCGCACTGCATTGCCGCCAGTGTTGTGAGCAGGGCGACGAACGGCCACATCAGCCGCAAGTCCTTCTTGACGATATGCCAGATCACTTGGGTAACTTCCCGGCCTGTGTCGCACGCGCCAGCGTCGTGAAGATATCCTTCAGCGCTACGGGCTGTATCTGAACGTCGCAGATGCCGGTCAACAGGGTCGAAAGCTGTGCTGCGAGCCGCTCGTCGCGGAATTCCACGTCCACAAAACTCAGTACACTGCCGATGGTCTTGATTCCGAGCCAATGCGCGGGCGGCGCCGGGGGCGCCACGGCCGTGTCCCTCAAGGTGACGCGTACCTCGCGGACGCGGGCGCAGAGCTCATCCATACCCTCCTGAAAGAAGAGCTGTCCTTGGTCGATATAGGCTATGTGCGTGGCGGCGCTCTCGATGTCCGCAAGTTCGTGTGAGGAGATCAAGACGGTCATCTCGCCTGCCTGGGTTAGCAGCTGTTCCATGAACTCTTCCCGGATCAATGGATCAAGCCCGCTGAACGGCTCATCGAGGACCAGCAGTTTTGGCCGGAACGGCAGCGCACACGCGAGCGCCATCTTTAGCCGCATGCCGTGCGAGAGATCCTTGATCTTGCGCTCCATCGGCAGGCGTAACTGCTGAAGCACCGCCTGTTCGAGCTGCGGATCCCAGGTGGGATAGAAAGGACGCAGGTACTCGAGATAATGGCCAACCGTCAAACGCCCGGGCATATCCTGATTTTCCGAGACATACCCGATTTGGGACCGTTCGCGCGGCGAGAGATCCTGCGAATTTGTGCCGATAACCGTTGCATGGCCGGAAGTAGGCCGAATCAGGTTCATCAGCACTTTGATGGTCGTGGTCTTCCCCGCGCCATTGGCGCCTATGAGGGCGAACACGCTGCCCTCCGGCACGCTCATGGTCAGCCCGCGCAGGGCACCGAACTTACCGAATGCCTTATAGAGGTTGTCGGCCTGAATGATCATCCTAAATTCGCCTCGCGCGCCCGCTCAAGCTTTGACCATTCGGTCGTGAGTGCCCGCATCACATCATTGAGCGAGGCGCCGACTCGCCGGGCTTCAACCACGAGCTGCCCGATTTCCTCGTTGAGCAGGCGCTGCCGGTCGCCGGCGCGCGCCTTGGGAGGCTGCGCAGTGACGGTGCCAAGGCCAGGGAGCACTTCAAGCCAGCGTTCCTGGATCAGGTGTTGCACCACCCGGTGGGCGGTATTCGGATGGATCTTCAGGTCCGCCGCTAACGCCCGCACGGAGGGGAATGCCTGGCCGGCCTTGAACTCACCACTCAGGCACGCCTTGACCGCCGCGAATACGACTTGCTCAAAGATCGAGGTGCCGCGCTGCAATTTGAAGTTGAGCAGTGTCACCACTGTACTGTGACAGTGAATCGATCTATGGTCAATAGGTTGGAGCGTGCTCCGGCAATACCACCAAGGGGCGGACGTGCTTTACGAGTGCCTCTAGGAACGCATAGCGGTCCCGGGCAATGGCCATGTGACCGTCACCGCGGAGCAGGATGAACTCCTTGTGCGGTGCCGATATCTTCTCAAAGTAATTCTTCGCGAGGACTGCTGACATCACCAGGTCATCGCTGCCCTGAATCATGACCACCGGCACCTGGAACACATATCCAAGGGACGGCAAGTCGGTCCGCAGCAGCGGCTCCAGCAGGGTCTGCTGTGAGAACTGGACGCCAGCACCTGAGTCGCGCTCATCAATCGTGCTCTTGACCAGCGCCCAAGGTAGCCACATTGACAGGGGCAAGGGCTTACGACCAGGATCAAGCCTGTTCGCCCAGGAGATCCATACCCAGTTCTTTTTCGGGACATCGTAGGGGGGCGGTCCGACCGCCTTGAGTTCACTTTCGGCTGCAATGTTGCCTCGAACGTGGGCACGCGCCCGAAGCAGTGGATAGACAGTGACCGCGTTCGTTGCCAGGCTCGTTACTTGTCCGGTGCCGACGTACGCGAAGAACAGATCCGGTCGCGCCATGGCCATGCGGACGCCGAGAATCGATCCCCAGGAGTGCCCCAGTATCACGATCTTCTTCTGATGCAGATGGTCGCGCAGATACTGTGAAAGCTCGATTCCATCTTCGGTCATCCGCTCGACAGTCATCGGGCCTTGTCCTGGCGCGCCCGACTTATTGAAGGTCCGTCCTTCGCCTCGCTGGTCCCACATGACCACGGTGAACTCGCGCTCCCAGTCCCTGACCAACACGGTCGCAGGTATCGTGGTAAAACCCGGGCCTCCGTTCAGCCACAACAGCACGGGATTGTGACGATCGTCCCCGCGAATCTGGACCCATTGGTCGATCCCGCCGATACGGACGTAGCCGGCCTCGTTCACTCCATGGGATACGTCTATTGCCATGAAGCCCGAGTATCGATAGGCAGAGAACGCGAGGACGCCGAGCAGAAAAACGACGACGACGCCGGTTACTCGGGCCATGACCCGTACAAATTTATGCATCGCAGCGCCCCATTCCCCGGTGATTCCTCTACAAAACACGGCAGGCGCCCGAAAGTTGCAGACGCATCTTACTCAGCTTACAGCGGCGCGGATTCATCCAGGCGGAGCACGATTTTTCCGACGAACTGGTCGGACTCCAACAGACTCATGGCCTGATCGTAGGCCGCGAGTGGAAACACATGATCGATCACTGGGTGCAATCGATGTTTTCGCATGAACGCGATCATCTTGGAATAGTCCGCACGTGATCCGACGAAGACACCCTGCGCCTTCGCCACGTTCCCGAGCAGAGAACTCGCTGGAATTTCGCCGTCGTAGCCCGTAATCCCACCGACGATGGACAGAGTGCCACCTGGAGCAAGACTGTGCGCCGCTTCGGAGAGCGTACTCTTGCCTCCCACGTCCACGACCAGATCGGCCCCTCTTCCGCCGGTCAGCTCCAGTACGCGGTCACTCCACATCGGTACGGACCGGTAATTGATACTGTCGTGCGGAGCAATTTTGAGCGTGCGCTGGAGTTTCTCGTCCGAGCCGCTCGTGAGGATAACCCGTGCGCCGGTCGCCGCAGCAAATTGCAGAGCAAAGGTCGACACACCGCCGGTTCCCTCGACCAGCGCGACTTTGCCCGCACCCAATGGGCTTTGCCCAACGGTTGCCACCCAGGCGGTCACGCCGGCTGTCGGCCACGTCGCCGCCTCTTCGTCGCTGAAGCCATTTGGAATTGCGACCACGGCGGTATCCTCGAGCGCGACGTAGTCTGCAGCGACCCCCGGTACCTTGGCGCGATGTATCTGCGCCCGTGCGGGAACGCCTTCGGCCCAGTTTCGAAAGTACGTGTTAGTGACACGTTCGCCAACTCGAAACGCCGTGACGGCCCTTCCGACTGCAACAATGGCGCCGGCCGCGTCCGACCCGATCCGTACGCCCGTGAGATTGACATTCGGATTTCGGCGCCGCGGCGGGAGGTCGTCGTGGTTGAGCGATATGGCGCGAACGTGAATGAGCACCTGATGGTCGCCGATCGCCGGCATCGAAGCCGGCGTGAGTGCCCAGCTATAGCCTTCCGCGGTCTCCTTGAGAGTCAGGCTGCGAAACGTCTGAGGCAACCCTTGCACCACGTCATTTGCGGAGGGCTGACGAGCCGATGCCACGGACAAAGCTGCTGTGGCGACGAGGATAGAAAGCACTCCAGACCGCATATCGACGCTCCTCGGCTCTGCTTTGGATAGGGCTATGGCGTCGGGCCACCGGTCTTCGCTGGCTCAACCGGAGGAATTGCCACGCTGTGTATATTCTGGAAGAACGCGGGTGCGCTCGCCGGGGCCCAAATGATCAGCACCTTTGCAGGTCCTGACTTGGGCACGATGTGGCGCACGTGATCTCCGGGTCGAACGATGCCCGTCATGCCGGGCTCCAGGCGAAAGAGCCTGCCGTTCACCTCATGCTCATAGGTTCCGGATAGGACGTAGATGATCTCCACCGCCTTGTGGGTGTGGCTCGGCGAGAGCATTCCGGCGGGAAAGGTCGCCTCGACCATCTCGAGCTCCGAGCCGCCCAAGTTCGATTTGTTGAGGAGGATCTTCCAGTCGATTCCGGCTACATGGATTTGATCCATGACGCCTGCGGTTGCGTAGGCGTACCCCTGTTCGGAATGCGCCACGGCGGCGGCCGATGACCCGCTCATGGTGAGAGCAGATGCGGCCGAAAGCAGACAACCGACGAATGCTGAGGCCCGCCACTTCTTAGTTGTCATCGAACTGCTCCTTCGGGGTTCGGGTGCCACAGAAAGGGAACCAGGCACACCACGCTTGCGATGTTCAATATGTCGAGTGCGTACTGTGCACGCAGCGGGTAGGCGATTTCTCCAACGAGCCCGGCGCCGCGAGCAAGTCCCCCAATCAAATACAGCGACGCAGCGAGTATCGCCACGAGGTAGGTCAACCGGTCGCTCCCCCTGAAGCGCGGTCTTCGTGCCAGCCAAAGTCCTGCGGCGAGAATGCATAACGCCTGCCAGGCGACCGGCATCATGAGGTGCAGATGGTGTGAAACCAAAGCACCCGTGAAGCGCGGGTCGATCGCTGCGTGAAGCGCAAGCCGAGCAAGGCCAGGAAGGTATCGAGCGGTGACCGCCGCGGCGAAGACCGACAGCACAGCACGCGGATGCGATCGATGAATCCGTATCACGACCCACACGGCCACGCAGATGAGCGCATCGGCCAGCAGATCACACATCTCCATGCCGGCGACGCGCAGTGCGGCCTGCCCGGTCCACGGGTGCTGCCGCAAGGCCGCGAGATTCTCGTGGAGCGGCTGGAACGCATAGGGATAGCCAGCATCCACAAGCCAGATCAAGGCGCAGCCCGCGGAGACTGCGGCTATGAACGACACCGCATGCAAGCGAAGAGCCTGACCAATGTCGATGGCCACAGTTCCCACCGCCTGCCGCCAATACCACAGCTGCGAGCGGCCCTGGTCGAACTGCTCAACCAGATCGCCAACAAGCGGGTCGAATCTTGAGCGGCCGCCGACTCGCTCAAGCAACCAATTCGCGGCGCGCGGTGCGGTCTTGGAGTTCATGGCTTTGCGCCAGCTGTCCTGGCGAGGCCCTGCCAGAGCGCCTCGAGCGCACGCTGTGTCTCGTGCACTTCACGGATGCCCTCGGCGGTGAGAGCGAAATAGCGCTTCGCGCGCCCGCCACGCTGCGGAGTCGCTTGCCCGAACTTTGAGGAGATGAAGCCTTTGGATTCAAGTCGCTCAAGGAGCGCATAGACGCTCCCCTGCAGCATTTCGCGACCGGTTTTGTGCGCAATTTCGGCGGCTATCGGCACACCGTAGGCCTCCCGCCCCAGCCGCAGCACGGCCAGCATCACCAGAAGTTCGTGCTGGCCGACGAATTCGCGGTTGCGCATTTATTCAATATTAATGAATAAATATACTGTGTCAATCGTTCGACTATGGCGTTGGTTTGCTCAGTACCACCCCGCCGACCGCAGTTCCCGTGCGTAGCGGCGGCTGACGGGGGCAATCGCCCCGCCCTGCAGTGTGAGGGTCGCCCGCCCGTCGCCGCGCCGAACCCCTGTCACGGCCGAGCGCGCCACCCACCAGGAGCGGTGAACCTGCCTGCCGCTGAGGCGCGCCACACTCACAAGCGCTCGATCGAATGTCATGGACACCAGGCCGGTACCGCGGTCCGTGTGAACGCGTACATAGTGATCCTGTGCTTCGATGGCGAAGAGTTGCGCGCCGGAGAACTTAAGAGGCAGTAGACCCCCGAGAGTCGGACCTAGCGGTACCTGCGGCTCGGAGGCAGGGGCGCGTCTGGGCGTCGCGACGAGGAACAGTGCCAGGAGACCCATGCCCACGAGGAGCATCTGGGGCAGGATCCGCCAATACAGCGGCCAGTTGATGGGCGAGTGAAGCATGATCGCCGCCGCGGACGAGGCGGCGAGTCCTGCCGGCGGGACGATGAGCAGTACTATCAGCAGCGCTCGCATCCCCGCTTTGTCGCATAGCCAAGCGATCCGGACCAGCTGGCGGTCGAGCCCGAATCCGACCAGTCCGGCCCCGGCAACCCCGACAACCCAGAACCCCAGCCGCTCGCGCAGCGGTTCTTCCCATGTGCCGAAAGCGCCCGCGATCGCGAGGAAGGCGGCGGCGACCAGCGCAACCGCGAAGAGCATTCGGGGCGACGCGGACGTTCCAGCGCTCAAAGCCGAGCCCCACCGAAGAATCTCCGGCCATTCGCGAAGAATCCGTGGTCGTTCACGAATACGGTGTGTCATCGCATCCCGTCCTGCCGTAGGGTCGCCTCCGAGTTTAACGCGAAGGACTGTCGATGCAGAGAAGATGGCGCCTCCTTGCTTGGTCTGGGGGATCGCTTGCGGGATTGCTGATCCTCGGGGTCGGGGTCGTTCTTGTCGTTCTCGGTCGTGGATTGGCGAGTTTCGGCATGTCCCCGTGGGAGGCCTATCAGGTCCTTCGGGCAGAGGAGCCCGATGCGACCGCCATCCGCCATGCGGAAGGGCCGATCTCGACGCCAAATGGCATCGCCGAACGGGGGTTCGTCCGGATCGGCGGCATCGAACAGTGGGTGACCATGCGGGGTGAGGATCGCCGCAACCCGGTGATACTCATACTCCATGGGGGTCCCGGCGATGCGGTCTCGCAGCTCGCCTATTTCTTTCGACATTGGGAACACGACTTTACCGTCGTACAGTGGGACCAGCGCGGTGCCGGCCGTACCTATGGCCGCTACGGTAAGTCGACCCCGAACATGACGCTCGCGCAATTCGTGGATGACGCCGCCGGCGTCGCAGATTATGCCCGACGACATCTGCACCAGCGACGTATCATCCTGCTCGGTCACTCCTGGGGCTCGGCGCTCGGGATGTACGTGGTGAAGCGTCATCCCGAACTCTTCGCAGCATTCATCGGTACCGCACAGCTCGTGCGTACTTCAGATCTGCAGGCCAGGTACTACCGCTACACGCTTGCCCGGCTGCGCGCCGATGGCAACGATGCTGGAGTCGCCAAGCTCCTGCAGGTCGGCCCTCCGCCATACCGGACGCCGAAGGACCAGGAAGTTGTGCGCTTCTGGCTCAACCACTATCTCGATGTAGCCGACCGACGGTATTTACTGACCGCAACGGCGGTAGCCCTGCGGAATGAGAGGTACACGCTCAGGGACTTTCGCGACCTTCAGGCCGGTCACCTGTCGTTCTCTCTTCCGGTAATGGGCAATACCTATGACGCGGTCGACCTCAATTCGCTCGGCTATGACATGCCGGTCCCGTTCTTCATCATAGATGGGCGCTCGGATCGACTGGCGCCTCCTGATCTCGCCGCAGCCTATTTAGAAAAGACCCATGCGCCTGCGAAGGGCCTGTTCCTCATAGACGGAGGCCATTTCGCCCTGCTGTCCAACTCGGATGACTTCCTTCGCCTACTCGATGAGCGTATCCGGCCAATCGCGCTGGGATTTGATACAGTGCAGCGATCAAGCGACTTGAACCTGAACTGAACGACATAGGGGCAAGTCACCTTCCCCTGCCATGCTGCGAGCGCGAAGCTTTCGGTCATCGGAAGCACTTCGTGCATGGCTGGCGAAGCCAGGCAAACCAAATGACGCCTGCGGGTCTTGCGCGCGGTCAGAAATTTCATTAGCCCACGGCTATGCTTTTCGAACCCCGACGTAGGCAAAGCCGGTAATGCTGTAAAAATAGCGGCCTTGCGCCTGAAGCGCATGTTGGTCCTGGAGAAAGGCCGCATAGTCCTCCGCACTCACCAGCTGCCGCTTCACCAGCGCCCGGAAGTCCTGAGCACGCGCATGTCCGTATGAAGGCGCAGCAAAGCTGGTATTCGTGAGGACGCGCGCGTGGACTGTTCCCTCGAATAGGGCCGTCGCGCCGATAGCCCCACTGAGACGACGACCCATCCAGCCATCTGAGTGATCCATCCAGGCCTGTTGCCAGTCTGCAAAGGCGTGAACCAGGCGACGAACGCGCTCTTTATCCGTCCCATCGAAGAGCTGAGAGTCCATATCCCAGTGCGCAATGATGACGGTCCCGCCCGGCCGCAGAATGCGGGCGACTTCCCGCGCAAAGCTGGTCACATCAACCAGACACTCCACGAGATTGCTGGAATACACGGTGTCGAAAGTTGCCGTATCGAAAGGGAGTCGTTCGCCGAGACGATGATGGAGAAAGGAAACCCGGGGCTCGTCACGTGCCCGGGCCGTCGCCGCGGCAACACTCTTATCCGAGGAATCGAGTCCTACGAAGCGCGCCGTGGGGTCGGTGGTTTTCGCTGCCAGCGCAATGAGATCATCCCCCGTGCCGCAACCCAGGTCCACACAGGCACCCCGCTTGCCGGCGGGCACGAACGACAAAAGCCAGTCCCGGTGGGCCCTTACATCTTCGGGCAATGCAACATCGTCTGTCATGGAACACCTGATCGCCTGTCAGTAACTGTCCGCTTTAGCCCCTTTTTCTGTCAACTAACGGAAGAACCACCGGTCTGCGCGCTTGCCGGTATCGACACTAGCGGGTACTTTGTGGTGCAAAGTGAATACGCCCATCGCAAACCGGTTCCCACCATCCGCATCCGATGCCTGGTCCCGGTGGCTGCTTCATCTCCGTCACGGCGGGGATGAGGAATATCGCCGGAAAATTCAAAAGCAATTGAATCAATACGCGAACCGCGTTCTAGATGGCGCCCGGCTCGGGCCCGGCATGACGCTCGCGGACGTCGGATGCGGCGAAGGGCTCATAGGCTTTGGCGCAATAGATCGCATAGGAGAATCGCTCAACGTCATCTTGACGGACATATCTGAGCCCATGATTGCCCATACGCAGGCGTTGGCGATGCAACGAGGAGTACTCAAGCAGTGCCGGTTTGTACAATGTACCGCGGATGATCTCGCGGCCATCCCGAGTTCGTCGGTCGATGTCGTCGCGACCCGGGCGGTCCTGGCCTATGTCACTGACAAGAACAAGGCGCTGCGGGAGTTCTTCAGAATTCTCAAACCCGGTGGGCGGATTTCCCTCGCCGAACCCATCTTTCAGGATGAAGCCTTTGCGGCCTGCGCGTTAAGAGCCATGGTCAGTGGCGAGATGGCGGCGGCCAATGATCCGTTTCGGGCACTCCTGCACCGATGGAAGGCGGCACAGTTCCCCGACACGCAGGAACAAGTGCTGGCCAACCCGCTGACGGGCTTCTCCGAACGCACTTTGTTCGAGATGGTGCGATTGACTGAATTCGCACCGATTCACGCTGAACTGCATATGGACTTTGATCGTTCAGACATTACTTCCTGGGAGGTCTTTCTGGGCAGTTGTCCCCACCCCTGGGCACCGTCCCTGCGGGACATCTTTGCACTGCAATTCTCTCCCCAGGAGCAGCAGTACTTCGAACAGATCATGCGCCCGCTGGTGGAATCCGGACAGGCGAGCTCAACTTCCCGCACTGTGTACATCGCGGCCGAGAAGCCGCTGCCGTGAATTTTCGGGCAATGCTCGTGAATGCCTGCGAAGGCGACGGTTGGCGATTCTTGTATATTTGTAAGAACTCGTGTGCGTTAACATGAGTATCCTTGAGTTCTTGTTCGCTTGGGCTATGGGACCGGGAGGTCAATATGCGCGTCACCGCTAAAGTTTCGTGTGCGATCTTGATCAGTCTCGCTGTGGCAGTTCCGACGGTAGTTTTCGCGCAGACCTTCGACGTCAAGAAATACAACATCGGCGGCGATGGAGGCACCGACTATCTGACCGCCGAGCCGGGTACCGGTCGCGTGTTCGTGTCTCGCGGCACCCACGTGATGGTGGTGGACGGGCGTACCGGCAAGGTATTGGGCGATATTCCCGATACGCCACGCACCCACGGCATTGCACTGTCCAAGAAATCCGGCCATGGATTCATCACCAACGGCGGTGATTCGACGGTGACCATGTTCGATCTTAAGACCCTGGCCGTGATCCGGAAGATACCCGCGGGCATCAACGGCCTGGACGGCATCATGTACGACGACTTCAAAGACCGGATTGTCCTGACCAATCACAGCACCCCGATCGGAACCGTCATGGAGATCGATGCCAAGACCGGCGCCATCGTCGGCAAGGCCGATCTTGAGGATAACGCGCCCGAGGGGGCTGCCAGCAACGGCAAGGGCACGCTGTTCGTGAACAATGAGCGCAAGAGCACCATGCAGGTGGTTGACGTTGCGACAATGAAGGCGACTGCCTCGTGGCCGCTGGCGCCTTGCGAAGGCCCAACAGGGATCGCCATGGATCGCGCCAGCAACCGGATCTTTGTGGGCTGCAGCAAGCTCTCCGTTGTGGTGGATGCGGGGTCTGGCAAGGTCGTGGCCACCATCCCCAACGGCAATGGGGTGGACGCGCTGGGTTGGGACCAGTCGCAGAAGCTGATTTACATTCCTGCCGGGCGTGACGGCACGGTGACGGTCGTCCATGAAGATTCCCCGGATAAGTACACGGTCGTGGCGACCGTCAACACCATGGCGGGGGTCAAAACAATCGCCGTGGATCCGGTCAAACATCGGGCCTATGGCTTTACACCGGAGTACGGACCGGCACCAGCCGCCGAGTCCAGCGCCCCACCGGCTCAAGGCAGTGGACCTCGCGGATTCCGCTTTCCCCCGCGCGGACCGGTGATCGGTACGTGGTTCTTTGCGATCAGTCACTGAGGCGAACGGTTTAAAGCGCTGCCCGTAAGTTCGGGCGGCGCGGCCGTTTCAATCGTCGAGTCCAAGCCCTTTAAGGATCCGCGGCGCACTTTTCTGCACGCGCGCGGCGCGAGTCGCCGATAGTTTCGCTGCAGCGAAATACAACAAATAGCCCTTTTGCCTTCCGGGGGTGAGCGCATGAAAGGCTTTGGCTACGGCGGGGTCATTATCCAGGCGCTCTTGAAACTCGACCGGCACAGTAAACTGCGCCGCGCTCTTCATCTTCACCTTGGCGCCGGACTTCTCAACGGCAATAGCACGACCGATGTAGTCCACAACCACCGCCCTCTGCTGATTGATCTGCGCCAGGGATGCAAACCTCAATTGCCTGGCGGACTGCACGTTCTCGGTTTGCTGAACGAGGAGGCCCTTTGAATCTTTCAGCAGGGCGCCTTTCATGAAGAGTAAGGCGCAGTACTCCTTGAAGCCATGGATCAGGACCACGTTGTGACCATTGAGGTCGTAACAGGCCTGGCCCCACTTGAGTTCTTCATTCAGTCCCGCGGCAAGACACAGCTGCCGAAGCGCGGCGAATTCGGCGCTCCAGCGCTTCTCCTTGCCATGGACCTTACTGACCAGCGGATTCATTGCTCGGCCCCGGGTAACCACGCGCGATTCGCACCCTCGAAGGGCTTTATACTCGTCGCAATATCCTTATTAATCAATGTGTTTCTGATTCCTTGAGACAAACTGCGCTCCGGTCCGCATGTCATTCGTCCGAGTCCTCAGGATTCGGCCATGGCGAGCGCATGTAGTAAGGAACGTAAGTGAAGATGGCCTCGACCCGATATATCTTTCCGTTGCGGATCTTGAACGCTTCCATCAACGACAACGAATTCGGGAATTTGAGCAGCGTCTTCTGCACCTTCCCGTCCGTTGTCATGTAGGTCTCTTGGGCGTTGTCATGATCGAAAAAGCCGGTCGCGACGACCACGCCGCGCTCCGTATCGATGAGCGCGTAATGACGCTGCCGGACACGCTTGTTGATGTGGAAATAGCCGAGCTTGAACTGCGCCTCGCAGCCCTGCGCGAGAGCGGCGGACCCAAAGCTGCCGCTGGTGGTGCTGATACCGTTTTCGATGCGCTGGCAGTCTGGGTCGAATTCGGTGAGGATCTCGCCGTCGTTGCGCGAGATCGTACTGAAATAGCCATTGGCAACGTCGCGCAAGCGGTCTCGTTCCCTGCGTTCCTCCGGCTTCTCCACTTGCGAAAATGCCGGATCGTGGACCAACTTTGCCGGATCCCCGAACGGCGCCGGCAGTCCCGGCTTGCGCTCGACGACGGTCTCGACCTCAGTGATCATGCCGTCCCGGATGCGCAGTCGCATGGCGTAGTAGGCCGGCTCGCCGTGCTCCTCGACGGTGCCGAACCAGGCTGCGTTTCCAGTTCGGGTATCCGCAGCGGTCATGGCATTCGGCGATACGGCACTGATCGTGCCCCAGATCCCTTCTTCGCCGATCGGCATCGCGACGTCATTTTCGGTGAATCTCACGTCCGGAGCCAGTGGAATACGCGCCACGTCCTTGTGCACCAGTGCATCCATGTAGTGGTGCGTAAACGAAATGAGGCATGCATAGTCGCAGGCGCCGTGGCTGGCGGCATCCGGCTTTGCGGCGGCCTGTGGCTGCGTACCGCAGCAGATCAGAGCCACGCCGGCGATGTACGCCACCAGGACCCGCAGTCGATAATTGCCCGTTTTCATTCTTACTCCCGCGTTGACTGATCGGATGGGTTGCTCGTTGCGGGTGGACCATTGCGCCACCGGATCCGGTTGCGTAGGATTTCCCGCCGCAACACGTTGGCAAGACCGCTTCTAGGGTAGCCAAAAAGCAGGCCCGTTACTTGATTGTCGTGGAGTGCGAATTTGTCTCAGATAGAAGCAAAGGCCGCCCGGTTCAAATCTGCCATCGCCCTCGTAACCTTACTGGTCGCGGCGCCGGTGGTACTGCCGGTCCGCCCGGCGCTGGCTGCGACGGCAGGTCCCGAATCATCGCTGCTGGAACGGCTCGCCGCCAGGCAGGACATCGAGGA
The DNA here is from genome assembly GCA_035943195.1 of Steroidobacteraceae bacterium. GTDB lineage: Bacteria > Pseudomonadota > Gammaproteobacteria > Steroidobacterales > Steroidobacteraceae > DAIDKA01. The sequence goes on from DASZCK010000155.1 coordinate 56,812, forward strand.
GCTGTTCGCGCAATATGGCGCCTCACTGGACCGGCGGGACTTTGAAGCCTTTGGGCGCCTGTTCACCGAGGACGCCGTGTATGGCTCAGGCGCCACGCCGACACACGGCCGCGCCGCGATCCAGGCGCAACTGCAACAAACCATCACCGCCAACCCCTCGCACCTGCCCGGACCGGATTTTCACCTGTATTTCGATGCCTCGATCCACGTCGACGGCGACCACGCCACGGCGCACAGCATGGGCGCCTATCTCATTCCGGACGAGAAGAGTCCAGGCGGCTGGAGGCTGATCTTCCTGGTCTCCTATGAAGATACCTTGGTCCGGCAGAACGGGCACTGGCTGTTCAGTCAGCGAATGCTGCATCCTGCGGCGACACCCGCCAAGCGCTAGCGCAGGACTCCGTCGTGAGTTCCACTTGCATCAAGCCCGCATGAAATATGCCCGATATATGCCGGCGCTCCTCGCCGCGGTGCTGCTGCTGCCGGGTTGTGCAACTCCATCAGCATCCACGGCGGCGCTCGAGAAGCGCGTGCAGCAGCTTGAAGACGAAAAGGCGATCCGTGAGGTCGTCATTCGTTACGGCGAATACCTCGATGCGCGGGACTACGCGGGTTACGCATCGCTGTTCGCCAAGGACGGGGTCTGGACCGGCGGCTTCGGCAGCGCAACCGGGCCCGCCGGCATCCAGGCGATGCTGGAAAAAAATCTCGGCAAGCCAGAAGCCGGCTTCATCAACAAGCAGAACTTTCACCTGGATACCACCGTGGTCGTGGACGTCAGGGGCGATACCGCCACGGCGCGCTCACGCTACATGTTCTTCGCGACCTCCACCGACAGTCGCCCGGCCCCCACTCTGGCGGGTCGCTACGTCGACCAGTTCGTGCGCGAGAACGGCCAATGGAAAATCAAGAGCCGCATCAGTCATGGCGTGATTCCCTATCGCGATGGAAACGATCCGAATGTTCCGCCACCGCCGGCCGCACTGAAGGGCATCATCAAACCATGAACGGGCCACTGGCTGCGGCTCTGTTCACCGATGACGGCGAATGGAAGGGTGCCCAGGGTAGCTACCGTGGGCCGAAGCAGATCCGGGAGTCGATGGAGAAGATTTTCGCGGCCGCTGCTGCCGGCATCCCGAAAGGGAGTAACTTCCACCTCCTGACCAACGTCATCATCGATCTACAGGGGGATCGCGCCACGGCGAGCTCCAAGTTCATCTTCTATAAGATGAATGGCGCCAAGCCGGAGGCAGCAGTGGCGGGAGGATACGAGGTGAGGACGACATGCAGACACGAATGATGAACAGATTCTTAATACTGTGCCTTGGGTCGCTGGTGATTGCGGCGGCATCGGCGTTCGCCGCGGACCTGCCCGCCGATGTGACCCAGCAGCGGCTCCTGTCGGCCGACAGCGAGCCCGGCAACTGGATGGCTCCCGGCCGTACCTGGGATGAGCAGCGCTTCTCCCCGCTGAAGCAAATCAATGAGAGCAACGTCAATCGGCTCGGGATCGCCTGGTTCGCCGATCTCGCGACCTACCGGGGCGAGGAGAGCTCGCCGATTGAGATCGATGGCGTCCTCTACAACATCTCCGCCTGGGACATCACCTCGGCTTACGACGCCGCGACCGGCAAGCAGCTGTGGCGCTATGACCCCCAGATTGCGGTTGAGTGGGCCCGCAACGCATGCTGCGGCACCGTCAGCCGGGGGCTCGCGGCGTGGCACGGCAAGATCATCATCGGAACTCTCGACGGGCGGCTGATCGCACTCGATGCCAGGAATGGCAAGCCCGTATGGAGCACGCAAACCCTGCTTCCGGGCGAGCCGTTGTCCATTACCGGGGCACCTCGTGTCTATGACGGCATCGTGGTTATCGGCAATGGTGGCGGGGATTTCGGAGCACGCGGCTACATGTCCGCCTATAACGCCGAGACTGGCGCATTCGTCTGGCGTTTTTTCATCGTTCCGGGTGATCCGGCGAAAATGCCCGAGGGCGCGGCATCCGACTCGGTCATGCCGATGGCCGCGAAGACCTGGAAGGGCGAGTGGTGGAAGCAAGGCGGCGGCGGCAACGACTGGGACACCATCGTCTACGATCCAAAGCTGCAACTGGTGTACTTCGGGACCGGCAACGGCTCGCCTCATCCGAGTGCGTTCCGCAGTCCCGGCGGCGGCGACAACCTGTTTCTGTGCTCGGTGGTGGCCGTGGACGTGAAGACCGGTCACTACGCCTGGCACTACCAGGAAATCCCGCAGGAGGAATGGGACTACGATTGCACCAGTCCACTGATGATCGCGGACCTGAAGATCGGCGGCCGCACGCGCCAGGTCATCATGCACGCGCCCAAGGACGGCTTCTTCTACGTGCTGGATCGCAGAACCGGCAAACTCATTTCTGCGAAGCCCTACGTGCTGAATACCTGGGCCAAAAGCATTGATATGAAGACCGGGCGCCCGGTTCTCGGGCCAGACTCCGCCTTGACGGAAAAGCCGCACCTGCTGACACCAGGCTACGGCGGTGGTCACAACTGGAACCCCATGTCCTACAGCCCGCTCACGGGCCTGGTATACATCCCGGCGCAGGTCCAGTGGGAGGTCGCCTCCCGTGCACCGGATGGGACTTTCAAGTACGTCAAAGGCCGCACGACCATTGGGGCCGGGGTCAACAACTTCCCGGATCTGCGGCGTGAGCTGAACCAGAAGGCCGCCACGAGCGAGCAAGGCTATCTGCTCGCTTGGGATCCGGTTCACCAAAAGGAGGCCTTCCGTGTCCCCTATCGACTGCCCGGGAACGGCGGCACTCTGGTCACTGCCGGTAACCTCCTCCTCCAAGGAACGATCGACAAGACCCTCGCAATTTATCGCGCAACTGATGGCAAGAAGTTGTGGGAGATGCCGGTCGGTACGGTGCCGGTGAGCGGCCCGATGACCTTCTCGATTGGCAGCACGCAGTACATCGCCATCAATGCGGGTTGGAACAGTGCGATCGTGGCCGGACTCAACAGCGGTCCCGAACCTTTCTCGGTGGGCCCTGCGCGGCTGATTGTCTTCGCGCTGGATGCCAAAGGTGTTCAGTTACCTCCGGCGGCGCCCTCGATCAAAATTGCGCCGCCCCCGACCGACAAGCAACCCCGGGAGGCCGTGCTGGCTGGCGGCGAACTCTATGCCCAACTGTGTCGAACCTGCCATGGTGCGAACGCGACGGGCGGCGTGGTGGACCTGCGTTATCTGACACCGGAGCAGCATGCCGCGTTCCTGGATACCGTGTTGAAGGGGACGCACAAGAACAAGGGCATGGCGAGCTTCCGCGATGCGCTCACCGATGATCAGGCCAAGGCCATCCATTCCTATCTGATCAACCGGGCGCAGGAAGACTGGCAGCCCATATTCGGACCGCCGCCGAAGCAACGCTGAACATCGTCGACGGCGAGGAGCGGAACATGGATCGGCGGGATTTTCTGGCAAGCGCCGCGGCGCTCGGCATGGCGGCGATCTGGGCAAAGCGATCGGCGGCATCGCCTTCCACCACGAAATGGCGCGAGGACCGTGCGGTCTATCCCCAGGGCGTCGCGTCCGGAGATCCCGACGAGCACAGTGTCATCCTATGGACGCGCCGCCCGTTCACAGAAGGCGAGCGCCATGCTCTGACCGTCGAAGTCTCGCGCGATTCCGATTTCCGGCAGGTCATTGCGAGGATTCGCGCGCCGGTGCTCGCCGCGGCGGACTGGACGTGCCGGGTGATGGTCGGCGGCCTTTCGCCCGCGACGGCCTATTGGTATCGCTTCACCGACGATGGCGGCCAAGGCAGCCGCATCGGTCGCACCATCACTGCGCCGCGCCGGAACGATCCGCGCCCGGTGCGCTTCGCCTTCGTCTCATGCCAGAGCGTCAACGAAGGCGCGCAGAACGCCTATCGCCGGATGATCTGGGAGGATGAGCGCGCGCCTGCTGACCAGCAGCTCGGCTTCGTCCTTCATCTCGGCGATTTCATCTACGAGGTCGTCGAATATCCCGATGAGGTCCAGCACCGGTATTCGCGCACCGTCTACGATCTGGGCCGCATCCCGGATGCGCGCAAGGTGAGCAACTTCCATGTGCCCACCAACCTCGCCGGATACCGCCACGTCTATCGCGCGCATATCGCCGATCCTGATATCCAGGATGCCCGCGCGCATTTCCCGTTCGTCTGCATTGGCGACAATCACGAATTCTCGTGGCAGGGGTGGCAGAGCTTCATCAAGTATGGTGCCACGGTGGAGCCGGCTCAGCCGCTGCGCGTGGCGGCAAACCAAGCGTGGTGGGAATATATTC
>DASZCK010000156.1:0-5886 GCA_035943195.1 Steroidobacteraceae bacterium
AGCCAGGCCATGGCCTAATCGCCCGAAGCCGGCATGTCCAATGAGATCAGGAAGTACTCGAACAGGTAGCGGATCATGTTCATCTGGCCGTGCAGTCGGTGATCGTCGTGGAGCAGATGCAGCGAGGCGCCGTGCTCGCGCGCAAAGCGGGCGCTGTCCTCGTACGACACCAGCTCATCGTCCCAGCCATGCACCACCATGGTCGGACAATCGAGCACGCTCTTGCGCAGCGGCGGCATGCCCTCGCCGTAGATCGCCGGAGCCATGAGGAACACACCCCTGGCGTGCAGGTGCGAGGCCGCCGCCACGGACACGTAGGCGCCGACACTCGAGCCCACCAGCACCAGTTCGCCCTCCAGATCCTTGCAGAAATCCATCAGGTGGGCGAGTCGCCCCTGCGGTGAGTCGATGCCGCGGTAGTCGACCGACTCGGGCTCATAGCCTTCGGCGCGCGCAGTATCGGCGAGCACGGTGATCTTGCGGCCCCAGGGGCCGCCAAGCTGTCCGTGCGAGAACACTACATACCGATTGCTCACGGGTTCCTATCTTATACCGCCTGAATGCGCGTCGAGGCTGGGACCGCTAGCCGTTGAGGATCGCGGTCTCGATTTCCCAGTCGACACGACGCGGCGATGCGGCCTGTCGGTTGATGTTCACAGGGCGGACCCGGCTGCCCGATGGCTGGTGGGTCACCAGCCAGTACTGCAGCACGCCGGGCTGTTGCAAAGCATATCCAAACAGCAGATTGACCGAACCGGTGGCGACGGTGCTGGCGCGATTCACGCGCTCGTCCCACACCGCGAGGCAGCAGTCTTGGAAATCACCGCTGGCGAATGCCCCGGCAAGGCGCAGGCCTTCCAGGAATTGCTCGATCTGGTGGCCGGCCCGCTCCCAGGTCGGCGCGGAATTCGGGGAGGTCAGCACCCAGCGCGTGCCGCGCTCGACACTTACCGCCAGATGCAGTGCCAGGCGGTGCGTGGACAGGTAGCGCCCCTCGGCCGAGGCCGACACCCCCGAGGACAGTGTGCAGCTGTGCGCGCGACGGGCCGGACCGGGCCGCAGCGGCTCGAGCGTGTTCACGCCCATCTGCGCCAGCCGTTCGCCGTGCTCGGCCGCGAGCGCCACCGCCGGACGCAGCATCGGCCGCAGCGGCGCCTCGGGCTCCTGCAGGCGCAGCGCCGGCCCGCGCGTGTAGTCGGTGCGTGCCAGCATGCCCGCGGCCGCGGCCCCGGGCGCGAACGCCGCCATGCGGTTACGCAACCGGTCGATGGCGAGCAGACGTGGAAAGAACATCGCCGCGTTGTCGCTGCGAAACGGCCACGCGGCCAACCCATCGAGAACTTCCTGCGGCCGGCCCCACTGCTGGGGCGGATCCACGATCTGCAGCGCGTGGCGCTCACGACAGAAGCGCGCGGCCACCAGCAGTGTGCTCATGCCCAGGTCCTGATCACGCGTCAGCGGCGGGATGTAGAGCAGGTCGAAGGGGATGTCGGGCCCCAAGGCGAAAATGCCGGTGCGACGCGCCAGCGAACCGATGATGTCGTAGTCCGACAGTGGCCCGCCGTCATCGCCATCAGCATTGACGCCGACGTATCCGACCACCGCGCCGACGGGTCCCACGCCGGTGAGATCCGGGCGCTGCTGCGGCACAGCGCCGCCGATGCGGGCCAGGGCGGAAGCCTGCAGCACGTCGGCCACGAAGCGCGGGCTGCCGGGCTCCACCGACAGATTGCGCAGTATCTCCTGCTCCTGCACCTGCTCGGAGGCCGGCTGGGCGAGTCGCTGCACGATGAGATTGAAGCGATCATCCGCGCTGACGCCGTCGTAATCGACGGCGGCGCGCAGGTACTCGCGCGATCCGGGGTTTACGGCCGTGAGCCGCAATGCGTCGCCGCCCGCCGGCAGAGTCAAAGTCGCGCCGCGCGCACCATTGATCGCGCGCACGATGACCGCTTCACGGCCACCATTGTCGAAATACTGTTCGACTGCATAGGAAAGTGGGGATGGCTGCCACAGGCCGCCGAAGATCTGCTGGAAACCGACGAAGTTCTTGATCCTGGCCGGCTCGGCCACGGGACCCTTGAGAGTGCGGCCGACGAAGGCGGTGACGCCTGCGGGAACGCGCTCGATGGCGCGCCCGGGCCCAAGAACGATGGTTGGATCGGCTTCTGAAACTCCGCGCACGGTCACCCGCACCTCACGCGACCGGCGCAACTCTAACAGGTTTCCGGTTACGCGTAGCGCGGGCTTTCAGCCCCCGGTCTTGTGGGCGCCCGGCGCCGGCACCAGGTGATCCTGAGGATCGGATTCGCCCATGATCTGGTTAAAGGTCTTCTCGTCTATCGGCAGGTCCGTCTTGCCATCCCAGGAAGCCCCCGCCGGCAACTGGTTCTGTACCATGGTGGCACTTGCCAGTACCTTGTCCAAGCTCGCGTCGGTGAGCGTCACCGGCACGATCAGCCCGCGTGGCGTGTGCGCCAGCTGTGTGACCAGTTCCCAGTCGACGGTCTCACCGCGTGCCTTGAGTTCCTTCTGCACGGACTTGTTCAGCGACCGCGACAGCAATGCCTGCTGGGCCTTCTGCCAGTCACGGCGGTCGTCTTCCAGTGAGCCGAACGACTGCATGACCAGCTGGCCGTTGTCCCAGCCGAACACGTACGGCTGGTTGACGACATGAACCTGGGTGCCGATCGGTACCTTGTCGAAGAGTTCGTCGATGTCTTCGGGGAACAGGCGGATGCAGCCATGACTTGAGCGCAGTCCGACGCCGGCCGGCTTGTTGGTGCCATGGATCAGGTAGCCGGCCCAGGTCAGATAGAAGGCGCGGTTGCCCAGTGGATTGTCCGGTCCCGGTCCGACCACCGACGGCAGGTCATCGCCGTTTTCCTTGTGCTCCTTGATGACCGAGACCGGCGGGTGCCAGGTGGGATCCTTCTGCCGCCTCACGATCTTGGTGGTGCCTTCGGGTGTCGACCAGCCCACCTTGCCGATGCCGATGGGATGGGTGTAAACCACCTGGGTCTCGCCTGCCTTGTGCGGCGGAAAATAGAACAGGCGCATGGCCGCGATATTGATCACGATCCCGTCGTGCGGGGCATCCGGCAGTACGAAGCGCGTCGGCAGCACGATGGTGCGACCGACACCCGGCAGCCATGGGTCCACGCCGGGATTCGCGCGCAGCAGTTCCTCGTAGCCCAGGTTGAAGCGGCGCGCGATGTCGGTGAGCGTGTCGTCCTTGCCGACCGTGGTCTCCTGCAGATCGCCGATGACGTTCTGCTGGGCATCGGCGAGCTCGAAACGGGAACTTTCCTGCGGGGCCGGAAGCGCAGGCGGAGGCGGAGGCGCAACGACCACGGGCGCCGGTGGCGGCTTGTGGGAGCTCCAGGGAGCCCCGACCAGCGAGCAGGCGGCCAGCAACGACAGGGGTAGCAGCGCGCCGATGACGCGAAATAGCGACAGATTGGGTGTCATGGTCTGACGATTATGACACCACCGCGGCCGACACCAAAAAAATGCCCCGGGATTAATGCCCGGGGCCGAGAATGCGGACTTTCGATGAAGGGAAGGAAGTCCGCTAGGGGATGTCGGTGCTCAGTGCAGACGGGCCCAGTGCAGGATGCGAATGTCATCGCTCGTGAGATCGAAACTCTGTGCGAGCAAGGAGCGCAATTCACGCGTGCCGGCGGTCTGTTCAAGGGCATGCCGCAGTTCAACCACACCACTCCACTCGCTGGACTCAGCTCCGGTCTCGACCGCGGCGAGGGCCTGCTGATCTGCCGTTACGAAGTGGGTGTAGTACTTGGCGGCCATGGTTCAAAGGTTAGGTTCAACGCGGCGCAGGCGCCGTGAAACGCTCCACAGATCCATTAGCTGTGGAGCCGCTGGACATCCAACATAACGTGGGGAATTGCCGCTGATGGGTCGCTACCGAGCTCCACAGATACCTGGTTCACAGTTCATCACGCCCGAGGGCCTGGCGCGGCTGCGTTCCGAGCTGGATCTGCTGTGGCGCAATGAACGCCCGCGCGTGACGCAGGCCGTGCAGGAGGCAGCGGCGCAGGGTGATCGCTCGGAGAATGCCGAGTACATCTATGGCAAGCGGCGGTTGCGCGAAATCGACGCACGCGTGCGTTTTCTGCGCAAGCGGCTCGATGGCATGACGGTAGTGGAGAAGCCGCCGGCGGATGTCACGCGGGTGTTTTTCGGCGCCTGGGTGACGCTGGATCGCGAAGATGGCGCGCAGGTGCGCTACCGCATCGTGGGTCCGGATGAGACCGATGCGGCGGCCAGTTACATCAGCATGGATTCGCCGCTCGGGCGCGCGCTGCTGGGCAAGGCGCTCGATGCCGAAGTGTCGGTGGCGCTGCCCGCCGGCCATACCACCTTCACCATTGTCGAAGTGGCGTACGCAGCGCCTACCAGATCACCCGGACATTCTTGAACTGCCACGGATCGCTCTTGTCCATGTCCTCCGCGAACAGGCGCTCACGATCCGTCAGCGGCGTCCAGTCGGTGTAGGCACCGATCACCTTGCCCCAGTAGGGCTGGCTGATCTCGATGTTGCGTCGAAAGTCGATCTCGTCCGGTTCGACCAGGCCGCAGTTCGGGTTCTCCATGGCCCACACCATTCCGGACAGACACGCCGAGGTCACCTGCAGGCTGGTGGCATTGTTGAACGGCGCCAGAGCCCGCGCCTCCTCGATCGACAGCTGCGAGCCGTACCAGTAGGCGTTCTTCTTGTGCCCGGCCAGGAGCACGCCCAGTTCGTCGCGGCCAGTCAGCACGTCCTCGGTGATGATCCGTTTGCGGTCCTGGACCATGAAGTTGCGACCCGCGAACTCATGCATCGAGGCGATCGCCGCATCGCAGGGGTGGTAGGCGTAGTGCGCGGTGGGCCGATAGACGACATTGCTGCCCTCGCGCACCGTCAGATAGTCGGAGATCGAGATCGCCTCCGAGTGGGTGATGCAGAACCCGTGGAAATGCCCCGCCAGAGGTGTCCAGGTACGCACCCGCGTGGCGGCTCCCGGCTGCGTCAGGTAGATCGCAGCCCCGTTGCCGAAATCATGGCGCTTGCCGTCGCGCGGGAAGTTGCGCTCATGGCTGCCCCAGCCCAGCTCCGCCGGTTGCGCACCCTCGCTGACAAAGCCGTCCACCGACCAGGTGTTCACGAATTCACCCAGCTGCTTCGCCTTGGCCGAAACCTGGGTGTCGCGCTCGGCGATATGGATGACGCGGATGCCGAGCAGGTTCGCGAGCGCCGCCCAGTCCTCGCGCGAGCGCGGCTGGCCGGCATCGACGCCGGTATCGGCGGCGATGTTCAGCATGCCCTGCTTGACCAGGTGCGAGACCATGCCCGGATTCGCGCCATGCGTCACCACCGCGGTGGGCGCGCGCGCATTGCCGGTGCGCAGCGCCAGCGCCTCCTCGCGCAAGGCGTAGTTGGTGCGGCGGGCCGCGCTCAGGGTCGGATCGGTATAGCCGCCGGCCCAGGGCTCCACGCAGGTGTCCAGGTACATCGCACCCTTCTCCCAGCAGAAGCGGATCAGGGCCACGCTCGAGACGTCGACCGAGACGTTGAGCAGAAAATCCCCGCGTCCCACCAGTGGCGAGAGAATGCGGCGGAAGTTGTCGCGGGTCAGAGCCTCGGTGACGCGCTTGACACCGAAATGCTCGGCCTCGGCACTGCCGGAATCATCGGCGGTCACGATGCTGATGCGATCCGGTGCGATACCGATGTGCCGCAAGATCAGCGGCAAGACTCCCTGGCCGATGCTGCCGAAGCCCACGAGGACAATGCGGCCGGGAAAATCGATATGGACCGGATGTTTCGTCATGATTACCGCCAGTGTGGTGGAAAAGTACGCTCGTACCCCGGCAGGGCCG
>DASZCK010000157.1:0-35451 GCA_035943195.1 Steroidobacteraceae bacterium
CGCTCGAACTCGTCTGGTCATACCAGGCACCGGGAAAGTTCTACGGATCCAACATCAGCAGTGCGCAACGACTGCCCAATGATGACACGCTCATCACGGAAGGCCCCGACGGGCGTGTGTTCGAAGTCACGCATGAACGCAAGATCGTGTGGGAATACATCAATCCGCTGTTCACCGGGCCGCAATCTTCAAACGCCGTTTACCGGGCCTATCGTTTGCCGTACGACTGGATTCCGCAGCTGCCGCACCCCGAGGAGAAGGCGATCGCGGCGCCGAAGCCTGGAGACTTCAGAGTGCCGTGAGGGCGCCAAGCGCATTTCCTCCCGGTGACTCAGCTCGCTGCCGGATCATCCGGCCGCGCCGGGTCCTCGCAGCGGGTCCGCGAGTACCACTCGCGACCATCCTGTTTCACCCTTGATCATGAAATACCCGGCGACGGGTGGTGCCAACAGCAGGTCGTTACTTGCTGCGGCGTGGGGTCGGCTTGCATCGGGCGGCGCGACGACGAATCCCAACCGGGCGTTAAGGGGAATCCAAGCTCCCGCCGCAACACCCTGCGGGCGATCGGGCACGCCCTGACCGCGAACCAGCGGTACAACAATGAGAGAGATCGCAACCACGGCAGCACCGATGTAAGGAGCGCGCTTCATATGAATTACCTCGGTTGATTTGGCGGATTAGGTGGCGCTTGGGCCTGCTGATAACACTACCCCTGCGGCCAGCAGCAGGCAAAGTGGTGAGCAGATCAGCGAGTCCAGGCGCGGAAGTCCCCGACGGCGCGACCGGCCAGCCCCACGGCAAGCGCGCAGCAAAGCCATCGCAGCAGCGTCTCACCGCCTCTACCCATGCAACAACGCGATCACCACAAAGGCAAGGCATGGGACTACTGCAACGGCCAAGGCCTCGTCCACCCAACGATAGGGTCGTGCAATCCCGTCGCAGCCATTGAGGCGCCAAAGGCAACCTTCAGGATTCCATCGGCGAGAGCGACGTGCCTACCAGGAGGAACGCCCAAAGCCAACGCGTCTGTGGCAGATGCGACGCGCGACTGGAATCGCCAATATTCCCAGCACTGCAGCGATAACAAAGATGCGGAGATTCATTGGAGCCACTGCCACGAACCATTGGGTGCCGATATGCAGCTCGCGTGTCCATCGCATCATTGTCCATGCCGTAGTTAGGCCTCAACCTGCAACTCGTCTTCCACGGTCGTGGTATCCAACTCGAAAACATGGTTGTCGTAGTCGAAGAAGTAGAGGGATGTGCCGCCCCGTGCGCGAATGTGCTCCAGCTGCAACACGGCCAGCTTCTGCACCACCACCTCGAGAGTCGCCTTGCTCACCTTGAAGGCGATGTGATCACCCGTTCGGGTCCTGTCCACATCTGCCTGAACAAGCACAAACCAGGTATCCCCGAGTTTGACGAAGGTCTCATCGTGACCGTCGGCGTCCCGTCGAGACACGATCTTGCATTCGAAAAGTTTCGCAAACAATTCCGCCGTTCGCGCAGGATCGCGAACAACGAGCGCGACGTGAGCAATGGAACTGAGCACGAGTATCTCCTGAGGCTTGACTCATTGTTGGGCAGATTCGCAAAGCTCGCTAGTCGCAGGGCTGGGCTCCCGTTGCGCTTCTCAGGTGCTTCGCACGAAATTGCTGTACCCGCCAGCGATTCGACCGTTGGAGCATGATGGGATATCCATTCAGAGCAATGTTGAAGGCGAGAATCCACACTGCCACGGATATCCCACCGCCTGCGAGACACAGAATTGCAATGACAGAGGCGAATACCAGTGCAGCGCCGTGGCATATTTCCGCGCCTTTGGTCACTTGTTCGGTGCGAACCAGCAACGCATCGCGGCTGGTCGTCTTTTGGGGCGGCTCAAGGCCTACCAGCAGCAGCCACGCTCGGGTCGTTACCAGCCATTTGATCAGCCCGACTCCGGCCCCTCTATAGAGTATCGGTTCTATTGGGTGAACTGGTTCGAGAAAACGAGGTAAGCGCAATGCGCCGACCATAACGGCGCCGAGGATGGGGTAATTCGGGCCCCAAGTCAGAGCAAACGCGAGCGCGGGCTTCCTCGAGTGGGCCAGCAGGCACAGCAGCACGAGGCCGACCAAGACCAAAACTCGAAGCCCCCATGCCATAAGGCGTGAGGAGATCACTTGGCGAGGCCTTCACTGACGCACATAGCGCAGGTGTGTCGCGGCCGGGCCGTCAACTGCCCTGTCAATTCGAAACTGCGGCATGGGCTCCTGTAGATTCTCGAACAGACGCCTGCCACTGCCGAACAGCACGGGTGCCAAGGCGATTTCCAGCTCCTCGATGACCCCCATGCTCAAGTACTGCTGGATCGCCTCCGCTCCACCCGCGATGCGAATATCACGATTGCCCGCAGACTCGCGAGCCAGCTCAAGGGCATGCTCCGGGCCCGAATTGATAAAGTAGAACGTCGTCCCACCCGGCCGGACCCAAGGTTCGCGCTTCTCGTGGGTAAGAACATATACCGGAGTGTGAAACGGAGCCTCCTCCGGCCAACCGCGCTCGCCGCCCTCGAACATTCGCTTGCCCATGATGTTCGCACCGATGCGCTCGGTCGTCTTACGCAGCATGTCATTGACCGGGCCGGTCTCTCCTCCTGGACCGAGCTTGAGGTTCTCGCGAAAGTATTGCTGATTGAAGATCCAGCTCATCATGGCGCCCCATTTCGCGCCCCAGTTCTTGTGCTCGGGTCTATCCCAATTGCCCATGGTCATTCCTTCCGGCGCCATGTAGCCATCAAGGCTAAGCCCGATGTTTACGAATACCTTGCTCATGGTTCTCCTCTCGTGACTCGTGTCAGGACTCACGGCAGAATTTCGGCAGCCTGGGCGCGATTTCATTCACCAGCAAGCGTGCTTCCGCCTCATCAAGCGACGGGGCTATGCGGTAGGTTCGCGCACCGTAATCAAACGCGAGCGGCCCATAGCCTCTGCCAAACAGCGGTGGAACGGGCAGGCGTCGGTTCATGAACAGGCCTTGAGCGAAGTCAACCGCACGCAGCCGTCGGATGTCCGCAACTCGAAATTCCCGGGTCCGGCCAATGCCGAACACCTCGGCACGGTAGGACAAAGCCATGGGACCGACCTCAACGGATTCGACCCCAAATAGTTGCCAGAGGAGGGTTGTAACGACGACGAGGCCCCCGATCGTCCAACCCAACAGCCAGAATGTCAGGAACGCAACGGGTGCCTTGCTGTCAGAACTCAAAAGCTCAGGAGCAACGGAGAATTCGCCGAAGACCCAGCCGCACAGCCAAAGAGAGAGAAAGACCACCACCAGCCAGCGACGCGGAGCTGGAATAACGGCGCGCACGCCAGCAGCCGTTGCGTCGAGGCGATATCGGGCGGTAGTCACTGCCACTTCCACGATTTTGAGTCCTAACGGTGAGGTTGCAGCGATTGTCAGAGCGCACATTCAAAATGTCCACGTAAATCCGACCGACAGGAGGTCAGGGTCACCTCCTCTGGCGCTGATTGGTTCATATTCAAGCTGTACGGCAAACGCCGAAACCTTCAGCCGCGCGTCGGCGCCGTATGCGAAGTTGGTAGTCGCTTCGTTCAGCGCGATTGATGGGTAAAACCGTGTCGGCGGGCATGCCGTGTCGATCGAAGTGCATGTGACAGCGAAATCGGCCTAAGACCGACCAGCACCTTCCATCCGGTCGCGTGTTTGGCAAATCCCAAGGGAAACCCGCCGCGTCCGTCTGAGAATGCAAAGGTAGTCTAATCGGCCCTTACCTCGGACTGTCCGACCGCGGCGCCGGCGTAGAGGCCGCGTCGCGGAGCGAATTTGCACAACGGTACTCTTCAACGATTTGGTTGGGCGGCCGCCCTCAAGCGGTCGCATCGGAAAGCGTCAATGTGCACCTCCTTGATGACTTGGTTGCCGGAGCTTTCAACCCGCGCCGCAACATTCTCCGGTACCGCTATCTGGCATTCTCACATCCGCTTAGACTTGGCGGTGGTGATCATGGTGGTGGGACGCATGAATTCCGGCACGTCTTCCTCGATATCGCGCGGTGCAATCTTGTGTTGGTTTGTGCTTGCGCTCCTGGTTCTCATGGTTTCGTGTGCTTCGCCTCCGGCGCCGGCGCCTGAGGAGCAATTTGGCCCCCCTCAGTCGAGCATTGATCTAGCGCAGGCAGCCCGCTACGCGCTCCGCGCCTTCCTGGCGGGCCAGGAGGACGACGATTATTTGCGGGACTGGATTGCAGCGCTGCAAATGGTCGCGCTCGACTCACATCCGAAGGCCTACAAGTTACTTGTTGAACTAACGAGTTCGGACCGGTTCAGTGCGTTGTCGCCGGAACGGCGACACGCCGGACTGCTGCTGACAGGGCTGCTTGGACTTGAGCAGCGTGACAACTCCTATTCGCACCGTATTCTGGTGCGCGCCAGTGAAATGCCAGAGGCAGGAGTGGCGGACTGGGAAGGCCGATATACCGGTGCATCGAGAGTGTTAGATGCTCTCGACGCGATGAAGTCTCTGACGTTGCTGGCGAATCGTTGGCCCAGCGAATTGGGACGCCTGAGGCCCTATCCACTGCAGGATCTGGTCTTGAGAAAACCGGATGACGAAGTGCAGAAGGCTGCACGCTTCGACCTGCTCAACGCCCTGTTTGACGCATCCTGGAGGCCATTTGAGGGCACCGAGCCTCAGCAGGAATGGTTGCTGCTGGTAGACGAATGCGTCGCGCGCAACGATTTGACTCGCGCTGCCCGAGTCGTGACGCGCATTGATGATCCACACTCACTGTTGGGGCTGCGCGTCGATCGCCGCGACGACGCACTGGTACGCCTGAGGCCAGCCAGTTTCGACTTGACGGCCGCGGGCACCAGGCAGGTCGCGGAATATTTGCGCAGTGTGAATGACTATCCGCGCAGCTTGGATGCGGTCGTGCAACTGACCTATGTGTACCTAGGCCTTGGTCGCTATTCGGATGTGATCACAGTGACGAACGACGTGATTGAGCGCGTCACCTTGAGCGGCGATGTGAAGAAGATATTTGACGACGGCCCCGACAGTCTGGAGTGGATTTACGATAATCGTGCCAGGGCGCTTGCGGCACTGGGTAGGGATGAGGAGGCGGAGCCGGAGCTACGCTCTGCAGCCGAGCGCCTCGAGGGCGGTGAAAAAAACGTCAACAATGCGCTCAACCTGGCAAACTTCCTATTGGACCGAGGTCGGCCCGAGGAGGCTCGTTCTGTACTCTCAGAGCTTCCGAAGGACCCGGATGATTTTTCTCCGTACGGGAAGATGGTCCACCACGCAGTCTTGGTCGAGGCGGCCCTCATGCTGAAAGATACGGATGCCAGCGAGCAGGCTCTGATCTACCTGAAGCAGCACGAGCAGGATGCGCCGCAAGTCCTGCAGAGAGCCCTATTGAGGGCGGGGGAAACCGACGAGGCCGCCGCCGTGCTCATTCGCAGCCTGGAAGACCCCAGCACGCGTCGACGGGCACTCGTTGCAATACAGGACTACGCGCCACACAAACAGCCTGCGCGGGTAAAGGCCTACAATCGGCAATTCGACTTATGGTTGCAGCGTCCCGACATCCAGGCGGAAATTGCCAAGGTCGGACGCCGCGAAACTGTCGCGCTTCCGGCGGAGCTGAAATAATCTACCGCTGCATCTTCATCAGCTGTTCCATCGTGGGCATTGAACCACTTAGATTGTTCATGATGATCATGGAGCCGAAGACGACCAGGAACACGATGAAGATACCAAAGCCCAGAGCGAGGGCCGTGTTCTCACCTTCTTCGGTGGCGTTCACATGCATGAAGAACACCAGGTGCACGCCCATCTGCGCTATCGCCAGCACAGCCAGCAGGATCGGCATGCCCGGACCCCACACCAGATGCGTGCGCGCGAGCCCGAATGAGGCCAGGGTCAGGATGATCGCGAATGCAAGTCCGACCATGTAGCTTTGCACATGGGTGCTGTCGCCGATCTCGAAGTTGGTGTCTTGGTGCGAACCGACGGCTGCGTTTTCTTGGTCAGACATGGACGCTTCCCAGGTAGACGATGGTGAACACGCCGATCCACACCAGATCGAGGGCGTGCCAGAAGAGACTGAAGCAGAACAGGCGCCGCACTACGGTCGTGCGCAGCCCCAGGGTCGCGACCTGCGCCACCATCACCAGCAGCCACAGTAAACCCGAGCTGACGTGGCAGCCATGCGTACCGACCAGGGTGAAGAATGCGGACAGGAAGGCGCTGTGGGTTGGACCGAAGCCGCGGGCCACGAAGTCCGAGAACTCCGTGACCTCAAGCCCTATGAAGCAGGCACCGAGCACCCAGGTCACTGCGGCCCACATGTAGAAGTTCTGTAGCCGGCGGCGTTCGGCCGCGATCAGCATCAGACCGCAGGTGAAGCTCGAGGCCAGCAGGCAGCAGGTCTCGATGAAGACGCTCCTGAGATCGAAAATGTCGCTGCCCGAAGGCCCACCCGCGGTCGACTTCGACAGCACCGCGTAGGTTGCGAACAACGCGGAGAAGATCACGATGTCACTGAGCAGGAACAGCCAGAACCCGAAGCTGATCATCGACCAGGTGGAGGCCGGCCCGCGCTGCGACAGCGGAATCGGCTTACCCTGAGCATCCAGGACGGCGACGTTTGCCCCCCCGCTCATCGCTGGCTTCCCAGACTGGGATGACGCCGATCGAATTCCTCGAGTTCTTCGGCCGTGATGGACAGGTCCCGGTCCATGTCCCATGCCTGCCGCAGTAATACGCCGATGCAGGCGATGACTGCCACGATGACCAGCCACCAGATATGCCAGATCAGGCCAAACCCGAGCAACACGGCGAAGAAGGCAGTGACGAAACCCGTGGCACTGCGCTTGGGCATGTGAATACTCTCGTAATGCGGCTTGTGGTCGGCCTCATAACGGCTCTCGGCCACCTTGTGCAGTTCCTTGTTCTTGGTTTTGACGGCCCAGAAGGCGTCGATGCCGTGCACGTGGGGTTCCACCGCATAGTTCCACGACGGCGGCGGTGAGGCAGTACCCCATTCCAGCGTGCGGCCGTTCCACGGGTCACCCGTGAGGTCGCGGCGGCGCTCGCGGGTGCGGATGCTCCAGGCCAGCTGTATCACCGTCAGCCCGATGCCGGCAAATATCAGTGCCGCGCCACAGAAGGCCGCGATCATGTATGGCTGCCAGGAAGGGTCGGCATAGTGCTGCATGCGACGCGTCGCACCCATCAGGCCCAGCATGTATAGCGGCATGAAGGCCAGGTAGAAGCCGATGAACCAGCACCAGAAGATGGCCTTGCCCAGTGTCTCATCGAGCGTGAAGCCGAAGGCCTTGGGGAACCAGTAGTTGTAGCCGGCCATGAAACCGAAGACCACGCCGCCGATGATCACGTTATGGAAGTGCGCGATCAGGAACAGACTGTTGTGCAGCACGAAGTCCGCCGGCGGGATCGACAGCAATACGCCGGTCATGCCGCCGAGTGTGAAGGTCACCATGAAGCCGATCGTCCAGTAGATGGGCACCGTGAATCGGATCGACCCGCCATACATGGTGAACAGCCAGTTGAACACCTTTACGCCAGTGGGCACCGCAATGATCATGGTCATGATGCCGAAGAAGCCGTTTACATCGGCACTGGCACCCATGGTGAAGAAATGGTGCAGCCAGACGAGGAATGACAGCACGCAGATCGCCATGGTGGCGACCACCATCGAGTGGTAGCCGAACAGCGGCTTGCCGGAGAAGGTGGCGATGACTTCGGAGAACACCCCGAAGCAGGGGAGAATGAGGATGTAGACCTCAGGATGGCCCCAGCACCAGATGAGGTTGATGTACATGACAGCATTGCCGCCGAGGTCATCCGTGAAGAAGTGGAACCCGACATAGCGGTCCAGCAGCAGCAGCGCGAAGGTCGCGGTGAGGATGGGAAATGCCGCCACGATCAGCAGGTTTGCGGCGAGCGACGTCCAGCAGAAGATCGGCATGCGCAGGTAGCTCATGCCGTGGGTGCGCATCTTGAGGATGGTGGTCGTGAAGTTGATGCCGGTGAGCAGCGTGCCCAGACCGGAGATCTGCAGGCTCCACAGGGAGTAGTCGACACCGACCCCTGGCGAGTAGGCGAGTTCGGACAGCGGCGGATAGGCAAGCCAGCCGGTCTTGGCGAACTCACCGATGAAAAGTGACAGGTTCACCAGCAGCACGCCTGAGGCGGTGAGCCAGAAGCTCACGGAGTTCAAAACCGGAAAGGCCACGTCACGTACGCCCAGCTGCAGCGGCACGGCGAAGTTCATCAGGCCGATCACGAATGGCATGGCCACGAAGAAGATCATGATGGTGCCGTGGGCCGAGAATATCTGGTCGTAGTGCTCGGGTGGCAGAAAGCCCGGCGCGCCGCCCTGCGCGAGGGCGAGCTGGCCGCGCATCATGAGGGCATCGGCGAAGCCGCGGATCAGCATGACCAGGCCCAGCGCCACGTACATCACGCCGATGCGCTTGTGGTCGGTGCTCGCGAACCATTCCCGCCACAGATACGTCCACCAGCCCTTCACGGTGACTAGCGCGAGGATCGCGAGGATCCCGCAGACCACGACGATGGAGGTCACCAGCGGAATCGGCTGGTCGAAAGGAATGGCGGCCCAGGTCAATTTGCCCAGCATTTGCAAAGCTCAGTCAGCGGAGTCGGAGTGTTCAATCTGCGCCGCAGACGGCGCGGCGCCGGGGTGCATGAGGATGGCTTCGAAAATGCCACCGGTCACGGTGCCGTAGGTGTGCGGCGCCTCGTTCACGCTTGGCTGCGTGAGCGTCTCGTAGGCAGCGGCATCCAGGGTGCCCCCGCCAGTGCGCGCGGAATCCAGCCATTGCTCGAAGTCCTGGCCCGCTACGGCGCGCACCTCAAAGGTCATGTCGGAGAAGCCCTCGCCGCTGAACTGCGCCGAGAGCCCGCGATAGATGCCGGGGTCGTCCACCATCAGGTTCAGCTTCGTGGCCATCCCGGCCATGGTGTACACCTGGCTGCCAAGCTGCGGAATGAAGAAGCTGTTCATGACTGTGGCCGAAGTCATGTGAAAGCGCACCGGCGTTGCGACCGGCAGCACCAGCTTGTTGACGCTGGCAATGCCCGCATCCGGATAGATGAACAGCCATTTCCAATTCAGGGAAACGACATCGATATCCAGTGGCGTGACGCTCGACTCGATGGCCTTGGGGGGGTCAAGTTCATGTGAGCTCAGCCAGGCGATGCCGCCCAGGAACAGGATCACCAGCGCCGGAATCGCCCAGACCACGAATTCAATCCGACCCGAATAATCCCAGTCAGGAAGCCGTCTGGCCCTGGGATTGCCGGCGCGGTACCACCAGGCGAATGCCAGCGTGGCAATGATCACCGGAATCACGATCGCCAGCATGATCGCGGTCGAGTCGATGAGAATCAGTTTTTCCTGGGCACCTATCGGGCCATGCGGGTCGAGCAGCGCGGCACTGCAGCCGCTGAGGCTCGCTGCCAGCAAAGTGCTACAGCAGATGCCCAAAAGGCGACGCGCAGTGCGCGCCAATGACACACAGCTCAATGGTTCGGTCTCATTTGGTCGGCGCAGGTGATGCGCGGGGTACGCATGCCACGGGGTGCGCGTAGAGTACGATTTTCAGGCCGGATTCGCCAGGCGTCTTGAGCGCGGCGGCAATCGCTTGGGCGCATGACTGGTATCCGCCGAGCGATGAATTTCCCGTAATGGAAATGCGCAACCGCGCTGTTTGAGAGGCGCCGTCCAAAAACGCGTGCGCGCCAAAACAGCTTTCTGTGATCCAGCGCACGAATGGGAAAATAGCCCGCGGAAACAGCGCCGGACGGGGCGCGTGGCGCGCTGCGTTTTCCAGCCATAAGTGACTTCGGTCTCGGTGTCTTTTCACGTCCGAAACTAGACTTTCCGGACTCATTCCAGGTTTGGGATCTTGCGGCCGAAGGCGATGTTCGAGGGCGATCCGGTGGCTCCAAGGCGCGGCGACTGTCATACGGCAGCCGGCTGGCCGCGTATTGTCCGACGCCTGCTGCTGCCGTTGGTGCTGCTGCTGGTCACGGCCCTGTTGCGGGTGGCGCCGGTGGCCGCACAGGAGTTCAGCTTCAGCCGCTACACCCAGATATCCGGATTGCGGAACCTCGGCATCGAGCATGTGCTGGTGGATCGCAACGGCGACCTGTGGGTGGCGACGGATGGCGGAATCTACCGCTACGATGGCACGACCTTTACCCCGTATGACAAGTCGCGTGGCATTCCCGCCGACGCCGTCCTGGCGCTGGCCGCCAGCCCCACGGGTCGCATATTCGCGCGAGTCGATGCCGGCCTGTACTCCGGCGACGCCGATCACTTTGAGCCGCTGCTCACCGCCGAGGGGCCGCTGATCGCTGATCAGAACACCATACTGATCGCGCCGGCCGACGACCGGGTGCTGTTCCTCAAGGGCTACCAGATCATGGAGGCCCAGCGCAGCGCTGGCCCCGGCTCACTGTGGAGCTCGCGGGCACTCTTCAGTGCCGCACGCCTCGCCGCCCACCCCGAACTCGCAGCGATCCAGGGCGTCATCGAGGAAGATGGTCAACTCTGGTTCGGTTGCGACCTGCGCCTGTGCAACCTCGATGGCCAGAAACTCAACGAGTACGGCGCCGCCGACGGCGTGCCCGAAGCCCAGTACGGCACCTTGCTCCAGGATCGTACTGGCGGCGTCTGGGCGCGCAGCATCGACCATCTGGTGTTCCTGCAGCGGGGTGCTCGTCGCTTCAAGCTCATGGACCCCCCGCATGCGGTGCTGGTCAACCGCGTGCGTCGCCTGACCCTGACCCTTGACCCCATGGGGCGCGTGATCACGCGAAGCAGCCAGGGGCTGGCGCGCTGGGACGGGACCGCGTGGCAGGAGTTTGGTATCCAGAACGGTCTGCCGGATCACCCGATCAGCTCGGCGGTGGCCGATGCCGATGGCAATTTCTGGCTGGGGGTGAGCGGCATCGGCCTGTATCGCTGGCATGGCTATGACAATGTGGAGTCCTGGACCAAGAACCAGGGATTGGACACGGAGACCGTCTGGAACATCGTCCGTGATCGTCAGCATCGGTTGATCCTGGGAACGGATCGGGGCTGCCGGGCGCTGGATGAGAAGACCCACCTGGTCGTTCCCTGTCCCTATAAGGGACTTCCCGAACAGGAGACCAATGCCAGCGCGGTGGATCCCTCCGGGGCCTTCTGGCTGTCGTATCAGACCTCGCAGCTGTGGCGGGTGCCGCCGGGTGCCAGCAAAGCCGAACGGGTGACGACTGTGCCGGATCGATTCGACGCGGCCTCGATGCTCTTCGACCGTTCCGGCACGGGCTGGATCGCCGCCTGGGAATACGGTCTGGCCAGGATCGACAGCCGCACACTGGCCGTGACGCGCCTGCAGCCGCCCGGCAATCCGCGCGTGGACGATGTGGCACAGGCCGCCGACGGCACCCTGTGGGTCGGTGCCACCAACGGTCTCTATCGCCTCGAGCATGATCAGTTCATCAAAGTGCCGACGACCGTCGACGGCCAGCAAATCGGCATCCAGTCGCTCACGGCGGATACCGACGGTTCGGTATGGGCCACGCGCATCGGCGAAAAGATCCTGCACCTCACCCCCGCGCCCAAATCCGTGGCCGACTGGCAGGACCCGGCGACGCTCAGCGGCTCCACCGTCTACTCGCTGCGCGCGGACTCGCGTGGCTGGGTCTGGGCCAACACCGGCGAGGGTCTGGGTGTCTACGACGGCCATACCTGGCGCCGCATCGAAATCCAGGATGGCCTGGTATGGGCCGACACCGAGCAGTTCGCGCTGTACCCGGACGATGACGGCTCGATCTGGGTCGGCACCGGGCGCGGCATCACGCATATCAAGGACCCGGTGCGCTGGGTACAGATGATCTCGCGCCCACTGAAGCTCGAGGTCACCAAGGCAAGGCTGGGCGCGCAGAGCCTGTTGAAGGATTTCCGCCCCACGCTCAAGTGGCAGGATAACGCCGCCCTTGACGTGTCCTTCGGATCCCACAGTTTCGATCGCTCACCCAGCACCGCGCTGCGTTATCGCCTGCTCGGCCTGTCGAGCGAGTGGTACTCCTCCCGCACCTTTGACATCCACATTCCGGCACTGGCCCCCGGCCACTACCAGCTCGAAGCGATGGCGGTCGACACGCCGCATGCGCGCAGTTCCCCCACCGTGAGTCTGGCGTTCGACGTGAATCCGCCGTGGTGGAATACCACGGTCTTCAGGTTTCTCGCGGTGCTGCTGGGCGCCGCGGCCATCGTGGCCGCCTGGCGCTGGCAGAACCACCGCGTGCACCAGCGACAGCGCTCGCGGGAACTCGCGCATCGTGAACGTGAGGCGCTACTGGAGCGCGCGACCCGCGATGCCCTGACCGGCTTGTGGAACCGTGCGACCATCCTGGAATTCCTCACCGGCGAGATGGACCAGGCCCGCCAGAACGCAAGTTCCCTGGCGGTTGCGGTCATCGACGTTGATTTCTTCAAGCGCATCAACGACACCTTCGGTCACGCGGGCGGCGATGAGGTTCTGAAGGAATTGGCGCGCCGCCTGCGGGCAACGCTGCAACAGCGTGACTCGCTCGGTCGCTACGGCGGCGAGGAACTGCTGGTCGTGATGCCGGGCCTGTCGCGCGAAGAACGCGGCAACCTGATGGATGCGCTGCGTGCGGCCATCTGTGCCACGCAGTTCGTGGTCGGTGAGGCCGAGCTGCAAGTCACGGTCAGCATTGGCGTGGCATGGATGGAGGCCATCCATGAAGCACCCGACGAACTCATCCGCCGCGCCGACGCGGCGCTGTACGAGGCGAAGGCGGCGGGGCGCAACCGCGTGGTCTGCAGCACCGGCACCTACGACGGCTCAATGCTCGAGATCACCGCCTCGCGCCGCTACCTGCAGGATTTCATCGATCGGGTAAAACGCGAAGCCGGCAAGCGCGGCATCGAGACCGAATCGAAATAGTCCGTCAGTTCGCGATGTAGTAATGGAAGACGACCTCGCGCTGGTCCGCGGACTCCTTCGCCGTCACCACGAAGGTGGTGTTGTTCATCCACTCGTGCTTGCCCTTGACGTCAGTCTCGACGTACGCGATCGCCCGGTAGTAGCCATCGGTGCGGCGATAACCCACGTGCTCCATGTAGATCCACTCGCCGTTGTCGCACTTGAGCATGAAGTGGGCATCCACATCGCGCACATGGTCGCCCCGGACGGTGTCGTACTGGCCGCCGCTGTCCGGATAGACGGTGGCGGTGATCCGTTCTCCGCTCACCTCGCCACTGACTATGTCCTGGTAGCGGAAGGTGCCGCGCGGCGTGTGCGCTTCCTGCGGCGGATCGTAGTGAGCAGTGAGCTTGAATGCGTATTCGAGCTGGATTTTCCCGAGGATCCTGGTGTCGGTCTTGGGAACGACAAAATCGCGCATGGCTTGGCTCCCTACAGCACTTCGTAATAGTTGAAGACCGTATGGTCGGGATTGGCCTGGCGCTGGGAACTCGCGACAAACACCGTGCGGTTCATCCAGTCGTGGGGTCCGAGCGGCGCGCTGAATACCGGGGTCGCGCGGAATCGGGTCCACACGCCTTCCTGGCTTGCCGGCGGCGCCGGCGCCGGTTGCAGGGGCTTGCCGGGCTCGTAGTGAGCGCCAAAGCGTCGCATGGTGCCGCGGTTGTGGATGAAGATCAGGGCACCATCGCTTGCCTGGAGCATGTAGTAGGTGGTGAAGGTGGTCTTGTAATAGTCCGCGCCGCTGTGCGGCAGGACGCGCCCCTGCAGCCGCGGACCCCAGATATCGCCGCCGCCCACCGAGGTGTAGCCCCGACCCGCCGGGGAGTCCATGGTATTGATCATGACGCGGTCGGCGAAGAACACCCGGGCCGAGAAGGCCCAGCGCAGCCCGATCTTGGCAACGCTCGGATCTGGACCTTCAAACCACTGCGGTGGCAGCGCTTCATCGTTGCTTCCAGGTGCCCCGGACTCGGTGCCGGCCGCCTGCGCCAGGCTCAGGCCGCCCAGAGCGACCGCCCCGGTCGCGCCGCCCAGGAAGCTGCGTCGACTGATGGACTCGTCCTGCGATGACATGTGAACCCCCCTCTCATGACTCTCACAACGATGGATAGTCGATGTAACCCTGCGGCCCGCCGCTATAAAAATGCGGCACGTCCGGATCATTGTAGGCCGCGCCCCGCCGCATGCGCAGCGGAAGATCCGGATTGGCGAGAAACAGCTTGCCGAAGGCCACCGCGTCCGCTTCACCGTCGGCCAGCGCCTGGGAGGCCGTCTCGAAGGTGAAGCGCTCATTGACAATGTACGCGCCGGCGAAGGCTGTCTTCAACTGCGGTCCGATCCGGCCCGGACCGGTATGCTCGCGGACACACACAAAGGCGAGGCCCCGCTGGCCGAGCTCCCGCACCACGTGGCCGAACAGTGCCGCCGGATCCGAATCCCCCATGGTGTGCGCGTCGCCGCGGGGCGCCAGGTGCATGCCCACCCGGCCCGCCCCCCACACGGAGATCACCGCGTCGGTTACCTCGAGCATCAGCCGCGCGCGATTGGCGATGCTGCCACCGTAGGCGTCGCTGCGCTGATTGGCGCGATCCTGCAGGAACTGGTCCAGGAGATAGCCATTGGCGCCATGGATCTCGACCCCATCAAAGCCGGCGGCCTGGGCATTGCGGGCGCCGCGGCGGTAGTCCTCGATCACGCCCGGAAGCTCCTCGAGCCGCAACGCCCGTGGCACCACGAACGGTGTTTCCGGCCGTACCAGGCTCACATTCCCCGCCGGCGCGATCGCACTCGGGGCCACCGGCAGCTGCCCCTCGAGAAACAGTGGATGTGAGATCCGACCCACGTGCCACAGCTGCAGAAAGATACGCCCGCCGGCCTCGTGCACCGCGCGGGTGGTGAGTTTCCAGCCCTCCACCTGCTCGTCTGACCAGATCCCCGGCGTGTCGGCGTAGCCCACGCCCAGCGCCGTGACTGATGTGGCTTCGGACAGGATCAGTCCGGCGCTGGCTCGCTGGCGGTAGTACTGGGCCATCAGTTCGTTCGGTACGCGGCGGGTACCGGCACGGCTGCGGGTGAGGGGGGCCATGAGAATGCGATTTGGCAGCCTCAGATCCCCGAGCTGCAGCGGGTCAAACAGCGAACTCATACTGGTCAGTGCCTGTAGGTGAAGGTCACACCGAAGGTGCGCGGTCGGAAGCTGAATTCGCGCAGCAGACGGCTGTCGCCGGTACCCGGGTCGATGGACCAGTTGTAGTTGATCGGCACATGGGTGTCGGTGAGGTTGTCGATGAACGGTTCGATGCTGAAGTCACCGAGGGTCATGCCGGCACGCACCGATACGAAGGATGTGGAGGGCAGCGTGAAGTTGTTCGGATCGTATTGCGCAGTGAGCGGATCCTGGGTCGGCGGCAGCCACTTGTCATGCGCTTCGTATTCGTAGTCGACGCGCGCGAAGGAGTCGTGGCCTCCGAGTCTGAAGCGATACTCGAGACCCACTGACACCGTGAACGGCGGGTTCGAGGGGTTGCTGTCGGCGGTGACTGAACCCAGGATGCCGTCACCCGCTGTGGCAATGGGCGCCGGGAGGTTGCCATTGGCATCGGCTAGGGCGGTCGAAAACGAGGAGTCCCTGGTGTACCGGGCATCGGTATAGCCGGTGGTGAGCTCGGCCGTGAGGGAATCTGTGGCGGCCCACTCGATCTGGATGTCACCGCCCTTGGCCACGGCCTCACCGAGGTTGGTGATGAAAGTGATCTGGCAGATGGGGGGTACCACCACCTGCTGGATGTTGTGCCACTTGATGTAATAGATGCTGGAGGAAATCCGCAAGCGGCCACCGAGATTGTCCTTGGCGCCCACCTCGAAACTGTCGACGGTGTCGGAGTTGTAGGAAGTCGGGCTGCTGGCAATGCCGAAGTTCTGCAGATCCTGGGCGCAGGCTGCCACCGGCAGCGGATTGTTGCCGCCGCCCGGGCGAAATCCCTTGGCATAGGTCGCGTACACCATGTCGCCCGGATCCAGCTGGTAGGCGAGGTTGACCTTCGGAGTGAAGGAGTTCTCGGCCTTGCTCTCCGCCAAACTGATATTGCTGTTGTACAGCTGCGGCCCACCGGTCAGGGAGGTGAACGCAAACTTCACATGCGATTCGCGCAGGCCGACCGTGGCTTTCAGGGCGTCCGTCAGCGCGAAGGTGGCCTCGCCGTACCAGGCCAGCTGGGTGTCCTTGGCATGCGTGGACAGGAAGTAGGAGTCGGTCGGGTACGCCGGATCGTACTGCAGAGCATTGCCGTTCTCATCCGTGAACACGTCCGTGTAGTTAAGTCCCGCGACGGCCTGCCAGAACTGCTGCAGCATCGGATCGTGGATCTGTTCCAGGTAGGTCTGGCGATCGTCGCTGAAGAACAGTCCCGTGGTCCACACCAGGCGCGCATCGGGATTGCTCGACACCAGGCGCACCTCCTGCACGAAGTTTTGCTGGCCGTTGTCCACCGAGGCCGGTGAACGGTAGTTGGAAATGCCGGTCGGCAGGTGCAGCCCGGTGCCATCCAGCAGCGGAAAGTTCGCGTACGAGTCAGGCGACAGCAGAGTCTGATAAAAGCCGAGGTTGTACAAGGTTCCGTCGTAGCCGTTCTGTTCCTGGCGGTGGTAGTAGGAGGTGTTGGAGATCACGTGAAAGGCGTCGAAGCTGCCTTCGATCTTCAATGCAGGCAGGTAGAACTTGTCAGGCTGCGAGCGCGGACTAGGATCGCCGTTGATGAAGCTGTTGCTGCCGGTGTTCGAGTAGAGCGGCCAGTATCCCGAGTCATCGTGGACGTCGTGCTTCTGGAAATAGATACTGGGCGTGATGGCCCAGGTGTCATTGGGCGCCCAAAGTCCTGCGACCCGCACCAGGTAGCTCTCGGCGCGATTGGCATTGGTGTCGATCACGGCCGCCTGCGGATTGGCCGCGGTCGGGTCGACCGAATCGATCCAGCCACCGTCCTTGCGGTACCACACGGTCACGCGCGCGCCGAACTTGCCATCGATCAACGGACCACCGGCTGCGGCGCCGAGTTCATAGCTGGGTGCGCCGCCCTCCGTGTACGAAAGCTCACTGCGAGCAGTGATCGAGTCGGTCGTGAGGCTGGGCTGGGTGGTGATGTAGCGCACCGTGCCGCCCTCGGACCCGGCGCCGAACAGTGTGCCCTGCGGACCGCGTAGAACCTCCACGCGCGCGATATCGAAGGCCTTCGGCACCTCCTCGTCCGGGCTGAACGCCAGCGAGCGCATCTGGATGGGCGTGTCGTCTATATAGATGCCGGTGGTGCCCGAGCCACCCGAGGATGAGATACCACGGATGGAAATCTTGTCGGTTCCCGCAGTATCGACACTGATGCCAGGCGTGAATCGGGCCAGATCGCCGATATCCTTGATGCCACGGGCCTCCATGTCATCCGCCGACATCGCGGTCACGCTGATCGGAACCTTGCTCAGGGACTGCTCGCGGCGGGTGGCGGTGACCGTGACTTCCTGCAATCCGGAAGTTTCAGGCGTGGCCGGATCGGCATCAGCTGCCGGCACCGCCACGGGAATGCAGCACGCCAACAGTAGCGCGCACCCCATGGCGGACCGAAGCTGCCTTGAAGGGCCGGCTGATGCCTGCATTGAATTTCTCCGTTGCCGCGAATTCTAATAGCCGCGCGCCTGGTCCACCACGTTGAGCATATGGCCTCCTTGCGCATAGCGGCGCA
This sequence comes from Steroidobacteraceae bacterium, assembly GCA_035943195.1. Taxonomy (GTDB): domain Bacteria; phylum Pseudomonadota; class Gammaproteobacteria; order Steroidobacterales; family Steroidobacteraceae; genus DAIDKA01. The sequence goes on from DASZCK010000157.1 coordinate 17,795, forward strand.
GGTTCTCGGCGGCCACTGTCCAGCGGCCTTCCCCTGGCAGGTCCGAACGTGAGGAAATATGCGGCGTGATGAGTACATGTGGCGCGTGCCACAGCGGATTATCGGGCGGCAGCGGTTCCGGATCCGCGACATCAAGACCGGCGCCCGCCAGGCGCCTGTCCACGAGCGCCTGAGTGAGGTCCGCCATCACCATGCTGCCGCCGCGGGCAATGTTGATGAACAGGGCAGTGGGTTTGAGCAGGGCAAAGAACTTGGCATCGTACATGCCCTTGGTGACCGGAGTCAGGGGCACGCAGCTCACGATGACATCAGCGCCACGCGCCAGCGCTGGCAGCTCGGCTGGCGTGCCGACATGACTGACAAAGGGCGGCCCGTGCTTGTCGCCGTCGCGGGTGGCGACCACCGTCATGCCCAGAGCGTGCCCGCGTCGGGCAACTTCGGTACCGATGCCGCCGAGCCCGACCACCAGCAGGGTCTTGCCGTCCAGGGATTGCATGGGGGTGGTGGCGCCGTGGGCGGGATTCCAGCGACCGTTGGCGGTGTCCACCGCGAACACATCCAGGCCATGCGCCAGCGCCAGCATCAGGGCGATGGCATGCTCGGCAATCACCGCCGCATCCACCGCCCGCATGTTGGTCAGCAGCAGTCCGCGCTCGCGCAGTCCCGGCACCGCCAGGCAGTTTTCGACCCCGGCGGCAAGCGATGCGATCCAGCGCAGATTGCGTGCGGCCGCCAGCAGTCGCGGTGCGCAGATCTCCGGGTTGAATCCCACCAGGACATCCACATCCGGAACCAGGGCGAGCGCCTCGGTCATGTTGTGCGCGACGACTATCGCGCTATGCGGCGCGGCGGCCGTGAACTGCGCCTGGCGCGGCGCCCAGTCCTGCCGGCCGAATTCCAGCAGCAGCACCTTGGGCGGGACGCGCCAGTCGGCGCGCTGCTTCACCGCCGTCGGCGCCGCCACCAGCTGCAGCGACTTCACCAGGTCGCTGGCAGTGTCGGCAAAGGCCGCCGGTACCAGCAGGGCGAGTCCAAGCACCGTATATCCCGCAAGACGCACGCCACGCGGCACCCTTGGGATCATGGTTCAAATCCCGCTTCGGGTTCCAGCACCGTCTGGGTTTGGCCCCTGGTGGCCTTCAGGTGCAGCCCCTGCTCCATGGCGCTGAGGAACGCAGCTTCATCGCCAATATGGAACACGCCGTTGATATGCCGCGACCCCAGGGCCGGATTACCCAGCACGATCGGCGTGTGGGTATAGCGGTTGTACTCCGCCAATGCCGTATCCAGGTCAATGTCGTTGAAGACGATGCGCTGCGAGCGCCAGCCCTGAATGCGGTTGACTTCGGCGGGCCGAAGTTCCGAAACCGCGCCGGCCTGCGTGTAGCCGACGCCGCTGCCGGCGGTCACCGCCACGGACGCCTTGGCGGTGGCGGCGCCGCTGGCACCGACCGTCACGGTGCCTTCCAGAACCGAGACCGCGGCGCCCGCGCCGGTGAGCTCGACATCGAACTGCGTGCCGACCGCGGTGGTCACGCCCTGCAGGGCGTGTACCTCAAAGGGTCGGGTCGAATCGTGGCTGACGTTGAACAATGCCTCGCCCCGCAGCAGCTCGATGCGGCGCAGGTGCCCGGAGAGCAGCACGCGCACGTTGCTGTTGGTGTTCAGGAAAACCGTGGAACCATCGGCCAGCGCCACGGTGTGCTGCTCGCCCACGCCGGTGCTGTACTCAGCCACCGAGGCGCGCCCCAGCAGCAGCCAGGCGAACACGCCCACGGCGATCGCCGAGGCAGCCAGGCCCACCTGCCATACCGGCACCCGCCATTTCGGCCGTGCCGCGGGCATCCTCGTGAGGCGCTGCCGGTTCACCAGCGCATCCGCACCGGCCAGCAGCACCGTCAGGGTCGGGCTGCTGCGCAGCTCGGCGGACAGCTCCCAGGCGAGTTCACAGTTCTCATAGGCCTTCTGATGTCCATCTTCCCCGATCCATTTGAGCCAGGGCTGTTCATCGGTTGGCTGCTCGGTGTCGCGCGACTGGGCAAACCAGTCTGCCGCCTTGATGTCCTCCGCCGGCGCGCTCATGTGGCCTCCGACACGGCGGCGCTGAGCCGCTCGATCGCTTCAGCCATCTTGCGGGCGACGGTGCGCGCACTGAGACTCATGACGTCCGCGATCTGCGGATAGGTGAGGTCACGGAACCGATGCAACAGGAATACCGTGCGGGTGTCCTGCGGCAGATCGGCGATGGCCCGTTCGAGCAGCGCCCGCGCCTGTTCACCCGCCAGCTGTTCATCCGGGCCAAGGTGATCCTCGGAGATCTCTTGGTCTTCGAGCGGGACATGCGCAGTGGCGCGATGGGACGCGCGCCGCCGATGGTGATCGCGCGCAAGATTGGTCGCCGTCTGAAACAGGAACGACCGTGCCATGGCATCGACCCTGACCATTTCGCCGTGTCGCAGCAGCCGGTAGTAGCTCTCCTGTACAAGCTCCGCCGCATCATCGGGCGGGACCAGCCGCATCAAGTAGCGCTGCAGGGAGACGCGATGCCGGTTGAAAAGCATCGTGACGTAGGCCCTGTGTGACGGATCATCCGGGAGCGGACTCCCGACTTCTGGCCCGTCCAGGTCCTGCGGATACGAGGCATCAGCCGGACCGGCACTCACTTGGGTCTGGTCTTGCTTCATGAAACCTGCAGTTGCGCCGCAGCGAAAATGCTGCAGATACCATGATTTTACGAGAAAGCTCCGAGTTGCGCGTTACCTCCTCTTAAGAAAGTCGCCGGAAGCCCCGAATCGGTAGACGAATCCGAGGCCAAACTGCACCGGATCCAAATGGATCTGCCGTGCCGGGTCGGTGCCCGCCTCAGGACTGACCTGCGCCCAGCTGACACCGGCATTGAGCATCCAGCGGGCGTTGAGCAGGATAGCGATGCCGGCTTCAAAGGTAGGCCCGGCCGTCACCCGGTCGAGCCCGACGACGCCGGTTGCACCGTACAAAGTCGTGACATTGAGGCCGGCGCCGAGGAATGGATCCAGGCTACTCTCCGGCGCGAAGTAATATTTGAGTGTCAACGCCGAGGACTGCAGGCGGGCGCTGCCGCGGTACGGCGCCGCGCCGGGCACTTCAAACGAATGAGTGCGCGGCGTGGTTGCCGCGAATGCCGCCGCGAACCGGTCCGTCATGAAGTATTCACCGTCGAGGGCGCCGGCTGCGCCGCCCGAGGCGCCCGCATGGTCGCGGGCAAAGTCAACGCCAAACCCCACCAGCCACGGACCGCTGCTGGCGCGGGCGGTCAGCGCCACGGGCGCTGCGGCGGGCACGGGTACCGCCGTGGCCGGTGGCGCTTCGGGCGGCGGGGCAGTCACCGCCGCAACCGCCGGACGCGGTTTGATGACGAATACGCCGTCCGCGCCCTGGGAGACTTGCAGGTTGCTATGGGCCAGTAGTGCACGCAGCGCCTGTCGTGGTGTCAGCGTGCCCTTCACTGCCGGCGCGGTGAGGTGAGCAATGGGGCCTGGATCGACGAATACCTGGACATTGGCCTGCACGGCCCAGGCATTGAGTGCCGCGGCCATGGGCTGCGACGCAATGTCAAACGTCACCGCCGGGGCCTGGGCCGCGCACCAGGCCGCCGACACCAAGGCCACAGCCGCAAACGCCATGCGGTCGCATCCGCCGCGGCCCACTCTCATATTTCCCCCAAACCCGCTGACGCTATTACTACGCGGCGGCGCCGCAGGTGTGCCACTAACGGCCCGGGCCGGTCACATCTCCGGTGCCGAAGGTATCGCACTGGTTTATGTCGCCTGAGTCGACGCCGCGCTTGAACCAGGAGACCCGCTCGGCACTGGTGCCATGGGTGAAGGACTCCGGTACTACCGTGCCACGTGCCTTCTTCTGCAGCGTGTCGTCGCCGATCATGCTGGCGGCATTGAGCGCCGTCTCGATATCCCCCTGTTCCAGGCGCCAGCCCCGCTCTGCTTGGGCGCGTCGTGCCCACACACCGGCGAAACAATCGGCCTGCAGCTCGATCTTGACGCTCAGGGCATTCGATTGGGCCCGGCTGCTGCGCGCGCGTTGCGCATCGACCCGGCCCAGTATGCCCAGCAGATTCTGCACGTGGTGGCCGACCTCGTGCCCGATCACATAGGCATGCGCAAACTGCCCGGGCGCATTGAGCTCCTGGGTCATGAGGTCGAAGAAGCCCAGGTCCAGGTACACGATCCGGTCATTGGGACAGTAGAACGGGCCGGCCGCCGCTTGGCCCTCGCCGCAGGCGGTGGGGTAGCTGTCGCGGAACAGGCGCAGCTTGGGGTTTTCATAATCACGGCCCATCTGCCGGAAGGTATCGGTCCAGACCACCTCGGTGCTGCGCAGGATCTGCGACACGAACTTGACCTGCGGATCCTCCACGGCGCTGCGGTCGCTGCCCTGATCCGCGGGCGGTGCCGTCTGTTGCAACGGTGGGCTTTGCGGCTGAACGCTCACGTCGCCACCGCTGAGCAGCCCGAGCAGCTGTAGGGGATTGATGCCGAATACCCAACCGCCAATCAATGCCAGCGCGACCGTGCCCAGGCCAATGCCATGTGCCGGTCGGAACTGAAAGCCGCCACCGCCACCGCTGCTGCCACGCACGTCCTCGACGTTGCGGCTTTCATCCTGGTCGCGCATGTCCACGGCTGGCTTCCTTCAGATCTCAATTTTCGAGAAGCGCCAGGCGCCCACGACGGTCAGCACCGCGCCGGCTCCCACCAGCACCAGTGCGTCCATCGTCGCGCCGAAGTGCGTGCGGTTGATGAGCACGGCGCGCATGCCGTCGACGCCGTAGGTCATCGGATCGATATGCGTCAGTACCACCAGGGCCTTGGGCAGATTGTCCAGCGGGTAGAGCGCGCCGGAGAGAAAGAACAGCGGCAGCACCAGGAAGTTCATGACCATCTGGAAACCCTGCATGTCCTTGAGGCTCGAGCCGATGGCGGTGCCGGCTGCGGCAAACACGATGGCGGTCAGCGCGAGGAAGCCGATGGCAGCCGGAATCTGCACCAGACTCAGCGGCCGAAAGCCGGCGACGACGCAGACGATGGCTACCAGCATGCCCTGCAGCAGCGCCGTGGTCGCCGAGCCGCAGGTGCGTCCGAACATGATCTGGATACGCGGCACCGGCGCCACCAGCGTCTCCTTGAGAAAGCCGAACTGGCGATCCCACAGCAGGCCGATGCCCGAGAACATCGAGGCGAACAGCACCGTCATCGCGATGACACCGGGCGCCATGAACTGCAGGTAGTTGCCATTGCCGGACAGGCGGAACACCGGACCCAGGCCAAATCCCAGCACCAAAAGGTACAGCAGGGGCTGGGCGAGGGAAGCGATGATCTGGGTGCGCGAGCGCGTGTAGCGCTTGAGTTCGCGCAGCCACAGGATATAGACAGCGCTCATCGGCGCCTCCACATGGCCGCCGCCTGGCGCATGCGATCCGCGGCGCCCGCGGTCTCATCGCGGATCGCGGTGCCGGTCAGTTTCAGGAAGGCCGCTTCGAGGGATTCAGTCTGAGTCAGCGCCTTCAGTTCCTGCGAGGAGCCGATGGCGACGATCTTGCCGTGGTCGATGACGGCAATGCGTGTGGCCACGCGGTCCGCCTCGTCCATGTAATGTGTGGTCAGGAACACCGTCACTCCCTCGGTCTTGTTCAGATGCTGGACATGCGACCACAGCTGGTTGCGGCTCTGCGGGTCCAGGCCCAGGGTCGGCTCGTCCAGGAACAGGATGCGCGGGGTGTGCAGCAGGCCGCGCGCGATTTCCAGGCGCCGGCGCATGCCGCCGGAGAAGGTCTTCACCGGGCTGGCGCGCCGCTCCCACAATTCAAAGGCCTTGAGCAGTGTTTCGCTGCGTTCACGGCGGATCCTGCGCGGCACATGGTAGAGGACCCCGTGCAGGTCCATGTTCTCGGCGGCGGTGAGATCCTGATCGAGACTGGGATCCTGGAACACAATGCCGAAGCGGCTGCGTACTTCGTGCTGGTGGCGCTCCGGGTCCATGCCGTCCATCTGGATGCTGCCGCTGGTGGGTGGCAGCAGCGTGGTGAGCATGCGGATGGTCGTGGTCTTGCCCGCGCCATTGGGTCCGAGGAAGGCGAAGATCTCCCCCGCGGCCACTTCGAAGGATATGTCGTCGACGGCCTTGAAGTCGCCGAAAGCGCGCGACAGGTTCTGCACCTTGATCATGAATTCTCCGCTTCAGTGCGTGATCTTATTTCCCAGCAACGCCAGGAACTGACGCATCCATGCCGGGTGCGCGGGCCACGCCGGCGCGGTCACCAGGTTGCCATCGGTGACGGCCTGGTCGATGTTGATTTCGGCGTAGTCGGCGCCGGCCATGCGTACCTCGGGGGCGCAGGCGGGGTAGGCGGACACCTTGCGCCCGCGGATCACATCAGCAGCCGCCAGGATTTGCGCGCCATGGCACACCGCGGCAATGGGTTTGTTGGCTTTCGCGAAATGCTGCACGGCCTTGAGGACGCGGGGATCCAACCGTAGATATTCCGGAGCCCGACCGCCCGGGATCACCAGTGCATCGTAATCTTCGGGCTTGGCGGCATCGAAGGTCGCGGTCAGTGTGAAACGGTGGCCGGGTTTCTCCGAGTAGGTCTGGGCGCCTTCAAAATCGTGAATGGCGGTGAGGACATGGTCGCCGCGGGCCTTGCCGGGGCACATGGCGTCCACCGTGTGGCCGGCCATCAGCAGGATCTGGTAGGGCACCATGGTTTCGTAGTCCTCGGCATAGTCCCCGACCAGCAGCATGATCTTCTTGGACATGGTGGCGACTCGACTCCCGGACGCGGTATAGGGTGGCCGCCGGATACGCTGCGGCGCGCTGAGTATCTCAGTTTCGCTCATGTGACTCCATGCGCACTGGCCGGCCGATCGCGGACAGGGGCGCCGGTTCGTCACCCGCTTGACACAGCGTATACTTTCGGCCCGCTGGCACCTCGCCGTCATCGCTGGAAGCAACAATAATGCGCAAGTCACGGGTAGGGATCGCGGGTCTTCTGATTTTGAACCTCGCCGCGCTGGGCGTCGCTCAGGCCCAGAGCGCCGCTGCGAAGGCGCAGGGGCAGGCGGTGTTCCAGCGCCTCTGCGGTGTCTGTCATATAAGCCTGGTGCCGGTCGCCGGCAAGCCCCCGGCGACCCCCGACGCGCGCGCGGTGCCGGTGGAAATGCTGCGCAGATTTCCGCCGGAGGCGATTCTGACGGCGCTGACCACCGGCAAGATGCAGGCGCAGGGGGCGGCCCTCACGGACGCCGAGCGCAAGTCGGTGGCGCAGTTCATCGCCGGACGCCCCTTTGGCCCGGTGCACATCGATGCCGTCACCGCGGGCAAACTGTGCGAGAAGCAGGTTCCCATGGGCGATCCCAAGTCCACCGCCGGCTGGAGCGGCTGGGGCAATGGGCTTGAGAACACCCGCTATCAGGACCGGGCCCGAGGCGGTCTGACGGCGGCGGACCTGCCGCATCTGAAGCTCAAGTGGGCCTTCGGCTACGCGAATGTTCCGGCCGCGCGTACTCAGCCGGCCATCGCGGGCGGCCGCCTGTTCGTCGCCAGTGACAATGGCGCGGTCTACGCGCTGGATCCCGCGACCGGGTGCACCTACTGGATGTTCAAGGCGGCGGCCGGTGTGCCCACCGCACTGTCCGTTGCGGCCTATCACGAGGGCTACCTGGTGCTGTTCGGTGATCGCCAGGCCAATGCCTATGCAGTCGATGCGCAGAGCGGCAAACAGGTGTGGATGACGAAGCTCGACACCCATCCTTCGGCGGCGGTGACGGGTGCGCCAGCGCCGTATGCGGGGCGCGTGTACGTGCCCATCCAGGGCGTGGGCGAGGAAGGGCAGGGCATCCACGCGACCAAGGGCTGTTGCACCTTCCGGGGTAGCGTCTCGGCCCTGGACATCGACACCGGCAAGGTGCTGTGGAAGACCTACACCGTGCCCGAGGAGCCCAAGGCGCGCGGCAAGTCTACGACCGGGCTGCCGATATTCGGACCCTCGGGTGTGGGGGTGTGGGATTCCCCGACCATCGATGTGAAGCGCAAGGTTCTCTATGTTGGAACCGGCAATGCCTATACCGATCCGCCGCAGAAGAACAGCGACGCGGTGCTCGCGCTGGACCTGGCCACGGGCGCAATCAAATGGGCCAGCCAGGTGTTGCCCAATGATGTATGGGCCATGGGCTGTGCGGCCACCAACAAGCCGGGCAGCGGCTGTCCCGGCACCCTGGGACCGGACTACGATTTTTCGGCCTCACCGGTGCTCGCGCATGTGAACGGGCGCGACCTTTTGGTGTTGCCGCAGAAATCGAGCATGGCCTACGCCATGGACCCGGACCAGCAGGGCAAGATCGTGTGGCAGGTGCGCCTCGGCAAGGGCAGCGGACTGGGCGGCATGTGGGGCGCCGCCGTCGAAGGCGACCGTGCCTACATCGGCACCGCGGACCTCCTGACCGAAACCCCGGGCGGCGTGCATGCGCTGAACCTGGCGGACGGCAGCGTGGCGTGGGCCGCGCCGCGCCCCAAGGGCCTGTGTGAGGGTCAACTGGGCTGCAGCACCGGCCAGGGCGCAGCGCTGACCGCAATCCCGGGCGCCGTATTGAGCGGTGCCATGGACGGTGGCGTGCGTGCCTACTCGGCCAAAACCGGCAAGGTCATCTGGCTGTTCAACACTGCGCGGGATTTCAAAACGGTCAACGGCGTGAGGGCCAACGGCGGCAGCATCGATGCCGCCAGTCCGGTGGTGGCCGGCGGCATGATGTTCGTGAACTCCGGCAACGGCAGCTTCGTCGGCCACACCGGCAACGTGCTGCTGGCGTTCGGGCTCGAGTGAACTGACATGAAGGTGGCCGCGCTCATCATCACCGCCGTGCTGAGCACCTGCAGTGCCTGGCCCTCCGGCGCACAGGTGCCGGCGATCATCGGCACCTGGAAGCTTAATGTCGCGGCCTCCAAGTTCCCCGAACCCCCGCCGCAGTCGGAGGTGCGCAGCTATCGCCTCACCGACGGCGGCGTATTGGTGGGGCTCGCCGTCAACGTCGATGCGCAGGGCCGGCCGAATTTCCTGCAGTTCGCCGCCAAGCCCGATGGCAAGGACTACCCCGAATTCGATACGCGAAGCGCCGCGGAATATCTGGCCGAGGGCAAGGCGCCGTTGCGCACCTATGCCGAGATCCCAACCGCAGACCCCCTCAAGGTGCGGTGGGTCGACAAAGCCAGCGGCAGGGTCATTTCCTCCGGCGACAAATGGGTCTCACGGGACGGCAAGCAACTCTCCTTCACCGTCGACGTCACGGATCCGAAGGGTTCCAAGCACCAGTTCCTGTACGTCTTCGATCGCACCGGTCCATAAAAAAGAAGAGGCGGTACTGCTACCGCCTCTTCCCTCATCAGCGAACGTAGATTTCAGCCCAGCTGTACCGGCACGAAGATCCGCGCATCACCGCGCTGAATGAGCAGCGCCACGGTGTTGTCGTTCTTCTCGACCATGCTGCGCAGCTGATTGACGTTGCTGACCGCAGTGCCATCCACCGCGAGCACCACGTCGCCGGGCTGGATGCCCGCACGTGCGGCGGCACCCTGGACGCGCTCGACCAGCAGGCCCGAGGCCAGACCGCTCTGGCTGCTCTCATCGGAGGTCAGCGGACGCAGGGCCAGACCGAGCTTGTTGCCGCCGCCGCTTGCCGCGGTGTTCACCAGTTGGCCCTTGCCGGGCACGGCTCCGAGCTTCACGGTCAGATCGAGAGTCTTGCCATCGCGCCACACCTTGAGATCCTCCGTGTCGCCCGGCTGAGCCATGGCAACGGCCGCGGACAGCTGTCCGGCATCGATCATGTTGGCCTTGTTGTACGCGAGGATCACATCACCCGCCTTGAGGCCGCCGCGGGCCGCGGCGCTGTCAGGTTCCACCTTCGCCACCAGCGCGCCGGCCGGTTTGTCCAGATGGAAGGAACGGGCCAGCGACTGGTCGATGGTCTGGATTGAGACACCCAGCCGCGCATGTTCGACCTTGCCGGTCTTCAGGATTTCATCCCGGACGTGGGTCGCAACCTCGATTGGAATGGCGAATGCCACGCCCTGGAAGCCACCGGTGTTGCTGTAGATCTGGGAGTTGATGCCCACGACATTGCCGTAGCCGTCAAACAGCGGCCCGCCGGAATTACCCGGATTCACGGCCACATCGGTCTGGATGAAGGGCACCGGCTCATCCCGTCCCAAGGTGCGGCCCTTGGCACTCACGATGCCGGCAGTGGCGGTCTCCTCGAAGCCATAGGGCGAGCCGATGGCGAGCACGTAGTCACCGACCTGTAGATTGGTCGAGGCCGTCGTGTGCACGACGGGAAGATCCTTGGCGTCGATCTTGATGACAGCAACGTCCGTAGCCTTGTCCTTGCCGAGCACCTTGGCCTTGTACTCACGATGATCGGCGAGCGTCACGGTCACCGTATTGGCGCCGTCCACGACATGCGCATTGGTCAGAATCACGCCGTTGGGGCTGACGATGAAGCCGGATCCCAGTGCGCGCACCGGCGTCTGATTCTGGCGCGGCAGGTTGGGGTTGCCGAAGAAGCGAAAGAACGGATTGTCGCCGAAGGGATTGTCGCGGCTGTTGCCGCCGTTGCCGCCATTGCCCCAGCCGGGTGCGACATTGCCCTGGCCCTGATCATCGCCATCATTGTCGTCGGTCTGGTCGCTGGCCTTGGACTCGGTGGTGATGCCGACCACCGCGGCCCGGTTGGCCGCCACGATGGCGCGATAGTTGGGGGCGCCGATAAAGGGAATCTGCTCAGCCTTCGTCGGCGCGGCGATGGCGATGGGGGTGGAGGTGACGGTGCCAGCGGCTCCGGCCGCCGACAAACCGGCGATTGCGGCGAATGCCACGGCGGCACCCACCGACACGAGTAATGCAGGATTCTTGGGGTTCACGGTAGCTCTCCTTGCGCCAACAGCGCGGATGAGGCGCAGCATGCGCGGCCCGCCTTAAGGGAACCTTAAGGCGCCGGGAACGTAACCGTGACCAGGAGGCCGTGAGGCGCTGCATCGCCAAGCTCCACCTCGGCCCCATGTCGCTGGGCGATGGCTTTTACTATGGCCAAGCCCAGGCCACTGCCATCCGCCGTGGCCCCTGGGGCTCGGTAAAAGCGCGCGAAGGCCCGCGAGCGCACTTCGGGGGCGATGCCGGGTCCCTGGTCGCTGACCTGCAGCACCGGCTGGCCGCGCGAATTGCGCACCACCCGCAGTCCCACCGCCGAATCCTCCGGGGAGTAGCGCACGGCATTGTCGAGCAGATTGCGCACCAGGATCTGTATGGCATCGGACTCGGCCTTGACGCGGATGTCCGCCGGCGCGTCGACCTCCAGGCGGATGCGACGCTGCTGCGCCAGGGGCTGCACCTCGCCGACCGCGTGGTGCACGATATCCGCAAGCGCCACGGCCTGGGTGTCCACCGAGAGGCCCTGCGGCTCATTACGGGCCAGGGTCAGGAGCTGACCGGCGAGGTGCGTGGCGCGCTCGATGGCGGCGCCCAGGCGCGAGGTGGCAAGTTCACGCTCCGCCGCATCGCGCGCGCGTTCCAGTAGTTGCAGCTGCAGCGACAGCGCCGTGAGGGGCGAGCGCAGTTCGTGGGCGGCGTCGGCAACGAACGCCCTTTGGCTGGCAAACGCATCCGACAGCCGATCCAGCAGGCGGTTGAGTTCCTCCACCAGAGGCGAGACTTCGGCCGGCAGATCGGGCGCGGCCAGCGGCGCGAGGCTGTGGATGTCGCGGTGCTCGAGTTGGGTCGTGAGGCCCTTGAGCGGACTCATGGCGCGCGCCACGATCCAGGCCGCGGCCACCGCCATCAGGGCCAGCAATAGCAGCAGGGGCACGACGATGCGCAATGCCGCCTCGCGCGCCAGCCTTTCGCGCACGCTCCAGGGTTGGGCCACCTGGACGGTACAGAGTCGATTGGTGAGGACGTACACGCGCCAGCGTTTGTTCTGAAACGTCAGATCCGAAAGGCCCAGCACGGCGTTGCTGACGAAGGGCAGTTCGGGCGACTGCACCTGCCTGCCGAAGACGTCCCAGATCTGGATGACGAAGTCCGAATTCTCGGGCTGCGGCGGGACGGGATAACCCGACAGCACCGAGGCCTGGTCGCCCAGCGACAGCGCCATCTGGCGCAGCTGGTAGTCGAAGAGCGATGAGACCTCGCCCAGCACCCGCCTATAGGTGAGTGAGCCGACGATGAGTGACATCACCGCCACCAGCAGCAGCAGTCCCAGCAGCAGTCTGGCGCGGATGGAACGCATCATCGCGGCACGAAGTACCCGGCGCCGCGCTGGGTCCTGATGGCGTCGCTGCCGAGTTTGCGACGCAGGGCATGTACATACACCTCGACGGCATTGCTCTCGGCGGCATCGCCGAAGCCGTACAGGCGATCCTCGAGCTGCGCACGCGACAGCACCGCGCCGGGCCGCAACAGCAGGGCTTCGAGCACCGCGAACTCCTTGGCCGAAAGCGCCACCGGCGTGCCCGCCTTGGAGACCTCACGGGTGACCGGGTTCAGCCAGATATCGCCATGCTCGATGACCGGATCACCGCGACCGGCACTGCGCCGCAGCGCCGCGCGCATGCGCGCCGCCAGTTCGTCCAAGTCGAAGGGCTTGACCAGATAGTCATCGGCGCCGCTGTCCAGGCCGGCGACGCGGCTGCGCACGTCATCGCGCGCCGTGATGATGATGACCACGGTCGCATCACCACGTTCACGCAGCTGCCGCAGTACCGTCAGGCCATCCTTGCGCGGCAGGCCCAGGTCCAGCAGGACGATGTCGAATTTGGAAGCGCCCAGGGCGCTTAAGGCCGCGGTGCCATCGCCCACCCAGTCGGTGACATGACCGTCCTGCTCGAGCGCCGTGCGCACGGCCTCGGCAATCATCCGGTCATCTTCGACGAGCAGTACGCGCATGCGCGTACTGTAGCAAACCGACTGTTGGCCGGATCAGGCCTGCGTGTTGACCAGATTGCCGACCGCACTCATGCCCGGCAGGTCGTTCGCAAAGTTGGTCAGAAAGCCCGACAGCGACGCATTGCTGTTGCCGCCCATCGAGCTCACCAGGTTCTGAAAGCTCTGCTGCAGGGAGGCCAGGGCCGAACTGCTGCTGGGGCTGGTGACGCCGGTGGCGGCACCCTGGCCCGGCAACGTGGCGACCAGTTTCTGGATGAAGGCCTGCATGGCCTGCTGCGGCGTGAGGCTGGTCGAGGAGGAAGTGCTGCCGGTGCTCGACGCGTTGGTCGAGCCGGCGGCGACCGCGGCGGTCGCGGTCGCATCCGTGGTCGTGGCCGCGGTGCCGGCGGCGGAGGTGGCGGCGGTCGTCGTCGTGAGTGCGCCGGACTGGGTGAGGGCCTGCATCAGGGCATCGAACAGGCCACCGGCCGGTGGTGCCTGCGTGGCGCTTGGCGGGGACGCACCGCCGATCAGGCTCAGCGGATATTGCTGATTCAGGTTGCCGACGATGTGGCTGATGTTCATGCTGTTGGTCCGAGGCGGCGAATGTGCCTCGCAACTTAGTCCTAACTTTAGTTGCGTAGTGAGCAATGCTTGGCACTTTACAAATGTGGCAATGACCCGCCGCATGACGGCAATATCTTGCCGCAGCGGTTGCACTCGGCGCAGTCGGGAGAGTTTCTTGGCAGGAAAAACCGGCACGGTGTTCGCGGCGGTGCTGGGCATGACGCTGGCGTTGGTCGCGTCGGCGCCTTTGTTCGCCGCGCCTCCGACATCCGAGCATTCGCAGTGGCCGGCGCTGGCGCAGCTTGAGCGAACCGGCGCGCAGGTCAGCGCCGCGGCGATCGACCTGGACCGCAATCGCGCCATCGACGAACTGCACGCCGACACGCATCTGACACCGGCCTCGCTCACCAAGCTCGTGACCGCGGCCGCCGCCTTGCACCAGTGGCCGCCGGATAAGGTATTTCATACCCGGCTCCTGGGCGGCGGCGCGATCATCGATGGCGAACTGCGCGGTGATCTGGTGCTGATGGGCGCGGGCGATCCGTCGCTCGATGACCAGGCATTCTGGAGCCTTGCGACGCAATTGCGCGGCGCCGGGGTGACGCGCGTGCAGGGCCGGCTGTTGGTCATCCCCGCGCCATTCGGCACGGTGGAGTGCGAGACCCAGGACCGGTGCGAGGCCCTGCAGCACAGTGACCGCTCCTACAACGCCCCGCTCGGCGCCATCGGCGTGGATTTCGGCAACTGGTGCGTGCAGGTACGCCCCGGTGTCGTGGGCGCGCCCGCCCAGGTGCAGGGCTGCGGGGTGAATCAACTGCCCATCACCCTGGAGGGCAGCATCCACACCGTGGCAACGACCGGACACCAGACCTTCTGGGTAGAACGGCTGACCGATGGCAATGGCGATCACCTGCGCGCGGGCGGGGACATCCCGGCCGGGCCCGCCCAGCAGCTGTACCGGTCGATGTCCGATCCGGTGCGTGACTCGGGTCTGCTGCTTAAGGAAATGCTGCGCGAACTGGGCGTGCCGGTGAAGGGCGCAGTGGTCACCGGCGCCCCGCCGCCCGGCACGATGCAGCCGCTGGGAGAAGTGCAGGGCCTGTCGCTGGGTGAGCAACTGGGACGGATGCTGCGTTATTCGAACAACTACATCGCCGATGTGCTGACGCTGGATCTGGCCGCCGAGTCGGGCGCTGCGGTGCCGGCTCGTCTGGACGGCGCCGCCGGCGTGCTCACCGACTTCCTCGCGACACTGGCACCCGCAAGTCCGGGTGCCCTGCTGCACAGTGGCAGTGGACTCACCCCGGAGAACCTGCTCTCGGCCCATGACCTGGTGCGAGTCCTGGCCCATGCGTATCGGGAGACGCGGCGCTTTCCCACCTACTACGGTGGCCTGGTGGTGCCACGGGATGCCTCGTTCGGCTTCCTGCGCGAAGGCAGTGAAGCGTGGCTCGATCGGGTGGCGCTGAAGACCGGCAGCATGGATACGCCGCACTCGGTGCTCGGCATTGCAGGCTACGCGCGCAAACGCGACGGCGGCTGGCTCGCCTTCGCCGCCATCGTCAATGGCGGCGGGACACGTCCCCACATTGCGCTGCGCGAGGCGCTGGCGGCCGCGCGCAGCGATGTCGAAGGCTTGCTGAAGAAGTACTGACCTTCAGGTGTGCGCGGCGATCAAGGCCTGCAGCTGGCCCCTGCTGAGGCTGCCCACGTGCGTGGCCACGGGCTCGCCATTCTTGAACAGCATCAGGGTTGGAATGTTGCGGATCCCATAGCGCCTGGCGGTGGCGGCATTCTCTTCGATATTGAGTTTTGCCACCGTCAGCCGGTCGGAAAACTCGGCTGCTGACGCCTCTACAATGGGCGCGATCATCCGGCACGGCCCACACCACTCGGCCCAGTAATCCACCAACACCGGCTTGGGTGATTCGAGCACTTCGCTGTGGAAGGTGCTGTCGGTAACGGTCCTGGTTGCGTGGCTCATTCGTGCGTCCTCCTGGACGGCTGGATGCCAGGCACTCTATTATTCTATTCACATGAGATAAATAGTCGAAATTGAAATAATTATTCCGTATTCTGAATAATAATCATGGACAAGTTTCAGGCAATGAGCCTGTTCGTACGGGTGGTGGAAGTGGGTGGCATCGCCCGCGCCGCCCAGAGCCTGCAGATCCCCAACGCGACGGCGACCACGCTGCTCCAGCGGCTGGAGGCCTCATTGGGGGTGAAGCTGCTGAACCGGACCACCCGGCGTGTCAGCGTGACCACCGATGGTGCCGCCTACTACGCACGGGCTGCGGCGATTCTCGCCGAGCTGCGCGACGCCGAAGAGGCGCTGTCCCAGCACGCGCTGCGCCCACAGGGGCGAGTGCGGGTCGACGCACCGACCTTGATTGCCCGCTCGGTCATGGTCCCGGCGCTGCCGCAGTTCTTCGCCCAGTACCCCGACCTCGAATTAGCCCTCGCCTGCAATGAGCGGCACTTTGACCTGGTGGCGGAGGGGATCGACTGTGCGTTGTGGATCGGCGAGGTCGACGACGCCAGCCTGGTGGCGCGGCGGGTGGGCTTTGTGTACTTCGCGACCTGCGCGGCGCCGGCCTACCTCAGCGCACATGGATCGCCCACCCATCCGCGCGAGCTGGCGCAACACCACTGCATCAATCATTTCGCAGTGCGCAGCGGTGAGCGGATTGAGTGGGTCTTTTCCAAGGACGCCGAACGCGTGCAGGCAGTGTTCCCCGGTCACCTGGCGCTCG
Source organism: Steroidobacteraceae bacterium (assembly GCA_035943195.1). Classification (GTDB taxonomy): domain Bacteria; phylum Pseudomonadota; class Gammaproteobacteria; order Steroidobacterales; family Steroidobacteraceae; genus DAIDKA01. The sequence goes on from DASZCK010000157.1 coordinate 34,085, forward strand.
AGGACGAGAACAGCTATGTGAGCGCCGCGGAAGCCGGGCTCGGCATCGCGCAGCTGCCGGCCTTCGTCGTGAAGGAAGCGATGGAGCGGGGCACCCTCGATCTGGTGCTCGCTGACTGGTTCCCCGAACCCTCGCCCCTACACCTGGTGTATCCGCAAAGTCGCCATCTCTCGCGCCGGGTACGCGTCTTCGTTGACTGGCTGGCCGCGCTCATCAACGAACACGATGGCATCCAGTTGCGCTCGACGCTCAGGCCGCGACGCTGAGCGCACCCCTCGCCATGGCGCGATTGACCGCCGACACCACCGCCAGTAGTGATGCCGTGATGATGTTGTTGTGGATGCCGACACCGAACAGTGTCACGCGCGAGTGCGTGGTGATCTCCACGTAAGCCACCGCCTGAGCGCCGCTTCCGGCCGAACGCGAATGTTCCGAGTACGAGAGCACATCGATCGGCAGTCCCAGCGCCGCCACCAGCGCATCGATGGGTCCGGACCCTGAGCCCGTGAGGGTGAGGGGTGAGCCATTGCGATCCACATGCAGCGTGATGCGTTCACGGTCGGCACCGTCGACGGTGGCCGCGAGCTGGTGCGAGCGATAGATGAACGGTGCGGTGGTGCTCAGGTATTCGGCACTGAAGAGCGCCGCGAGTTCATCGCTGGTGAGCTCCTTGCCCGAGGCGTCGACCGCAGCCTGCACCACCTGGCTGAACTCAATCTGCAGGCGCCGCGGCAGCACGTACTGATGGTCGCGCTCCAGCAGGTAGGCGACTCCGCCTTTGCCTGACTGGCTGTTGATCCGCACGATCGAGTCGTAGGTGCGCCCCAGGTCCTGCGGATCGATGGGCAGGTAGGGCACGTCCCAGGTGGCGCCGGGCTGCAGTGCCGCGAAGCCCTTCTTGATCGCGTCCTGATGCGAACCGGAAAACGCCGTGAACACCAGATCGCCCACATAGGGATGGCGCGGATGGATGGGCAGCTGATTGCAGGCCTCGGCACAGCGCGCCACTTCATTGATGTTGGAGAAATCCAGCCCCGGCGCCACGCCCTGCGTGTACAGGTTCAGGGCCAGTGTCACGATATCGACATTGCCGGTGCGTTCGCCGTTGCCGAACAGTGTGCCCTCGACGCGGTCGGCGCCGGCCATCACGGCGAGCTCCGCGGCCGCGACCCCGGTGCCACGATCGTTGTGGGGGTGCACGCTGATGACCACGCTGTCGCGCTGCGCCACATGCCGGCAGAACCATTCGATCTGGTCGGCGTAGATGTTCGGCGTGGACATCTCGACGGTGGCCGGAAGGTTCAGGATGGCCTGGCGCTGCGGCGTGGGTTCCCACACCTGCGTCACGGCATCGCACGTCTCCACTG
>DASZCK010000158.1:0-1947 GCA_035943195.1 Steroidobacteraceae bacterium
CATCTTGGCCTGCTGGGCGATTTCAATATTCGAAGCTGGAGGTGCCATTGAAGGTTCTTCCGGTCTGGGTGTGTCGAAAGGGCCGTAAATGTAGCACGACCGATGCCGGCGCGATGGCAGCTCGGTATATCATCGCAATCCCTTATCATTGGTATCTATGAAGCAAATTTCAGACACGGATTTGCGGCCGTTCATCCGCACCATTCCCGACTATCCGCGCCCCGGAGTTCAGTTCCGTGACATCACCACGCTCTTGGGCAATGCGCAGGTGCTGCGGACCACGCTGGCGGAACTGAGTGCGCCGTGGAAGGACGCCGGCGTCACCCATGTCGCCGGTATCGAGGCCCGCGGCTTCATATTGGGCGGGGCCATGGCCTGTCAGTTGGGGGCGGGTTTCGTACCGCTGCGAAAGAAGGGAAAGCTGCCCCACGCGACCATCCGCGTGCCGTATTCACTGGAATACGGAATTGATGAACTCGAGATGCACGCCGATGGCGTCAAGGCCGGGGACCGTGTATTGCTGGTGGACGATCTCATCGCCACGGGCGGCAGTGCGGGCGCTGCGGTGCAGCTGCTGCAGTCCCTGAAAGCCGAGCTGGTGGGTGCGGCGTTTGTCATCGACCTGCCTGAGCTCGGCGGAACGGCCAAACTCGCGCGGGCCGGGATCCGGGCAATGTCGCTGGTCCGCTTCGAGGGCCACTGACGGCCCCATACTTGCACAGTGATTGCATAATGCGAGGAGCACCCATGACCCAACAGGACAGCCCCGGCACCGAAGCACTGGCCGCCGAATTACGCCGGATCGTTGAACAGGCCGAGGCGCTGATGGCCGCCGCCGGAGCCGATGGCGCCACCCTGGGCGCCCTGAAGGACCGGGTGAACGACACCATCAGTTCCGCGCGCGAAAAGCTCGCCGATCTGGAGCAGGATGCGCGCCAGCGTGGCCGCCGTGCCGCGGTCGCCACCGAGTCCTGGCTCAAATCCAATCCCTGGGCGGCCCTTGCCATCGGCGCGGGCCTCGGTCTCATCGTGGGCGCGCTGGTCATGCGCGGCGGCAGCCCGGCCGCGCCGGAAGAGCCGGAAGAGCCGGAGCTTTGATCCCGAAATGATTCTTCCCACCTCGCCCACCTTCGCTGAGCGCAGCCGCTCACTGCTGCGACAGCTGCTGGCCATGGGCCAGACCCGACTTGAAATGCTGGGTCTGGAAGTGGAGCGGGAGGTGAGCGCGCTCGGCCGCGAACTGCGCTTGGCCGCTATCTGCATCATCGCAGTGTGGCTGTCAGCCACCGCCCTGCTGCTGTGGATCGCCGTGGCGTTGCCGCGCGCGGCGGGACTGTGGATCCTGGCGGTGCTGTGCGTGCTGTTCGCCATCACCGGCATCGTCAGCTGGCGGGTACTGAAACTCGCGACCCGGCGCGAGCGCATCTTCAGCCGGCTGGCGAATCAGCTGCGCCAGGATGCCGAGGCGCTGCAACAGCTCGCCGGAGCCGATGAGAGTGAGTGACAGCGCCGCCTTGCCGCGTTCGGTGGTCATCGCGCAGCGCCTGCAGGTGCTGGAAGTCGAAGCTGCGGTTCAACGCGCGCAGCTTGCCGCAACCTTCGGTCAATGGCAGCGGCGTGGAACGCTGGCTTGGCTGACCACCACAGCGGTCAGTGCGGCGAAGATGGCCGGCGGCGTGCTGGCGACGCCAACCGCCAGATGGGTGCTGGCCACGTTGGTGATGCGCCTGATACGCGGGCGCGCCTAGCTGAACCGATCCTCATCCGGCCGGGTATCGCCGCCGGGGGGCAGCGCCAGATCCGGCTCCGGGTCGCCCGACGCCGATTCGACCGCAGGTCCGGCGCCCGTGCGACCGTTGTAGACTTCGAGTCGGTTGTAGAGGGTTTTCAGGCTCACGCCGAGAATGTCGGCGGCCTTGCGTTTGACGTGACCGCACTGTGCCAGCG
>DASZCK010000159.1:0-4405 GCA_035943195.1 Steroidobacteraceae bacterium
TGCTGGCACAGGCCATCAGTCTGGTGGTGCTGATCAGCTACCTCTACGCCAAGAAGAATCCGCTGTGCCTGCATGGCGCGGAGCTGAAGCTGCTGAAGATCGACTGGTCGATCGTCAGCACCCTCATCGGCAAGGGCGTACCCATGGCGCTGCAGATGATGGTGATATCGCTGAGCATGCTGCTGATGATCACGCTGGTGAACCGCTTCGGCATTCACACGGCGGCCGCCTATGGAGCAGCGCTGCAGCTTTGGAACTACATCCAGATGCCCTCCTACGCCATCGGCATGGCCGTCTCCTCGATGGCGGCGCAGAACATCGGCGCCCAGAAGTGGGATCGGATCAGCAGCATCACCCGCATGGGCATCATCTACCAGCTGATGCTGACCGGGACCATGGTGCTGATCGTCGATGTGTTCTGCCGCTCGGCATTGAGTATCTGGCTGATGCCGGGATCCGTCGCCATGGACATCGGCGTGCACCTGAACTACATCGTCACCTGGAGCTTCGTATTCTTCGGCATCTCCATGGTGATGTTCGGCGTGGTGCGCGCCAATGGCGCCGTGGTGGCGCCACTGATCGTGCTGGCCATCAGCCTGCTCGGCATCCGGTTCCCGCTGGCGCTTGGGTTTTTGGATCGGCTCCACGCCGATGCCATCTGGTGGAGCTTCCCCATCTCCTCGTTCGTGGCCATCCTGATGGCCATCGGCTACTACAAGTGGGGCAAGTGGCGCACCTTCCGGATGATGTCGCCGCAGGCCGCGGCGGCCCAGGCGGCCGCGGCGGCAGCCGCGAGCGCCGAGGTGGGCTGAGGTCCTTACGGTTTCAAGGTCGCCGTGATGCTGTGGATTTCCGCCGGCGTGTGCTCGCCAGCCAGCGGCGTTCCGGGCATCAGATATTTCCCCATGGCCGATCCGCCCACCACCACCGGTTCGAAACCGACCTCCCGAACCAGCCTCGAGGTGACGTCGATGGCCTTCTTGCTGTCGCCTGCGATCGGTAGGCCGATCTTGCCGGAATCCTCATGCGCGCTGGCCATGCGTGCCGACCCGACCGCATTGAAAGCTCGCACCACCAATGCACCCGGCATGAGCGCGGCATCGAATGCCCCGGCGCCCAGATTTCTTGCCTGATCGGCGATCGCCCCATCGCGCTGCGCGAAGGGATTGCTGGCATTGATCACGACCTTTCCCTTGAGCGAGCCGCCAAAGCTCTTGATGAGATCGGGAAAGGCGTTGTAGGGAATCGCGAATAGAACGACCTCACCGAAGGCAGCTGCCTCCTGTGGCGTACCGGCCCGTGCGTTTGCTCCGACCTGGGCCGCGAGCTTCTTGTCATTGTCCAGATTGCGCGATGAGAACAGCACCTGATTGCCGGCCTTGGCCCACACGGTGCCCAGCGCACTGCCGACATGACCGGACCCGATGATGCCGATGCGCAGGCCGTCACCGGCTGCCCTGCCAATGCGGGCCGCACCCGGGAAGATCAATAGGCCTGCCGTGAGTGCGCTCGCCTTGAGCAGATTGCGGCGGCTGAAGTGCGGTTTCAAATGTTTCGGCATGCTGTTCTCCCGAATCGAGTCGCCATAAGTTAGCACGATGAATCGCTGCCGCAGTGCAGGAGCGACTCAATTCAATGAAGTGAGCCAATGGGGCGAGTGCTGACCTGATCAATGATCAGCGTGGGAGCCGTCACCTCCCGGCTTTGAAGTTCAAGGCCGAGCTGCGTCCGAAGAGCCTGTGCGATCGGAATGAGCGGGTGGGCGGTGGTCGCCGAGTTGGCCTGCAGCCAGGCGCCGGGACTGAAATTGACGGCAAAGTCATAGCGCCCTGATAGACCCGTGGCGTCGGTCACCGGGCCGTCGACCCCGGTGATCATCTGCGAAAACTGCGGCACGAACTCGCGCAAGGTGACGTTGCGGCAGGTGATGAGGCGCGAGGCAAAGGGATTGCTGAGCCGCGCATCCGCGCGGCTTTGCTCGAGGCTGGCCAGCCCGAGACCTTCGTGGCACCCGGGGCGATTGCCCGGCTCGGCCGGCTTCAGCAACGGGCGCCGGGCGCGCAGGGCGTACCCGGCCACGGGCCGTTGCTCCACGTGCATTTTCAAACCAAAGGCCTGCGCGAGTAGCGCACGCAGCATGACGCGCATGGAACCGATTTCCACGCCATTCCACTCGGTGCCGCTCCAACCTGCCGGCGCATCCGACCGTACAGGAGTGGCGGCGAGTACGCTCCAGCAGGTTGCGTCGATGGAGTCGGTGGGATCGACGATGCGATGTATGCCGAGATCTCCCTCCGATTCCAGGATCAAGGACCGCACGCTCATGTGGTAGCCCACCACGCCGCCGGGCCTGATCTCCATACGGCCGCAGGGCAGAGTTGCCAAGCCCGGCGCGGACGCCTGGATGCTCGCCTCATCGAAGCGCAGCGTGTGGTCGGTGCGCGTGGTTGCCGGCGCGCGCGCCGTCCGAACGACGAGGACCTGGGTAGGCACGGACGCCAGCCGCAGCTGCATGCCGAGTTGCGTTTCTATGGCCTCAAACAGCGATTGCCCGGGAGCCGCCACCGGGTCGGCATGCCAGGAATTGCGCGGTGTCCAGCTAAGCTGAAAATCCCACATGCCCGGCAGCCCGGTGCGATCCTGGATCTCATAGTTCAGGACATAGCCGGACGCCTCGCGCAACTGCGAGAGCGCGCGGACAAATCCCGCCAGGGATTCGTGCACGCACCGCAGCGTCACCGGTGGGCGCGCCTCACCCGGCGTCGTCGAGGGGTTCTGGCCGTTCTTGAGATCACACCCAGGTTTGCCGGAGACGCCCGTCGCCTGCAGTCGCGGCTGCCCTACCAGATTCAAGGTGTACGCCACTACCTGCCGGGTCTGTATCTGGAGGCGCAGGCCGAATCGCTGCACGAGCAGATCCTGCAGGTCAGAGGCGATTGCCTGCGCGGATAGGGCGGTCGCGACCGTCACATCGACGTCGTAACGTTGGTCGTCGAGCCAGCGTGGACCGCTTAGGATGTGGTCGGATTCGACGCCCCACGCGCGACTGATCAGTTCGCTGAGCGTGGCATTGTGCCACCCGTACCGGTTGCCCTCGTGTCTGTATTGCAGGCCCGCGGTAGCATCGCCCGCACCCAGGTGGACCTGCGCCTGATCGAAGTCAGCGCCGATCCCGATGGTCGGACACAGCAGGAGGGCAAGGGAAGCGGCACGACGGACACTGTTAAATCCGTGCACGACGGCGAACCGGCTACCCGCGCAGCTCCGCCAGCCAGCGCGCCGGATCACCACCGCGTTCCAGGAGCTCAACCAGCGCCGATCCAACGATGACGCCGTCGACGTGGCCGCGCAGCGCTTGAACCTGCTCACGGCTGCGGATGCCGAAGCCCGCACACACGGGCACCGCCGACTGCGCACGAACCCGGCCCAGATACTCAAGCACCTCGGTGGGGACCGCGACGCTCTTGCCGGTGACGCCGGTCATGGTGACGGCGTACACGAAGCCACTGCTGGCGGCGACCACCTGCTCCAGCCGCTCGGAGGTGGTGACCGGCGTCACCATCTGCACCAGGGCGATACCCTGCGACGCCAGCGCGTCCTTGAGCAGATCGGATTCATCGACCGGCAGGTCCGGCACGATGAAGCCGTTCACCCCAGCCTTGACGGCGGCTTCCGGGAGGCGCTCGACACCGAACGCCAGCAGCGGATTGAGGTAGCTCATCAGCAGCAGTGGCGCGTTGACCTTCGGCATGTTGGTCAGCTCGGAGAGTATCCAGCGCAGGCTGACACCCTGCGCCAGGGCACCCTGACTGGAGCGCTGGATGGTGACGCCGTCGGCCATGGGATCGGTGAAGGGCACGCCGATCTCCACCACGTCCGCGGCCGATGCGATGGCCCGGACATGCTCGGTAAATAGCGTCATGCTGGGATAGCCCGCCGTCAGATAGGCCACCAGCGCGGGCGCGCCCTTGGCGTGGGCACGGCGAATGGCATTGCTGATCTGCTCGCCCGGTAGCTGTTGCCGTAAGCTCATGACGGATTCGCTTCGAGGTTGGCCAACAGGGTTTTCTGCAGGGTGGGCATGTCCTTGTCACCTCTGCCTGACAGACAGATCACGATGCGCGCACCGGGATTGGCCGCCGTCCAGCGCCTGGCGCCCGCCAGCGCGTGCGCACTCTCGATGGCAGGCAGAATCCCCTCGGATTCACAGCACTCCTTCACGGCGTCCAGCGCCTCAAGATCATCCACTGCTTCGTACTGCACGCGACCCGTGAGGTGCAGCAGCGCGTGCTCGGGGCCGACGCCTGGGTAGTCCAGGCCCGCGGACACCGAGGTGGTTTCCTGGACCTGGCCATCCTCATCCTGCAGCAGCATGGAATAAAAACCATGCAGCACACCCGGACTG